>JBDTCO010000209.1:0-2997 GCA_039923495.1 Polyangia bacterium
TCGGCCCCGAGCGGCGCATCACGCCGCAGCGCGCGCTGTGGGAGCTCCAGCGCACGCTCCCCGCGAGCACACGCTACACGTGCGACTCCGGCGAGCACACGCTGTACGCCTTGCACTACCTCGGCATCGACGATGCGCGCTGCTTCAGCGTCGCGCTCGGGCTCGCGTCGATGGCGTCGGGCATCGGCATGGCGCTCGGCATCGCAGCGGGCTCGCCCGGCGATCCTGTCGTGGCGATCGCAGGAGACGGCGGCTACACGATGGCGCTGCCGGCCATCGCGGCGGCGGCGCACGCACGCCTGCCGATCGTGTTCGCGATCCTCAACGACGGTCGCTACGGCATGTGCGACATCGGCTACGCGGCCGTCTATGGCCGCACGCCCGGGTTCCAGCTCGGCCAGCTGGACGTCGCGCGCACGGCCGAAGGCCTCGGCGCTCGCGCCATCCGCATCACCGGCCCCGACCAGATCACGAAGCTCGACCTCGCAGCGCTCAGCAAGGACGGGCCCATCGTCCTCGACATCCAGATCGACCGCGAGGTGCGCATGCTCTCGAGCGCGCGCTACGAGGTCATGCAAGCAGCCCCGCAAGAGCAGCCCCGCAACTGATGGAGACGAACATGAACATCGGCATCCTCGGCCTCGGCACCTACCTCCCCGACCACGTCCGCACCAACGACTGGTGGCCGGCAGACGACGTCGCGGGGTGGAAGAAGAAGCGCCTGAACCGCATGACGCGTGGAGCGATCCCCGAGGGGATCCCGCACACGGAGGGCGTGCTGCTCACCGCTGCCGAGATGGACCGCAACGCAGCCGATCCGTTCGACGGTGGCCTCGAACGTCGCGTCATCGGCGAGCATCAATCGTCGTGCGACATGGAGACGCTCGCCGGTGAGCGCGCGCTCGCGAACGCCGGCCTCACGGGCAACGACATCGACCTCCTGCTCCTCACCTCGACGGCTCCCGACTATCTCTGCGCCAGCAACGCGGCTCCGGTACACATGCGCCTCGGCATGCGCCCGGACATCCTCGCGCTCGAGACGAACGGCGCGTGCAACGGCTTCATGCTGCAGCTCCAGACCGCGGACCTCATCCTGCGCTCGGGTCGCTGCAAGTACGCCCTCGTGATCCAGTCCTCCCCGATCTCGCGCCTCATGGACAAGCGCGACGCGCACTCCGTGTGGTACGGCGATGGCGCGACGGCGATGGTGCTGGGTCCCGTCTCCGAGGGTCACGGCATCCTCTCCGTGGTCTCGCGCAACGACGGCTCGTGCATCCGCGCGCTGCCCGCGTGCGTCGAGAACGACGCGAACCCCTGGTACGAGGGCGGCAAGCTCGCGCTGCGCACGCTCGATCCAATGACGGGTCGCCGCATGCTCCTCACCTCGGCAGATCTCGGCAAGCAGGTGCTCACCGACTGCGCGTTGCAGGCCGGCGTGACGATGAAGGACGTCGACTTCTTCGCGTGTCACCAGGCGAGCGCGTGGTTCCGCACAGCGGCGCAGAAGATCATCGGCCTTGAGCATGCACGCACCGTCGACACGTTCTCGTGGGCGGGCAACATGACGGGCGCCAACGTGCCGCTCGTGCTCGAGGTCGGAGTCCGCGAGAATTTGATCAAGGACGGGGACCTCGTCGCGATGTACGCTGGCGGCGGTGGGATGACCTGGTCGGGCGCGCTCGTGCGCTGGGGACGCTGACCGACGAGAAACACCATCCCCGGGAGCCTTCAGCGTGAGCGACGTATCGTGCAAATCGCTGGAGGACTTCTTCAAGGATGCGCGGCGGCGTGGCATCTCCGATAGCGAGTTCGTCCGTGGGATCGACGTCGACCTCGCCACGCTGAAGGACCGAAACGCCCGCATCGACTGGTCGACCTTCACGGCCATCCTCGAAAACTTTCATCGCTTCTACTCGCTCGACGAGCTCGAGCACATCGGCGGCGCGTTCGCCCGCGGCACCATCATCAAGCCGTTCGTGCTCATGGCACGCCTGCTCTTTAATGCGCGCGACTTCTTCCTCTGGCTCTACGGCCCCGACAGTCCCGTGCGCGCGTCGTTCGCGTGCGTCGAGCCCAGCATCGTGGAGACCTCGGCGACGCAGGCCATCATCACGCTGCGCCTGCGCGACGGGCTCGTGCCGAGCGAGATCTTCATGCGCGTCTCTCGGGGCGCGATGGTGCAGATCGCGCGCATCATGGGTGAGCCGCCCGCGGAGGTGCGCATCGAGCCCACACCGTCGGGCGCGCGCTTCTTCGTGACGTACTCGCCGCGCAACGCGCTGTTCGCGTGGTTGCGCCGGCTCGTGATGTGGCCCTTCAACGCGCTCCGCGCGGGGCGCGCGCTGAAGGCGGTCAACGAGGACCTGAGCGCTCGCTACTTCGAGCTCGAGTCTGCGAAGCAGATCGTCGCTGCACAGGCCATGCAGCTCGAAACCGCATACAGCATCTCGCAGGTCGTGCAGGCCGACCTCGATCTCTCGAGCACCATCGAGGCCGTCGCCCACGCGTTCGTCGACATCGGGCGCTTCGCCGGAGCGCGCGTCGTCCTCGACGGATCCTTGTCGCGCGAGGCGTGGGCCGGCGCGATCGACGGCGCGCCGCACCTCAGCCACAGGCTCGACGCGCGGGGTGAGCCACTCGGCTTCGTGGCGCTCTGGTACGCGCCGGACGCGAACGCCGTCGAACGCGCCGCACTGGCGGAGATCGTGGCGCCGACCGTCGCGATGTCGCTGCACGGCGCGCGTGCGTACGCGGCGCTGGTGGATGCCCAGCAGCACCTCGAGCTGCGCGTGCACCAGCGCACCGAGGAGCTGAGCCGCGCACGCGATGCGCTGTCCGAGACGGTGACCAAGCTCGAGGCCGCCGAGCAAACACGCGCGCGCCTGTTCGCGAACGTGAACCACGAGATCCGTACGCCGCTCACGCTCATCCTCCTGTCCGTCGAGGAGATGCGTCGCGCGGACGGCATGACGGCCGAGCAGGATCGCGCGCTCGACT
>JBDTCO010000210.1:0-24207 GCA_039923495.1 Polyangia bacterium
CCGCGGTCGCCGCTGCGTTCGACCAGCTGCGCTGCACGTAGTAGTCGAAGCCAGCGGGCTTGAAGTTCGCGGTGGCTTCGCGCACGTGTCCGTGGTCTCGCCACCTCGATGAGCTCATGGCTCGCGGTTGCCGTGAGGTAGCCGAGCGTGGCGATCCTCGGATCGGTGCCGCGCGGGAGCACCGCGTAGGCGATGCGTTGCGTGCCGGTGCTGATGACCGCGTCGTTGTGGTACCCGCCGAACTCCGCGCAGCTCTTGCTCGCGTTCGCGCCGGTGCCCTGCGTGATCGTCGTCGTGGCCGGGTAGAAGATGGCGTCGATGGTCTGTGAGCTCGGCTGTGGAGCCAGGCCTCGATCTCCGTGTCGGTGATGGTGGTCGGTGCGGGCTCGTCGGCACCGATGTGGACCGTCTTGTAGAGCGAGAGCGGTCCGACGCCGTACTCGGCCGTGGCGGTCCCCCAGTAGTCGGTCGCGCCGAGCTTGCCGACGAGGTCCTCGAGCTGCGCGGTCGAATCGTCGCCGTCGAACGTGATGGTGACGACCTGCGGGCTGATGAGCACCGGCCCACCAGAGTTCACGACCTGCGGCACGTCGGGCGTCGCGAGCGCCGGGTAGACGGGCGACAGTTCCGGCAACTCGGCCATGTCCGGCGTGTCGTGACTCGAACCGTGGTGACAGGCGGAGAGCGCGAGCAGCCGCTCCCGCCCGCGTCGCGTCGCGGGGCAAAGGCATCGTGATATGGTCGCTCTCGGTGACCACCCTTCAGTCGTCGAATCAGCTCCCCGATTGGGCCGATGAGCTCCGCCGCCGCTACCTGCGTGGCGAGGCATCGCAGTTCGTGCTGCACAACAACGTGCACGACATCCTGCTCCACGAGGGCAAGCTGTACTCGCTCACGGAGTTCCTCTCGCAGGTGCTCCTCGCCAGGTCGAAGGACACCATCCTCGTCTACAACGTCTCGACGGGCGTGCGCTTTGCCAAGCGCAAGATGCCGATCGATGGCTTCGAGGATCTCGTCCTCAAGAAGGCGCCGGCCGACGTGCTGCCCGTGCTCGAGAAGGCGCTCACCACGCAAGATCGCGTCGCGCTCGTGCTCGAGTACGCGGACAGCATCGCGCCCGCCGGCGAGACCTCGTTCTCGACGGTGGACGATCGCGCCGCGGCCGTCACGTTGCATCGCTGGTCGCTGATGCGTTCGCTCGAGCAGTCGGACTCGCTCGTGATCCTCACGCTCGAGAACCTCACCGATCTGCACCCGAAGCTCGTCTCCAATCCTCGCGTGGCGACGGTGAAGGTGCCGATGCCGCGGACGGAGGAGCGCGCGGCCCTCGTCCGGTTCCTCGATGGCTCGCTGTCGGAGCACGACATCGCGCGCCTCGCCGAGCTCACCGCGGGCCTGAAGCTCATCCAGATCAAGGCGATCCTCGCGCCCGAGACCACGAGCAGCGACGAGGACAAGGAAGATCGTCGTCGCTACCTGCTCGCGCTTTTGGGCGCCGGTGACAAGCCCACGCCCGAGCAGCTCGAGCGCGCGGACAAGCTCTCGATCATCACGCAGGGCATGAGCAAGGAGGCGGTGAAGAAGCTCATCGCGCCCGACGGCAAGTCACCCGAGCCCAGCTCGGATTCGCGCGCCGAGGTGGACAAGCTCATCGCGGCACGCAAGCGCGAGATCATCGAGCGCGAGTGCTTCGGCCTCATCGAGTTCGTCGATCCGCAGCACGGGTTCGAGGTCGTCGGAGGCATGGAGGAGGTCAAGAAGGACCTGCTCACCGTCGCCGAGAACATGCGTGAGGGTCGTCGCAGCCGCTGCCCGATGGGCATCCTGTTCACGGGGCCGATGGGCACCGGCAAGACGTTCATCGCCGAGGCGTTCGCCAAGGAGTGCGGCCTCACCGCGATCAAGCTCAAGAACTTCCGCAGCAAGTGGGTCGGCGCGACGGAAGGCAACCTCGAGCGCATCCTGTCGGTGATCCGCGCCATCGGTCAGATCATCGTCATCATCGACGAGGGAGACCGCGCGTTCGGCGGCGGCGATGGCGACGGCGATGGCGGTACCTCGTCGCGTGTCATCGCGCGCATCAAGGAGTTCATGAGCGACACGGAGAACCGCGGTCGTGTCCTGTTCCTGCTCATGACCAACCGTCCCGACAAGCTCGACGTCGACATCAAGCGCGCCGGCCGCTTCGACCGGAAGATCCCGTTCCTCTATCCGCAGACCACGGACGAGGTCGAGCGCGTCGTCAAGGCGCAGCTCAAGAAGCACGCGGTGACGAACACGCTCGAGTTCCCGCGCGATCGCGACAAGCTCGCACGGCTCGTCGGCTACTCGAACGCCGACCTCGAGGCCGTCGTGATGCTCGCGAACGACTACGCCGTCGGCGACGACGAGGTGGAGCGGCCCGTCGGCATCGCCGAGCTCGATCGCGCCGTCATCGACTACATGCCGGCACACGACAGCGTGATGCTCGAGTTCATGGAGCTGCTCGCGGTGTTCGAGGCGTCGAACCGTCGCATGCTCCCGAAGAAGTACGCCGAGCTCACCGCCGACGAGCTCCAGGTCCGCATGAACACCTTGCGCGCGCAGATCGGCACCCGTCGCTAGAAGTTTCCCCCCAAGCAGGAGTAGCCATGAACGACTTCTTTCCCGAGATCGCCCTGTCGCAGCCCGCCGCCGAGGCCATCGCGCGCGGCCTTTATGCCGTCGCCAAGGTCGATGGTCTGCACGAGCGTGAAGAGGCGCTCGTCGCCTCGTTCTGGTCCGATGTCGGCGGCGGCGCGGCGGCGCTCGCGGCGCTCGAGCGTGGCGCGGCCATCTCGGTCGCGGAGCTCGGTGCGGCGCTACCCGAGAAGGAGCAGCGTCAGCTCTTCGTGAAGACGTCGCTGCTGCTCGCTTGGGCGGATGGCAAGATCACCGACGAGGAGAAGAAGATCATCGGCGAGTTCGCGACCGGGCTCGACATCGATGGCGCCGCGCTCGCCAAGCTCGAGACGTCGGTCAAAGAGTTTCTGCTCAGCCACCTCTCGCCCATCCACAACACCGAGGCCGTCGCCGAGGTCGCCAAGAAGCTGGGCATCTGACCGCCGGTTGACGACCCCTTATTCGGGCGTCGTGCAGACGAGGACTTCGGCCTGGCCCTCGGCCGCCGTGGCACCGGCGGCGTCGCCGTCATCGAGGCGGAGTCGGAGCTTGCCAGCCCCGGTGGTCGGGGCGTCGAGGATATCGACGCGGCCGCTCCATGCGTGGTCCTTGCAGCAGGGGCGCTCGTGCGCTTCGGCGTCGAGGAACGCGAGCGTCGCCGCGCTGCTGGTCGCCCGGCCGAACGACGTCGTGCCCTTCGTCCAAGGGATGCCGACGATGCGCGCGAAGAGGTGCTCCTTGCCGACGGTCTCCGTCGCGGCGCAGAGCGTGAGCTTCGCGTCATAGAGCTCGATCACGGGCTGGCCCATGCGGAGAGAAGCGACCACCGACTTCACCGCGACGGGTTTGCCATCGACCTTCGCGGCGAGCGGCGTCGACGCGATCGGCCTCTCGCCCTTCGGTGCGGCGTGCGCGACGAGAGGCCACATCATCATGAGCAGCGCGAGCCGCATCAGCGCCGCTTCTTCGTCGGCGCGTCGAGGTCGACGACGGTCGTCTTGTCCTTCCTGATGACGAACCGCACGTGGCGCGCCTTCCCGTCGGGCTCGACGACGTCGGCGATGAACGTGCCCGGCGTGAGCAGGTAGCTCGGCAGCGGCGCGACGAGCGGGATGCCGATGAGCGTGACCCTGCGCGGCAGCTTGCTCTTCATCGACAGCGTGCCGTAGATGGCCTGCTCCTGTGCCGGCGGCGGCGCACCACCCAGCGGCTCCGCGATCGGCGGCATCGGCGGTGCGGCCATCGGTGGCGCGGCGGCAGGCGCGGCCGCTCCACCGACCTGTGGCGCGGCCGCAGCGGCGAGGACGGGCTGCGCGTATGCGACGCACTGCGCGGGCTGCTTCGGCGTCTCGGCGTGCAGTGTGGCAGCCACGAGTGTCACGCCGAGCGCGGTCGCCACGGCAACGCCGCGCGGGGCCCAGGAAGACGGCGGGTACGGCGTCGCCGCGGCCAGGTGCACCACGCTGCCGTCGGTGTCGCGCGCGTAGCGGATGCACGGAGCGAGATCGTGCGCGTTGAGGAGGCGCACCTCCGCCTGCTGCGCCGTCATCGACGACAGATCGTAGACGTCACGAGCACACGAGCCGCAGTGCCGCACGACGCCGGTGCCGCGCATCGCACTCCACGCTTCGCCACATGGCGCTTCGATGGGTGTCGCGGTGAGCTGGGCCAGCAGCGATCGTCTCATCCGACGAGCTTACAGCGAGACTTTCCGGAAGCTGCGCACGCTTCCCCAGATGAGCAGCGTGGAGATGACCATGAGCGCCGCGATGTTCGGCAAGAGCTCCATCGGCCCGGCGTTGCGCAGGATGACGCCGCGCATGATCGCGATCATGTGCGTCGCGGGGAACAGCCGGCCAATCCAGCGCAGCACGAACGGCAGACCCTCGGCGGGAAAGATGTAGCCCGACAAGAAGATCGACGGGAGCAGGAACATCTGCGCCATCTGCTGCGCCTGCGCCTGGGTGGACGCGCGCGTCGAGATGAAGAGTCCGAGCGCCAGCAGCGACGCGATGTAGACGACGGCGACGGCGAAGAGGAACAGCAGGCTGCCGCGGATCGGCACGTCGAACGCGAAGCGCATCAGGAACAGGACGAGCAACATCTCGCAGATCCCGACGACGAGGTAGGGCACGAGCTTGCCGAGCATGAGGCCGAGCGGATCCACGGGTGTGACGAGCAGCTGTTCGAGGGTGCCGCGTTCTCGCTCTCGAACGATCGCGACGGCCGCGAGCACGAGCGCCACGATCTGCAGCAGGATCGCGATGAGGCCGGGGATGATGAAGTTGGCCGTCCTCCCGTCGGGGTTGAACATGATGACGGGCTGCGCGGACAGCGGCTGGCCGATGCGGCCAGTCGATTTCTGGATCGCGGCGAGGTTCTTTTGCGCGATGAGCCCGTTGATCGACGCGAGCGCCTGCGCGCTGGCGTTCGAGTCGGAGCCGTCGATGAGCACGAGCACCTGCGCGCCTTCGGTGCGGAGCTGCTTGCCCTGGAAGTTGGGCGGGATGACGACGCCGACGCGCGCGCGACCGGCGATGATCTCGATGCGCGCCTCGTGCGAGCTGTCCGTGATGCGCGTGATCTCGAACGTGCGCGACGCGCGCATCTGATCCATGAGCTCGCGGCTGGCCGTCGAGTGGTCCTGGTCGACGACGACCGTCGGCAGGTTCTTGACGTTCTGATCGATGAAGCCGAACAGCAGGAGCTGGAACACCGGGATCGTGAACGCCATGATGAGCACGCCGCGGTCGCGAACGATGTGAATGAACTCCTTGCGGAAGATCGCGATGAACGAGCTCCACATGCGCTAGGCCTTGCCTTCTCTGCGCCGCGCCTCGGCGGCCTGCTCGGTGAGCGTGACGAAGACGTCCTCGAGCGTCGGCGCGATCGGGCGCGCCGTGGCGTTTGGAAAGCCCGCGTGCTGCAGGCGGGCGAGGACATCGTCCACGGAGTCCGAGAGCACCGCGTGCACGGCCTGGCCGAAGATCGTGGCGCTGGTGGTCCAGGGCTGCGCGCGGAGCCAGGCGAGCGCGCGCGCGGTGTCGCGGACCTCGATCTCGAGACGCTGCGTGCCGGGCTTGTTGATGGAGGGCAGGCGCTTCAGCTGATCCGGCGTGCCGGTGGTGAGGAGCTTTGCGAGATAGAGGTAGCCGACCTCGGCACAGCGCTCGGCCTCGTCCATGTAGTGCGTGGTGACGAGCAGCGTGATGCCCTGGGCGGCGAGCTGGAAGAGCAGGTCCCACAGCTCGCGACGCGCGACGGGGTCGATGCCGGCGGTCGGCTCGTCGAGGAACACGACGCGTGGCTCGTGCATGAGCGCGGCGCCGAGCGCGAGCCGCTGCTTCCAGCCCCCGGAGAGCTGCCCTGCGCGGCGATCGATGTAGGGTCCGATGTGCGTGAGCTCGATGGCAGCGTCGATCCGCGTCTTCAGACGGGCGCCCGAGAGGCCGTAGATGCGCGCGTAGAAGTCGAGGTTCTCGCGCACCGTGAGGTCGTCGTAGAGCGCGAACTTCTGGCTCATGTAGCCGATCTGCCGCCGGATCTGTTCGCCCTGCGTCGCGACGTCGAGACCGAGCACGGTGGCGCTGCCCGTCGTCGGTGCAAGGAGGCCGCACAGGATACGGATGAGCGTCGACTTGCCGGAGCCATTGGGACCAAGGAGCCCGTAGACCATGCCGGACGGCACCTCGAGCGACACGCTGTCGAGCGCGGTGAACTCGCCGAACTTGCGGGTCATCGACTCGACGCGCATTGCGATGCTCGACTGCGCCTCCGCCAGGGCCGCGCTCACTTGGGGACCCGGATGAACGCCGCCATACCCGCGCGCAGCTCGTTCTGCCCGTCGTGCAGGCCGACGCGCGTCGCGAACACCTGATCGGCGCGCTCGTCGGCGGTCTGCAGGTTGCGCGGCGAGTACTCGCCGACGCCGTTGATGTGCTCGACGACGCCTTCGTATGACTTGTTCGCGAACGAGTCGACGGACACCGGCACCGTCTGCCCGACCTTGATGTGGCCGAGCAGCGTCTCCGGCACGTAGATGCGCACGTAGAGCTGGTCGGGCTCGAGCAGCGTGGCGGCCGACGCGTTCGGCGCGAGGATGTCACCGGGGCGCAGGTCGAGCGACTCGACGCGCGCCGCGCGCGGGGCCTTGATGACGAGCTCGTCGATCATCACCTTGACCTGATCGAGCTTGCCCTGCGCGGCGTCCACCTGGGCGCGCGCGGCCTCGAGGTCCTCGACGCGTGTGCCCGCAACGGTGAGCTTGAGGTTGGCGCGTGCTTCCCGCTCGCGACCCGCGGCCTGCTCGAGCTCTTCCTTGCGCGAGCCGTTCTTCAGCTCCGAGAGCTGATCGTTGGCGGCGTCGCGGTTGGCGATCGCGGCGCGCAGCGCGATGTCGGCGTTGTCGACGTCGGCACGCGAGGCCGCGCCAGACGTGGCGAGCTGGTGCTGGCGGTTCGCATCGAGCTGTCCCTTGTCGACGGCGACCTGGGCCGAGCGCAGCCGCGCCGCTGCCGCGTTGACCTGCTCCGAGCGCGTGCCGACGCGAGCCTGATCGAAGAGCGCCTCTGCGGTCGTGGCACGCGCGCGCGCCGCGTCGATCTCCTCCGGCCGTGCCCCCGCGGTGAGCTTGGCGAGGTTGGCCCTGGCCTGATCGAGCGCGGCCTGCGCCATCAGCCGCTGCGCATCGAGGTCGCCGTGCTCGAGCGCGAGGATCGGCTCGCCCGCAGCGACGGGATCGCCTTCGTGCTTGAAGATGTCCTTGATGCGACCGCCGGTGCGCGAGCCGACCTCGATGGTGCGGGCCTCGACGGTCCCGGACCACTCGTACGGCTGTCGCGTCTGCCACACGCGGTACCCGCCGTAGCCGAGCGTCGCGAGGACCACGACGGCGAGGATGCGCGTGCGCACGGACACGCCGCGCGTGGTCGGCGCGGCCTGCTCGTCGTTGCTCACTTGCGGACGCCGCCCGGGCCGAACGCGCCGGAGAGACGATCGAGCTGGATCTGGCTGGTCGCGAGATCGAAGCGTGACTGGGCGAGGCCCACCTCGGCCGTCACGAGCGCATCTTGCGCCTGGAGAAGATCGAGCTGCGTCGCGGTCCCGGCGTCGTGCTGCGCGCGGATGAGCGCGAGCGTCTCCGTCGACAGCGACACCGACTTCTGGGCGGTCTGCAGTGCTTCACGCTTGGTACGGAGCGCGCGATCGGCCTGCGCGATGTCGTCGTTGATGGTGTCGTGGAGCTGCGCGAGCTGGAGCGCGTACTGACGCTTGAGCGACTCGGCCTGGTGGCGTGACGCGTCGCGGAGACCGCCGTCGTACAGCGCCCAGTCGGCCTCGAGCCCGACCGAGGCCGAGTACCGCTTGCCCGAGAAGCCAGAGTAGTTGCCGGCGGCGAAGCGACCGAAGCCCGAGAGCACGGGAGCCCAGCGCAGCCACCCGGAGAGGATCGACTTCTTCTGCGCCTCGATGTTCGTCTCGTACGCGCGGAACTCGGGACGCAGCTCGAGCGCCTGCTTCTGCAGCTCGTCGACCGCGTGCTCCGCCTCGTCCCCCTGGATCGGCTTCACGACGAACGGCTCGCGCAGCTGCAGCAGCGTGGCGAGCGCGCGGTACGTCTGCGCCTGCGTGTCCTTGGCCTCGGAGAGCCGCTGCACCGTCTGGACGTAGGCGAGCTCGGCGCGCGACACCTCGACGCGGTTCACCGTGCCGGCGTCGAGGCGCGCCTGCGCGTTCTTCACGGTCTGATCCGCCACGTCGATGGCGTGCTTGCGTGCCTGCACGAGCTCGTCGGCGCCGGCGCAGCTGTAGAAGCCGACCGCGGCGCCGAGCAAAAGGGACGTCTGCGTGACCGCGAAGTTGGCCTCCGCCGCCCTGCGCTGCGCAAGCGCGCCCTGGTAGGCGGGGTACGCACCGGGCACGAGCAGCGGGATGCTCGCCGTCGCTGCGAAGTCGAGCTGGTTCTGCTTGATGATCGTGATCGGCTTGCCGGACTGTGCAGCGAGCCCGGTCCGGAAGGCATTCAACGCCTGCGTCTGGGCTGCGTTCGCGGGCGCCTGGAGCAGCGTCGCCGCGAGGAGGTCCGTCGCACGCGTGAACGTGGCCGGGTCGAGCTGCGCGGCCGGGTAGTTGAACGTGTACTTGCCCTGCGCGGAGACCGTCGGGAGCAGCTGCGCGCGAGCCTGCTCGATGACGACACCGACCTGGGCGATGGACTCACGCGCAGCCTTGAGGTCACGGTTGTTCTGCTTCGCGAGCGCGAGCGCCTCATCGAGCGCCAGCGTCCGGTCGGCGCGTGCAGGCGCAGCGAGGAGCGCGGTCGCGAGCAGCGCAGGTGCGCACTTCTTTACAAGTGAGTACACACTTATTAATAGATCACGCGACGCGGTCATCGGACTCTCTCCTTGCGGGGCTTCTTGATGGGGGACTTCTTGCTGGTCACCTCGGGCGCGACGCCGTGCCACAGCAGGTGCACGAGGCTGCGCACGAACATCTCGGCGGGCAGCGGGAGCTCCTCGTGGTTGCGATCGAGGAGCTCGAGGAAGGCGAAGTTCTGGATGGCGCCGATGAAGGTGCGAGCCACGACCTCGGCGTCACGGCGAGCCATGCGACCGGCGCTCATCTCGGCCTCGAAGTAACCGGCGAGCTTCTTGAGGATGCGCACGGGCTTCGAGTTGGGGATATCGAGCGGCGTGGCCAGCCCCGTCGACGAGGGGTTGGACCAGCACATCATGAAGAGGGGCAAGAGCGTGCGGAAGAAGCCGATGGCCTCCATGGCGACGTCGGTCAGCGTCGCGACCATGTCGCCGCGACCTGCGCGCAGCGCGAGGGTCTGCAGCCACGCCGGCTCCTCGGTGTCGGGCGTGAGCGCGGCGTAAAAGAGCGCCTGCTTCGTCGGCCAGCGCTTGAAGATGGAGCCCTCGGCGACGCCGGCCTTGCGTGCGACCTCGGCCGTGGTGGCCGCGATCCCGCGCTCGAGGAACACCGCGCGAGCGGCGTCCAGGATCTGCGGGTCCGAGATGGTGGTGGGGCGTCCCATTCGTGAGTAGCCAATCATTAACGCCGCGCGCGTGAAGATGCAATGCGGTTTGGTGTAAAGAAAGGTGATGCGCTGGCCAGGCCGGATCGGTCGATGGGACGTGAAGCAGCTCCTCGGCTCGGGCGGGGTGGCGGAGGTGCTCCTCGGGGTGGATCCGGCTTCGGGTGAACAAGCGGCGCTCAAGCGCTGCGTCGCCGAGCGCGCCGACGATCCGGTGCAGGCCGCCGCGCTACGGGTCGAGGCGTACCTGCTCGGGCGGCTGCACCACCCGAACGTCGTGCAGCTCGTCGAGCTCATCGACGGCCCTGCGCCGGTGGTAGCGCTCGAGCGACTCCACGGCTGCACCCTCGGCGTGGTCCTCGGGGCCGAGTCGCCGAACGCGGTCCCCGAGCGCTTCGAGCCGCTCGACCTGCGCATCGCCATCGAGATCGCAGCGCAGGCCGCCGCGGCGCTCGTGGCGGTGCACGGGGCGGTGGACGAATCGCTCCATGCGCTCGAGGCGGTTCATCGCGACGTGTCCCCCGAGAATCTCTTCGTCACCGTCGCCGGTATCGTGAAGCTCTTCGACTTCAACGTGTCGTTCCTGCGCGGTCACACCGAGGCGCCGGTACCGGGTGCGATGCAAGGGCGTGTCGCGTACATGGCGCCCGAACAGGCACGCGGCGAGCACGTCACTGGACACGCCGACGTGTTCTCGCTCGGCGTCGTGCTGTGGGAGACCGTCGTCGGTGAGCGGCTCTTCTGGCGCGGCAACAAGATGGCCACGCTGCACGCGCTGCTCCACGAGCCGGTGCGTCGGGCGAGCGAGCGCCGCGCCGTGATTCCGCGTGCGCTCGACGACCTGCTCGTCAGCATGCTCGACGTGGATCCACTGCGGCGGCCATCGGCGCTCGAGCTCGAGCGTCACCTGCGTGCGCTGGAGCCGACCGATCGCGCGCTACGGGAGCGGCTGGCGTCGCTTGCGGCCCAGCGCCCCTAGGACGGCGAGGAGCGCCAGCCCGAAGAGGACGGGAGGCGAGTCCGTTGCAGTCCCAGGCACCGTGCTGCAGCCGTGGTGCGGGATCGACTTGTCGGTGAGGAACCCCGGATCGGCCGCGTCGATGATGTCGTCGAACCACTTCAGGTGTTCATCCACGCGCGAGTACGACACGGTCGCGTCGCACTTCGTGTTGCCGAACGAGACGAGGCCGACGACGCGGGGCTCGCCGCCGATGGTCATCGTGGCGGGGCCGCCGGAGTCGCCATCGCACGCCGTGGCGCCGGCCATGCCGAAGTCGACGAGCTTGTCGTCGTAGCTGACCAGGGAAGACACGAGCGTGCGCTTCTTCGCGGCGGACATCGGATCGCTCGCCGTCGACTCGCCGTACCCGACGAGGATCGCAGGCTCGCCGATGAGGTCACGCGAGAGCAGCGTGCGGTTGAGGACCACCGGTGAGCCCGTGAAGGCCGTCGGCAGGATCAGCGCACCGACGTCGTGGCCCGCCGTGAACTTGGTCGGGTCGTAGCCGGGATCGTAGTGTGTCTCGGTGACGACCTGCCGATCCGGGTTGGCCGCCGCTGTGGGATCCGCGTCGAAGTACACCGCGTAGACCGCGCCCTCGCCGATGCTCGACGGCGCGACGCAGTGAGCGGCGGTGAGCACGACGTGCGGCGAGGCGACGATGCCGGTGCACAGGCTCGCCGTCTTCGCGCCCGGGATCTGCGCGAGCGAGAGCACCACGCCGGGATCGTCGGTGGTGAGCGTACCGCCGATGATTGGCTGTTCGGTGACGTGGACCGTGGCCGGAGCGCAGCCCCCACCGAGTCCACCAAGGACGACGGCAGCGAGCGAGACGGAGCGAACGCTCAAAATTCGAACGACGCCTGCAGACCACCACCTTTGGTGGAGACCGCAGGCAGGAGGCGCAACGACGACTCGAGGCGGCGACCGGCGCGACGATCCTTGGCGGCCTTCGCGTCGAGACGATCCCCGATGATGAACGACACGATGCCGGCGGTGGCGAGGACTCCAGCGGAGATCCACAGGCCGGTCGTCGCGTGCGCGTATCGATTGCCGCTGTCGCAGTGCGCGAGGTAGCTCTCGGACGCCGCGCTAGCGCTACCCGGCGGGGTCTTGCATGTCGGCTTGCCGAGAAAGCTCTGCAGGTCGGGCGACGCGCCTGGCGTGGCCAGCGACGTGAGATCGTTGTGCGCGGTGCCCTCGAGCGAGAGGTAGCTGCGCCACGTGTAGATGGCGACTGCGCCCGCGATCACGGCGCCCGCGACGAGGCCGATGCCCGCGTACGTGGCCGGACGACCTGGATGAAGCGGCTTCTGCGCGGCGTCGAAGAGGGGCTGCGGCGCGACGGGGTCAACGACGAGGGAGCGCGCGACATCGCCGTGCGCGACATCGCCGTGCGCGACATCGCCGTGCGCTTCGCGATCGAGACGGACGATGACGGTCTCGAGCGCGCCGATATGCACGTCGACGGAGCGGGTGGCGGGCTGATAGCCGTCGAGCGTGATGGTGACCGTGTGTGGGCCGGGCTTGATGTCCCGCGCGCGCGCGGGCGTGTGTCCGACCGCGACGCCGTCGAGCAGCACCTGCGCATCGGCGGGCGTGGACTGGATGGCGATGCCGCCGGTCTGCGGCGCGACCACGAGCTGACCGAACCAGCGCGCGACCGACGATGTGATGACGGCGCCGGCGAACGTCTTGCGCGGGACGACCTCGTTGACCTGCTTCACGATCGCGAGGCCGCGGACATCGAGCAGCTTGAGCGCGACGGCGATGCCTTTGCCGCCGTCCGCCTTTCTCAGCGTGCCGTAGAGCAGCTTGTCGGCGCCGAGCGTCCGACCGGCCTGCGCGAGACACGCGGGCGCTTCGCCGTCGCAGCCGAACACCAGCTTGAGCTCGACGAGCTCCTTGCCGGGGACCAGGCGGACGCCCGGCGTCTCGGCGGCCTGCTTGCGGAGTGCCTCGGTGACCTGGCCACCGATGACGTCCGTCACCTCTTCCGAATCGACGCCCAGCACCGCGAGAGACTCGTCGTTCGCGTACGCGCGACCAGCCGCACAGACGAGGGCCGTCGTGCACAGGAGCACCGCGAGGCGCTTCAGAGTCACCGTCGGGTGGCCACCCATGGGCGCAGACTATACACTAACGTCGCAATGAGGCTGTCGATCTCGGCGAAGATCTTCGTCGGCTTCGTCATCCTGCTCGCCATCTTCGCTTCCGTCACGGCTTACACCGTGTGGGCGATGAGGCGACTGGGAGACGAGCTGCGCCTCGTCTCGTCCGGATACCTGGAGTTGCGACTGACCGTCGCCGAGCTGCAGAACAACCACTCCAACCTGCTGAAGGTGATCGGCGAGCAGGTCGGGCGCGGCGGCGAGACACAGCGACTGCCGCGCTACCTCAAGTTCGCAGTCGACGACGCGCGTCGCATCCGGCAGCGACAGCAGCTCCCGCTGGCGTACGAGCAGCTGCGTTCGCTCACCGAGCGCCACCTCTCGAGTGACGAGCGGCTCCTGCTCGATGGGCTACGCGAGCGTCTCGACCGCATCGCGGCTGCGTTCGCGGAGAGCGAGGGTCTCTTCGACGAGGTCTTCGGCGCGATCGGCGACGGGGGGCCGCTCTCGAGCGATCCTGTCCACGCGAAGGAGACCGCCGAGCGGCTCGTACGGCGCGAGCGCAACACCAAGCGCGAGCTCGCGAGCCTCGCGATGGATCTGCGCGTGCGCGCGCAGCAGACGGCGTTCCGGCTCGAGGACGAGGAGAGCCGCGCTATCTGGGCTGCGCTCGCGCTCAGCATCGTCGCGCTCGTCGCGGGGCTCGGGGTCGCGGCGCTCGCGGGTCGCACGCTCTTGCCGCTGCGGCGGCTCGCCGAGCGCACGAAGGAGATCGCGCGCGGCGACTACCAGAAGCGCGTGCCCTCCGATGGCCACGACGAGATCGCCGAGCTCGCGCGCGGCTTCAACACGATGGCTGCCGCGCTCGACGAGCGCGAGCAGCAGCTCATCCGCTCCGAGCGTCTCGCGGCCATCGGCAAGATCGCGGCGCAGATCACGCACGAGGTCCGCAACCCGCTGTCGTCCATCGGCCTCAACGCCGAGCAGCTCGACGAGGAGCTGGCCGAGCTCCCGGGGACGGGTGAGGCGCGCACCCTGGCGCGTGCCATCGTGAAGGAGGTCGATCGCCTCACCGAGATCACGGAGGCGTACCTCCGCTTCGCGCGCATGCCGAGCCCTCGCCTCGAGCGCGAGTCGCTGCGCACCGTCGTCGAGTCGCTGCTCGCGTTCCAGAAGCCGGAGCTCGAGAAGAAGCAGGTCACGCTCCTCGTCGAGCTGCCCGACGACGCGTGCCCGCTGCAGTGCGACGAGCAGCAGCTGCGTCAGGCGCTGCTCAACCTCATCCGCAACGCCGGCGAGGCGATGCCGTCGGGTGGGCGGCTCGTGGTGAAGCTCGCCATCGTCGATGCCGGCTACGAGCTGTCGATCGCCGACTCGGGCGCGGGCATCGAGCCCGAGCTCCTCAACCGCGTGTTCGAGCCGTTCTTCTCGACGAAGCAGGGCGGCACAGGGCTCGGGCTGGCGCTCACGCAGCAGATCGTGGTCGAGCACGGCGGGACCATCGATGTGCGCAGCGACACCGGGAGAGGCACCACGTTCACGCTGCACATGCCGGCGTCACCAACGGAAGACCTGGCGCAGCCCGCCGCTTGAGGCGGATCGCAGGGTCGGCGCATCCTACTAGTAGGAGGCACCAAACATGTCGCTCAACACCCACGAATTGAAGCTCCGCGTCGAAGCCAGGATGGACGAGCTCAAGGCCAAGATGAAGACGTTCGCCGCCGATGCGACCGCCGGCGCGAACGATCAGAAGACGCAGACCAAGTCGAAGCTCGACGAGGTCCAGCTGCACATCAAGGACGGCTGGGACAAGGTCACCGATGCGACGGCCGCCAAGCTGAACGAGTGGCTCAAGTAAGAGCAACGGGAGACAGGACACCGGCTACCGAAAACAGGAACTGACTTCTTCGGCCCGCGCCTACTCTTCGGCGCGGGCTTTCTCGTCTTTGACCGCCGGGCACTTCTTCGCGAGCTCCGCCTGGCGCTTTGCTGCTGTCGGGTTTCTCGCCGCGAGCCACTTCGCGTAGTCCAGTCGAAGAGCGCCGTCGAACGGAGTCACCTCGAGCACGCGCTTTGCGGCCTCGCCTGCGGTGGGGAGGTTCAGCCCCACGCGGAGCTTGAAGAGCGCCTTCGCGGTGCGCGCGCTCATGATGTCGAGCGGGACAGCCCGCGTGAGCGCGGCCTCGGCGCAGGCCTTTGCCTCCGTGCACGCCGCTGGCTTCGGTGTCATGACGGCGAGCTCTGCCTCGAGGTCCCACGGCTCGGCGCGATCGGGATCATCCTTGCCGGCCTGCACGAGGGCGGCCCACGCGTCGTCGATGCGACCCGCGGCCTTGTGCACGCGCGCGGCGAGCAGCTCGACTTCGACGCCGCGACCTCCTGCAGTGCGCAACGCGGCAAGCAGCGTCGTCGCGAGCGCGGGGTTCTTCTGCGCGAGCGCGATCTTCACCGCCGCGTAGCGCGTCTCGAGCGACTGCGCCGATGTCGGGGTCTCGCCGTTGACGAGCTTGGCCGCGCCCGCCACGTCGCCGGTCGCAAGGAGCGCGAGCGCGTAGAGCCCGCGCGTGCGCGCATCGTGGGTGCGCTCGAAGGCGGCCCTCAGCGACTGTTGGTCGGAGACGTCCGATGAGCCGATGAGCAGCTGGCCGCGGTACACCGCGAGCCTCGCGTCGAGCCACGCGCGAAATGCCGCGTCGAACGCGACGAGGTCCTGTCCCGTCGTCTCGCGCACGACGCTCGCGAAGTCGTGGCCCTTCGCGAAGCTCGCCAGCGCCGCGTTGATGCCGGGCCGCCCCGTGCGCTCGACGAAGTACGTCACCGCCGCGGACGCTTCGTGGTACGCGACGACGATGTGCGCGAGATCGCGCGCGGTCACGAAGGCCTGGTCCAGATCGCCGACGTTAAGGAGGGTGCCGCGCTGCAACGCCTCGGCGAGCTCGGCGCTCGTGCGGCGTGTCCACGTGGGGTCGACGACGGTGGTCTCGTACTCGGAGAGCCCCTCGGTGAACCACCGAGGCACGCGGGAGTGCGAGGCGCGGATCGCGTACACGTGCGACAGCTCGTGCCACAGCACCATGCCCCAGTTGAACTTGCCCACCGACGGCGACATCGCGGTGATGACGGGCCCGAACGTGACGCCGATCGCGTCGAGGCCCGGGAGCCCGATGGTGCGTACGGCGTAGTGCTTGGGGTCGGTGTACAGCTCGATCGTGACGGGCGCGAGCTTCGTGTCGTACGCGATATCGAGCGCCTTGCGCGCGCGCTGGAGCAGCGGCACCACCTCCGCTTCGATGATCGATTTCTCGTCGATGGCGACGCGCAGCTTGAATGGCGGCGCGTCGATGAACGTGTAGTGCTTCGGGATCACGTCCTCGAAGAGCGACAGCAGGTTGTAGGTGCGCACGTTGTACTTGTCGCCGCGCCACGACTCGCGCAGCGCGGTCAGGCCCTCTGCCTCACGTCCGAGGCGCAGCAGGTTCGCGCCGTATCCGGCGCGCGCGACGGCGTCCTTCGGATCGACCTTCAGCGCCTCCTCCTCGAGCGGGACGGCCTCCTCGTAACGGTGGTTGCGCACGAGCAGCTCGGCGAGCTCGTGGAAGAAGCGCGACTCGTGGGGGTTCGTGGCGAGGATGCCGCGGCGCACCTGCTCGTACACGCCCTCCTTGTCGCCGAGGATCGCGAGGCCCGCGAGCAGGGTGTGCGCGCTCACGTCCTCGGGGTCGCGCACGAGCATCGCGACCGCGAGCGACCGTGTCTTTTCGCGCTCGCCGGCCTGCAGCGCGATCTGGGCGCGCGTGGCCACGGCCTCGGGCCAGCCAGGCGCGGCCTTCTCCGCCCGATCGAGCTCGCGCAGCGCGGCCGGCACGTCGTAGCTCTGCTCGAGCTTCACGCGCGCGAGCAGCGTGCGACCGTCGGGATCGTCGGGGAGGATCGCGAGCGCCTCGTCGAGACAGGCCTCGGCGTGGCCTGCGTCGTACTTCTCGAGGAAGAGGCGCGCCCAGCCGATGTTCGCGTGTGCACCGTCCTTGCCCTTCGAGTCGGCCTGCACCGCGTCGCGGAACGTGTCGTTTGCGTCCTTGTAGCCCCCGAGGAGCTGCGCGGCGCGCGCGACGTAGAGGAGCTGCTTCGACGAGGCCTTGTCGATGCGGCCCTGATCGAAGTCGTCGTAGAAGCCGTTCCAGATCGCGCGCTCGGCGGAGCGGTCACCCGTCGCGCGGTACACGAGGCCGAGCTGGTAGCGCGCCTCGAGCGCCCCCGGGGCCTTCGCGAGCGCCTCGAGCTTCGTCCTCGCCTCGGCGTAGCGGCCGTGCTCGCGCAGGCTGCGCGCGTCCGCGACCGCGTCGTGCGGTGCGGCGTGCGCGCAGACAGCGACGGAGAGCACGATGATGGCGAGGAGGCGATGCATCGAAAGCGAGCATGGCGCCGGTGCGCGCGCTTTTCAAACCATCACGTGCACTCCGGCGCGCAACTTCGCGAGCGCCCTGCGCTGGGGGCAGTTCGTGGCCAGAGGTCGCGTGATCGCGTCACTCATGCTTTCATGGATGCATGGCCACCGAGAGCACCGACACGACCACGCACGATGCGCGGTACGACACGTTCGACGACTACCTCCGTCTCGGCATCAAGGAGTACTACGACCGCGGCTGGAAGAGCCGTCGCGCCAACTTCATCGCGCTCCTCATCGCGTCGGGACAGACCGTGGCCATGGCGAAGGAGGCCGTCACGGGCGAGAAGGGCCTCAAGAACGCTGCCATCGGTGCCGTCGGTGCCGTGGCGCTGCGCCTGGGCCTTCGCTACGCGCTCGGCGGCCCGCTCGGCATCCTGCTCACGGCCGCTGGCGCCGCGTCGCTGGTCGCGTTCTTCGTGCGCAACCAGAAGGAGATCTCCGGGAAGATCGGCACGTTTCGCGAGCTCGTCGAGGAGGAGCGCAAGCGCTTCGAAGAGGTGCAGAACGGCTACCGTCAGAACCGCTACGACGCCCGCGAGCGCAACCTCATGATCGACGGCCAGCTCAAGCGCTTCCTGTCCAACCTCGACGAGCGATAGCACACCCGAGGTCGCGTCCGGGCACGCGGACGGCTGCCGCGGGATGGTGTAAAGTCATCCTCTCGTGAGCTACGACGTCGACGTCATCGTGGCCGGTGGTGGGCCGGCCGGCTCCTCCACGATGAACTACGTCCACGCCTTCCATTCCTCGAGCGCTGCGGCGACCGCGGTCGTGTGCGAGTACCGGGATCCGCCTTGAGCGACGGTCGCAGCCTCGAGCTCGAGCGCCGCCTCACGCTGCTGCAGCGGATCGCGAGCGCGGCGAACCTGTCGACGGGCATCGAGGCCGCGCTGCAGGCCGTGGTCGATCTCGTCTGCGCGCACACCGGCTGGCCGGTGGGTCACGTGTTCGGTGCCGACGGCGACAGCCTGCGCTCGCTCGCCGTTTGGCACCTCGCGGACGCCGAGCAATACGCCGCGTTTCGCACTGCCACGCACGACACGCCGCTCGTGCTCGGCCTCGGGCTGCCGGGCCGCGTGCTGGAGAAAAAGGAGCCCGTGTGGGTGGAGGACGTCGTGGGTCGCGATGATCTGCCCCGCTCCACGAGCGCACGAGCATGCGGTCTCTGGGCGGGCTTCGGCTTCCCGATCCTCGTCGACACCGAGGTCGTAGCGGTCGCCGAATTCTTCACGAGCGAGGTCACCGAGCCCGACACCGAGGTGCTCGAGCTCATGCGTACCGTCGGCACGCAGGTCGGGCGCATCTTCGAGCGGCAGCGCTCCCTGGCGAACACGGTCTTCGATGCGCTGCACGACTCGCTCACCGGGCTGCCCAACCGCACGCTGCTCCTCGACCGCCTGAGTCAGCTCCTCATCCGCGCGCAGCGTCACAAGGAGCAGCCGTTCGCCGTCGTGTTCGTCGATCTGGATCGCTTCAAGGTCGTCAACGACAGCCTCGGTCACCACACGGGAGACGAGCTCCTGAAGACCGTCGCGGTCCGCCTGCGCGCCTGCGTGCGCGAGGTCGATACCGTGGCGAGGCTCGGCGGTGACGAGTTCGCGCTGCTCCTCGATCACGTGCGCACGGCGGCGGAGGCCGTCATCGTCGTCGATCGCGTGCTCGACGCGGTCAACGTCCCCGCGCAGCTCGACGGTTCGGAGGTCGTCGTCACGGCGAGCGTCGGTGTCACGCTGTGGGACGAGAGCTACACGTCGGCGAGCGACATGCTGCGCGATGCCGACACGGCGATGTACCAGGCGAAGAGCGACGGCAAGGCGCGGCACGCGGTCTTCACGAGTCGCATGCACGAGCGCGCGGTGAAGCTCCTGCGCGTGCAGACCGATCTGCACCGTGCCGTCGAGCGTGGCGAGCTCGAGCTGCACTACCAGCCCATCGTCGATCTCGCGGCCGGCTCCATCACCGGCTTCGAGGCGCTCCTGCGGTGGCGTCACCCGAAGCACGGGCTCATCTCGCCGCTCGACTTCATCCCCGTCGCCGAGGAGACCGGCCTCATCGTGCCCATCGGGAGGTGGGTCATCGACGAGGGCTGCCGTCAGCTCGCCCGCTGGCAGCTGGGTCGCACGCAGCAGCTCTCGCTCAGCGTGAACGTGTCCGCGCGCCAGTTCACGGGCACCGCGCTGTCGACGGCGCTCGTCGGTGACGTGGAGCGGTCGGTCGCGTTGCACGGGCTGCCGCGCGGCTCGCTCCGGCTCGAGATCACGGAGAGCGTCCTCATCGACGTCGGCATCGCGGAAGAGACGCTGGCGGCGCTCGCCGGCCTGGGCGTCGGGCTCGCGCTCGACGACTTCGGGACGGGCTACTCGTCGCTGAGTCACGTGCACCGCTTCCCGTTCGACGTCCTCAAGATCGACCGCTCCTTCGTCGCTGCCATGGGCGATGGCCCGAAGAATCGCGGCATCGTGCGCGCCATCCTCTTGCTCGCGGACAGCCTCGGCATGCACGTCGTTGCAGAGGGCATCGAGACGCTCGCCCAGGCCGTCGAGCTCGCCGGCCTCGGCTGCAGCCACGCGCAGGGTTACTACTTCTCGAGGCCACTTCCGCCCGACCAGGCGACGCTGCTGCTCGACGAAAACGAGGGCCGCGGCAGAGTCTGGACGCTGGCGCCCGACGCGGCTAAACTGCCATGAGTGCCTGTAATGTTTGAGGTCGGGGTGGGGACGTCGAGATGTCGTTGATCGGAAAACAGGTCGGGAACTACCTGATCAAAGCCAAGCTCGGTGAGGGCGGGATGGGGACCGTGTACCTGGGTGAGCACCCGGGGATCGGCAAGCGCGTGGCCGTGAAGGTCCTGCTCGAGGAGCTCGCGTCCAAGGAAGACATCGTCACCCGCTTCTTCAACGAGGCGAAGGCCGTGAACGACATCGGCCACGAGAACATCGTCGACGTCATCGACTTCGGCAAGATGAAGAGCGATGCCGGCGTCGACATCGTCTACTTCATCATGGAGTACCTCGACGGCGAGAGCCTCGCTCAGCGCATCCGCAGCGCGGGCCTGCTGTTCGACGAGACGACGCACATCATCCGTCAGTGCTGCGACGGTCTCGCAGCGAGCCACGCAAAGGGTGTCGTTCACCGCGACCTCAAGCCCGAGAACATCTACCTGTGCCGTCGCGGCCAGGACAAGAACTTCACCAAGATCCTCGATTTCGGCATCGCCAAGCTCACCGGCGACGGCGGCACGTCCTCGCACAAGACGCGCACCGGTCTCGTCATCGGCACGCCGACGTACATGTCTCCCGAGCAGTGCGAAGGCCGCGGGCTCATCGACTCGCGCTCCGACGTGTACTCGCTCGGCGTCGTGCTCTACGAGCTGCTCACCGGGCGCGTACCGTTCCCCGGCGAAGGCTTCGGCGAGATCCTCGTCGCCCACCTCACCAAGGAGCCTGAGCTCCCGTCGACGCTGAACCCGGCCATCCCGCCCGAGCTCGAAGCCATCGTGATGCACGCGATCGAGAAAGATCGCGCGCGCCGCTTCCAGACGATGGAAGAGTTCGGCGCCGCGCTCGCCGATGCCGCGGGGCACATGGCGTCGTACCAGGTGCTTCCAGCCTCCACTGCCGCGGGATCGACGAACACCGCGCAGACCCGCGTGGGGCCGGCAGCGACGAGCACCGGCTCGCGCCCCACCACGTTGTCCGGCGCTGCGGCGGAGCTCGGTGGAAGCGCGCCGCACCGGTCGCGCGGCATGCTCTTCGTCGGCGCGACCGCGGTCGTCGTCGCCGCCGTCGGCATCACGCTGCTCGCCACGGGCAAGAAGCCGCCGCCCAACGTGGTCACGAGCCAGGTACGCGAGCCGGTCGTCCCCGTCGCTGCACCGAAGGACGCCGCCGTGAGGCTCGTGCTCACGAGCGACCCGGCCGACGTCGAGGTGTTCCGGGCCGGCATGTCCCTCGGCAAGACGCCGATCACCATCACCGCGAAGAACGGCGAGCCCAGCATCGCGATCGAGCTACGCAAGCCGGGCTTCATCACGCAGCAGAAGGTCCTCGACACCTCGAGCTCGAACAACTTCAGCTATGCGCTGTCGGCTGCGCCCGTTGCTACGGTGAGCACAACTACGCCGAAGAGGTCGACGCACGGCGCCAGCGGGCACGCTGGCAAGAAGCCGGACAGGGCCGGCGATGACATGTCCTTGCTCAAGCCCAACTTCTAGGCACGCCGGGTGCCGTTCTCCCGGCGCTTGCTCCGTTTTTCCACCCGTTCGCTGATGGTGTCCATGCCCGCACGGTCGAGCCGTATGCTTCATAGCTGCGTCGTTGCTTTCGCGATCCTATCGGCCAGTGTGCCGTGCCTCGCAGCACCTCATGGGGCCCCTGCGCGCGGCGCCAGCGAGGACACGCGCAAGGCGAGCGAGGCGTACAAGGAGGGCACCGCTGCCTTCAACCTCGGGCAGTGGGACAAGGCCATCGAGGCCTGGCAGCGCGGCTACAAGCTGAAGCCCGACTCGGTGTTCCTCTACAACATCGCGCAGGCGTACCGGAAGGCCGGCGATCTCGACCAGGCCGTCTTCTTCTACAAGAACTTCCTGCGCAACACGTCGAACGCGCCGAACCGCGACGAGGTCGTCGGCTGGATCGATCAGCTCGAGCAGGACATCGCGGCGCAGAAGCAGAAGATGCTCGACGACCAGAAGGCCGCCGAGGACAGGCGCGTCGCCGACGAGGCGCGTGCGCAGCGCGAGCGGGACGAGGCCCTGCGTCGCGCCGAGGTCCCGCCGCCACCGAAGCCGCGCAACCTCGACGGTGATATCGGCGTCGCCGTTGGTGCGAACCTCTGGGTCGGTGGCCTGCACAGCGTGGCGGGCGTCGACCCTGGGATCCGTCCCGGAGCCGCCGTCGAGCTGTCGGGCGGCTACACGCTCGTGCACCGCGGTCGTCTGCGCTTCCGGCTCGGCGCGACCGTCGGCTTCACGTACCTCAAGGACGTCGGCGCGACCGTCAACTTCCTCGGCTTCATGCTCGACCCGACGGTCAAGATCGCCCTCTGGCACGACAGGCTCTTCTTCACCGTGCAGGTCGGCCTCGGCGCGGGCCTCATGACCGGCTCGTCGGCGACTCACCCGTCCTACACGCTCGATAGCTCGCAGAGCGCCGCGAAGGGCTCGTTCGTCTCCTTCGAGGCGCGACCCGCCGTCGGCATCGAGTACCTCGTCGTGCCGCGGCTGTCGGTGCTGCTCACGCCGGGCGTGGTCGTCACGACGCCGCCGTCGTCACACTTCTCGACCGAGCTCCGCGTGCAGATCCTCGCGGGGGTCCAGGTGCACCTGTAAGTAAGGCCTAGTTGCTGGTGCGGGCCGCGTACTTCTGTGCCTCCGCGACGAAGGCGCGCGGGTCGACGTCGAGCTGCAGGCCGAGGATCTCCGTCGCAAGGAAGTAGAGTGCGGCGAGCGCGGCGAAGAGGATCGCGAGCGAGCCGACCGCGAGCGTGCCCGCGACCGCGATGCCGATGACCGTGAGGCCACCGACGAGGAAGCGCACCGCCGGCTTGTCGGTGCCGACGACCTGGGGCGTGAAGAGCTGCAGGAGCGGGCGCGTCGTCTCCTCGGACGCGGAGCCCGCGAAGAGACGGCGGACGAAGTCGAGCGAAGGAAGGGCCATGCACGAAGGCTAGCGCAGCACCGAGGCGGCGCAAAGTCCGACGCAGCTTGACCTACCGACGGGGGGGAATTAGGTTCCGCGTCGACGATGAGCACCACGAAGCGCGACTACTACGAAATCCTGAGCGTCACGAAGAACGCCGACGGTTCCGAGATCAAGAAGTCCTATCGCCGGCTGGCGATGGAGCACCACCCCGATCGCAACCCCGGCGACAAGGAAGCAGAGGAGCGCTTCAAGGAGCTCGCCGAGGCGTACGAGGTGCTCTCCAACGACGAGAAGCGGTCGCTCTACGACACCCACGGTCACGCGGGTCCGCAGCGCGCCGGCTTCCAGGGCTTCTCCGGCGTCGAGGACATCCTCTCGCACTTCGCCGACTTCTTCGGCGGCGCGTTCAACGGTGGTCGCGGTGGTGGAGCGCGCGAGCAACAAGGCGCCGACCTCGAGGCCGAGATCAAGATCTCGCTCGCCGATGCCGCCCGCGGTATCGAAAAAGAGCTCGTCTACGATCGCCTCGTGCCGTGCAAGGGCTGCAAGGGCACGGGCGGCAAGCCCGGTTCGCAGCCCGTCTCGTGCAGCACGTGCGGCGGCCGCGGTCAGGTCGGTCACTCGCAGGGCATCTTCATGTTTTCGGCGCCGTGCCCGCAGTGCCGGGGGCGCGGTCAGGTCATCAAGGACAAGTGCGAGGAGTGCCAGGGCGCTGCCGTCGAGCGCGTGAAGGAGACCGTCAGCGTCACGGTCCCGGCCGGCATCGACGAGGGCCAGTCGCTCCGACTCACCGGCAAGGGACAGACCGCGCCCGGCGGCCGATCGGGCCACCTGTACGTGCACGTCCACGTCGAGGCCGACGCGCGCTTCGAGCGTCAGGGTGACGACCTCGTCACCGAGATCCCGCTCACGTTCTCGCAGGCCACGCTCGGCGCGAAGGTGAAGGTCCCGGTCGTGGTCGGCGATCCCATCGAGCTCGACGTGAAGCCCGGCACGCAGCCCGGCGCCATGGTCGTCATGCGCGGTCGCGGCATGCCGAATGTCCACGGCCGCGGCAAGGGCGATCTCGGCGTGCGCCTGCAGGTCGTCGTCCCGCAGCGCCTCACCAGCGAGCAGAAGAAGCTCGTCGAGGAGCTCGCCAAGCTCGACCCGGCCGAGGCTGCCCCCGCCGAGGACGACGAGGGCGGCTTCTTCTTCCGCAAGAAGAAGAAGCGCTGACAAGGCGCGCCGGAAGCCTGGCCCTCGGCGACCCGCGCCGCAGACCAGGCTTCCGGCGAGCGTTCTTACATGCTGAGGCCGCCGTCGACGTCGATCGTGCGCCCGTTGAA
>JBDTCO010000211.1:0-39450 GCA_039923495.1 Polyangia bacterium
CGCGAACACCATCGCCGTGCCGAGGTACACGAGTCGCTCGGGGCGCTGCATCACGCCGATGTTGAGGTTGGTGACGCCGAGCGACTCACCGCGAGCACGCGTGTAGCTGACCATCAGCGAGCCAAGCGACGCGAGCATGACCGCGTAGAGCACCCAGGAGTCCTTGTAGAACACGGTCAGGCCGCCGAAGACGAAGAGCTCGGCGTAGCGGTCGATGACCGAGTCGAAGAACGCACCAGACGCGGTGACCTGCTTGCGGATGCGGGCGACGCGGCCGTCGAGGATGTCGAGAATCCCGCAGAGGATATAAAGCCAGCCGCCGAGCGCGAAGTTGCCCACGGCTGCTGCGATGCCGGCGCCGGCCGCCGCGAGGAGCGACGCGAACGTGAGCATGTTCGGCGTGATGCCGGCCATGACCACGAGGCGCTGCCACGGCGACAACATCCACATGATGAAGTGGCGAAAGTAGCGCGACAGCATGGCCGACGCGGGGCGGCCCACCACCTCGTTGTCGACGGGCATCCCGTTCACCCACGTCCGCGCCGAGAAGACAGCGAACGACACGAAGAAGTACCCCATGACCGCGAAGCACGGCCACATGGTGGAGAGGAGTGATGCGTTCATTGCGTTCGCTGTCGTCATGGTGGGTTACCCGAATGCTTCGACGGTGCGGGGTGCGGCGTCTCCGACCGGTGCGGGCGGAGCTTGAGTCGTGTCCTGCGGCTGGACGAGGTCACCGCACAGCTCGGCGTAGACACCTTCGATGCGCTGCGCGACGACGGACCAGTCGAACTGTGCCGCGCGAGCCCTAGCGAGGCGGCCCATCACGCGACGGTGCGCATCGTCGCCGAGCACCTTCGTGAAGGCAGCGGCCAGCGCGTCGACGTCGCCGACGGGGACCTTGTAGCCTTCGCGACCGTCGGTGATGAGCTCGCGCACACCTTCGATGTCGTACGCAACGATGGCCCGTCCCGCAGCCATGCCCTCGATGAGCGCCATCGGGTGCGAGACGATGCGCGCGGTGAAGGCCATGACCTCGGCGGCGGCGAGGTAGCCGGCGCGAACCTCGACCGATGCCTGACTTCCTGCGAACACGACGCGACCCTGCAGATCGGCGGGGACGGACGCCTCGTACTCGGCGCGACGGGGACCGTCACCGACGAGCACCAGCCGCGTGTCAGTGAGCGTGCGAGCAATCTTGAAGAACGCGGAGAGGAGCAGCTCCACGTCGTTGCGCGGATCGAGACGACCGAGGAAGACGATGTTGCGCGTGGTGCCGAGCGTCGCATCTGCGTCGGGTAGATGGCCACCGGAGCTCCAGGCTGCGCAGTCGACGCCGTTCGGGATGACGACAGGCGGCTTCGCCAGCAGCGACGACAGCGCTCGACCTGCGCTGTCCGAGACGGCGATGCCGCGGTCGATGGCGCGCGAGTACTGCCGGATGACCGGCGCGAAGAAGCGCAGCGCCTTGGAGCCGCTGAAGTTGGTGTGGAAGGTGCCGACCGTCGGGATGCCGCGACGACGCGCGACCTTGAGCGCGAGGTACGGCAGCATCGGGAACAGCGGCGACTGCACATGCACGAGGTCGGCACCATCGAGCGCCTCACGCATGTGGCGCTCGAGCCCGAGACCGATGGTGACGCGCGACTCGGAGCCGTTGGACTCCATCGGCATGCCGAGGCCGATGCGAACGACCTCGAAGGTGCCCTCGGGCACGACGACCGTCTCGAGATCGGCGCGACGCGGCGCCCTGGCAACATGGCTCGTGACGACGCGGACGCCGTGACCACGCGCCGTGAGGTAGCGCGCAAGGTGATGGACGTGCTCGGTCACCCCACCCAGGTGGGGGTAATAGAACTCGGTGACGAGCGCGACTTTCACGGCAACCCTGGACAGAGCAAACACCGAGCCACGGCGCGTGTCACATTTTCGATGCGAACAATCGGACAGTTAGACGTAATAACGCAGAGCGTCGGGTGGTGAACATTGAACACCTGACGGTCCGCACGTCACGTACAGATGCCTACATTCACACACTCAGAATGAGGCTAGATCTAAAATCTCCAATGAGTTCGGTGCGATGCGAGTGCGTCAGCGCACGTGTCAGCTGGAGCGTCGCAAGGACTGTCAGGTGTCAGTTCCTCAACACCTCGTGGCGACTGAAGAAGTCGTCAGACGTGAATGCAGCTGCTCGCAGTGATGCTCTGCCCCTCGACAGAGATCCCGACGTCGACGCACGTGCTCGCGTTGCCCTGGTTGGGACAGTCCTCATCGCGGCTGCACGCACGGAAGCAGCTCCCGTTCGACCCACAGAAGCCGGAGCGGCACGCAGCGCCGGTGGTGCAAGGGGCACCCGCGCCACCGGTGCCGACGACGGGCGCGCACACCCACTGCACGCTGCCCGAGCCGACGAACGGCTGGCACGAGCGACTCGAGTTTCCCGCGGCGAAGAAGCACACGTTGTCGCTCTCACCACCTTCGAGACCGCCGGAGCACGTCGGGTCGGTGGCGACCGTCGGTGGCGCACAGTAGCCATCCGCGCACTTCGAGTCGTGGGGGCACGTGCGGTCGGCGACGAAGGTGCCGCTCTGGCAGACGGTGGAGCCGGTGGCCGAGCAGGCGCGATCGCCGGTGGTGCAGCCCGGAGCGGGCGGGGCCGTGAGGTCGGCGCTCGCGAGATCGGTGTGCGAGGTGACGCTCGAGTCGACGACGGGGCTACCGGCGTCGCCCTTCGCCGTGTAGAGCGGGTTCGCGACCGTGCACGCGCCACTCCCCGAGATGAGCAACAGCAGCGCAGCGCGAGCCAGCATCCTTACACACTACCACGACGGCGCACGCGCCACGCCAGCCACAGCAGAGGGACGGCCGCGATCAGCCAGAGCCGGCGCGGCGGCGCAGCCGGGGTCACATCGCAGCCGCGGCCGACGATGTCGGAGTAGCAGGCGGTCGGCGTCCCCGTACTGGGGTAGTGGTCACAGACCCCGGCGACATCGTCGGGGGTGAGCGTGCGCATGCTGATGGAGCCGGGATCCGCGTACGGATACATCGTGGCTTCGCGCACCGTGGCGGGGAGCTGCTCCCGCAGGTCACAGTCGGGCGCGGGGTTGCCGTTGTTGTCGAGGGGAGGCTCCGGAAGGATATGATCCCAGCAGGTGTGCCCGAGTCCCATCACGTGGCCGAGCTCGTGCGTGAGCGTGTTCTGCAGGTCGGCGATCATGGTGCCGTCGCGCGGCGTGTCGGTGGATGCGTTCACGCTGAAGCTGTAGTTCACCGCGTTGAGCTCGATATCGGCATCCGTGATCTGCCCATCGGTGCGACCCGCGCTCGTCACGAACCACACCGTCGTGAGGGCGATGATCGAGTCGTCGTATGCGACGTCGCCTCGGCCCCAGAAGTCGCTACGGAACACGACCGACGGTCGGCCGTCGGAGACCGCGTCGAGCGCCTGGTAGCCCTTCACGAAGCCGAGCCGCATGTACGTGCAGTCGGCACACGCGCCGTTCCAGTTGCCGACCGCGGAGGCGAGCGTCGCGTCGATGGTGGCGAGATCGATCGCGTCGCCCGACCGATCGCCACGCGCATCGGGCTGAACGACGACGCAGCTCGACGGCCACGCCACGGGGTTGCCGTGCTTGCTGAGCGTCTGCACGTAGCCGTGTGCGGTCGAGCCGGCGCAGAGGACCAGGAGCAGCGCCAGCGACCTCATTCCGGCGTGGCTTCTATGGAGAAGGCGTCCTCGTCGGAGTCGTAGCTGGCGTGGAGCTGGTTCGGCCGACAGCACACGGGACAGTCTTCGACGTAGTCCTGCTCCTCGCCGCCCCCGAGATCGGGTGACGTATCGACGGACTCGCCGCAGTGCGGGCACTGGTAGTCGCTGGACACGACTCGAGTATAGCAAGCGGTGGCGCACATGCGCCGCGTCGTGCATCCAATCAATCTTACGAGGACACCGTCATGTTACGCGCCCGCACGGCACTGCTCTCCTTCACGCTCGGCGTCGTCGCCGTCTTTGCCGTGTCCGGCTGCAACACGGAGGCGAAGCAGAAGGAGCAGGCGACTGCCGAGAACGCCAGGGTCGAGGCGCGTGCGAAGGAGCTCGCACAACAGATGACCAGGGACATCGAGGCGAAGCAGAAGGCCGATCAGATCGCCGCAGCCGCCGCGACCGACAAGGCCGAGCGTGATCGGCTCGCGAAGGCGCCGCAGGAGATGTTCGAGGCGAGCGGCGTGCAGATGGCGTCGACGGCGAAAAGCCACGTGCAGGGCATCGCGTCGGTGACCCTCACCAACAAGTCGAAGCACCTCGTGTCGGGCATCCGCGCGAAGCTCGACTTCATGAAGGACGGCGACGTCGAGGTCTCGCTGCCCCTGCAGATGAGCGGCGCGCTGCCTGCGGGCGCAACCAAGACGTTCTCGATGACCGATCACACGCTCACTGCCAGCGCCGTGCAGACGAGCGCCAGCGAGACGCGCGTCACCGTGACCGCCGCGCACGCCGAGGACTAGCGAGGCGCCAGGCGCGTTGACACCGCCGGCAGCGGCACGTAAACCGCTGCATCATGCTCGACCTCTCTGCCTCCCTCGGGCGACGTGCGGCGCAGGCGCTGCGCACCGCGTTTCCCGACGCCACCACCATTCCCACCGAGCTACCGGTCACGCGCGCGACGAAGCCCGAGTTCGGGGAGCTCCAGCTGTCGGGCGCGCTGCAGCTCGGCAAGGCGCTCGGCAAGAACCCGCGCGAGCTCGCGACGATCATCTCGAACGAGCTGGCGTCCGCTCCGGAGGTCGAAAAAACGGAGATCGCGGGGCCCGGCTTCGTGAACGTGCACCTGCGTACGAGCTGGCTCGCGCGTCGCGCCGCGGAGATCGTCACGGACCAGCGCTTCGGGCTGCGCAACATCGGCCAGGGGGAGCGCGTCGTCATCGACTACTCGTCGCCGAACGTCGCGAAGCCGATGCACATCGCGCACATTCGCTCGACGATCATCGGCGACGCGACGAAGCGCGTGCTGCGCGCGCTCGGCTACGAGGTCATCGCCGACAATCACCTCGGTGACTGGGGCACTCAGTTCGGCAAGCTCATCGTCGCGTACCGCCGCTGGCTCGATGCCGAGGCGTTCGAGCGGAGCCCGGTCGACGAGCTGCTCCGCCTGTACGTCAAGTTCGTCGACGAGGAGAAGCGCCAGCGCGCGGAGCTCGGCGAGGCACCGCCGCCGAACGTGGAGGCCGAAGAGGACGAGGGCGCAGATCCCGAGCACGCGCCGCCGATCTTGAAGGAGGCGCGCGCCGAGCTCGTGCTGCTCCAGCGCGGCGACCCGGACAACGTCGCGCTGTGGACGAGGTTCGTCGACGTGTCGCTGCGCGAGTTCGAGCGCGTCTACGAGCGGCTCGGCGTCACGTTCGACGTCATGCTCGGCGAGAGCTTCTACAACGATCGCCTCGTGCCCACCCTCGAGCTCATGATCGAGCGCGGCATCGCGGAGGAGAGTCGCGGCGCGTTCATCGTGACGTTCGACAAGGTGCGCGACGGGGCGGAGCTGCCGCCGTTCCTCGTGCGCAAGGCCGACGGCGGCTTCCTCTACGGAACCACCGACGTCGCCGGGGTGCTCTACCGCATCGAGAAATGGAAGCCCTCGCGCATCATCATCGTCACCGACGAGCGCCAGCAGCTGCACTTCAAGCAGCTCTTCGCGACCGCGCGCCGCCTCGACGTCGACGTGTCGCTCGAGCACGTGTGGTTCGGCCTCATGCGCCTCGCGGAGGGGACGATCTCGACGCGCGACGGCAACGTGATCTCGCTCGAGGCGCTGCTCGACGAGGCCGTGCGTCGCGCGCGCGTGGCCGCCGCCGAGCACAACCCCGAGCTCACGAGCGTCGAGCTGGACGAGGTCGCGCGCGTGGTCGGCATCGGCGCCGTGAAGTACAACGACCTGTCGCGCGATCGCCAGACCATGGTGACGTTCACGTGGGACAAGGCGCTGTCGCTGACCGGCAACACGGCGCCGTACCTCCAGTACGCGTACGCGCGCATGCAGTCGATCCTGCGCAAGGCGGAGGCCGAGCATGGCGCGCGCCCAGGCTCGCTCGGCGACGTCGCGCTGGGCCCAGCCGAGCGCCGCCTGCTCGTCGAGCTGCACTTCTACGATCAAGCGGTCGAGGAGGTCGGTCGCACCGCGCGTCCGCACGTGCTGTCCGACTACCTCTTCAACGTCGCGAGCGCCTTCTCCACCTTCTACGCGGAGACGCCCGTGCTCAAGGCCGAGGCCAGGGAGCGTACGGCACGCCTGGCGCTCTGCGACCTGACGGCGCGCACGCTCCGCCACGGCCTCGACCTCCTCGGCATCCAGACGCTCGACCGCATGTGATGAGGTCCTCGATCTTCGCAGTCGCGGCGCTCACACTGTCCGGCTGCTTCGCTCGCGCGGAGCTGGCGTGCCGCGACTGCGCGATCGTTCGGGTCGAGCAGCCTGCGCCGCCGCCCACCGCGGAGGGCCACCTGGCCGTCGTGGTGCTGCTGCACGGCGCGTTCGGGTTCGGCAGCGAGTGGACGCCGATTCGCAGCGCGCTCGCGAAAAGGCCCGAGCTCGCGTGGTGGGTCTTCTCGTGGCCCGGTCCGTTCGGTGGTGACGTACACGCGCGCGCCGAGGCCTTCCGCATCGCGCTGCAGGCCACGGTGTCACAGCTGCCGTCCACTGCGCACGACGTGCTCGTGCTCGCCCACTCCGCCGGTGGCGCGGTCGCCGACTATGCCGCGCGACGGCTCGTCGTGCCCGACGGCGTCACGGTGCACGTCGCCCTGCTCGACTCCGCGCGCATCAGCCTCGCCAAGTATCATGCGACGCAGAAGGTCGACACGCCGATGGGCGTCTCGCTCGACACGACGCAGGACGCGACACCCGAGGTGCCGCGTGGCGTCGTGGTCGATGATTATCGCGCCGGCAATCCGCCGAAGCACGGGTCTGCCGAGAGGACGTTCCCGCCCGAGGTCGGCGTGTTGTCACCGCGCGGCGAGCACGTGCACTGGCTCGGCAAGGTCACCCACGGCGGCGCCGTCGGGCTCGCGGGACTGCCGTTGATCGAAGCGCTACCCTAGTTACTTCTGGTGCGCGAGCGCGCCCTGCGCGGCTTCGAGGCCGAGCTCCTGATCGAGCTCGGCGCGCAACGTCTCGATCTGCACGCGCGCCTCGGCCTTGAGCGCCTCGAGATCGGCCATCGTGCGGCCCTCGGTGGAGATGGGACGGCCGCAGCGCACGAGCGCGCGGGACCGACCGAAGCGCCAGGCGTGCTTCGGTAACGCCGCGCGCGTGCCACGGAGCGCGAGCGGGAAGATGTCGGCCTGCGCCTCGATCGCGAGCCGGAACGCGCCGTCCTTGAAGCTGCCGAGCGAGCCATCGGCGGTGCGCGTGCCCTCGGGGAACATCATCACGGGGACATCGCGATCGAGCCAGTTGCGCATGCGCCCCATCGCGACAGCGACGGAGTCCTTCTGGCCGCGCTTGATGGGGACGTCACCGACTAGATACATGCACCAGCCGAGCGCGGGGACCTTGAAGATGATCTCCTTGCTCAGCCACTTCATCTCCCACGGCAGGTGCGAGACGAGGAACGGATCGGCCTGCGACTCGTGGTTCGAAACGAACACCGTCTTGCGCTTGCGCGGCCTCACGACCTTGCCCGAGATGCCGAACGACCAGAACGGATGCAGCCAGCCGAGCGCGACACCGCAGAGGCGGAACACACGGCCAGCGGCCAGTCTTCGCCAGTCGAAGGGGAACGTGACGACGAAGACGACCGTCGTCACGAGAAAGCTGACGAAGATCCCGGTGACGAGCGCCACCCATGCCCACGCCGATGCCAGGTCGCGCATCAATTTCACTCTGCATCCTCCTCGTCAGTGAGCGGCTTCTCGCGATCGCTGCCGCGTTCGCCACGTTCGCCACGTTCGCCACGTTCGATCGTTCTGTACAGCGTGCGGCGATCGATCCCGAGGATCTCGGCCGCGCGCTTCTTGTTGCCACCCGTCTCGCGCAAGATGAGCTCCATGTAGCGACGCTCGAGCTCGGCGAGCTGGGGTCTGTCGTCGATGAGGTTGGGCGGCGTGGTCAGCGGTACCGACTCGTGCGCGATCTCCGGCGGGAGATCGGACGGCAGCAGCACGCCTTCCTTCGACAGCGCGAGCGAGCGCTCGATGGCGTTCTCGAGCTCGCGGACGTTACCGGGCCAGCCGTAGCGCTCGAGCGCCTCGAGCGCCTCCGGTGCGACGCCGAGCAGCTCGCGCTTCTCGCGATCGGCGTACTTCGCGAGGAAGTGCTGCGCGAGGATGCGGATGTCCGAGCGACGCTCCCTGAGCGGCGGCAGGCGCACGGTCACGACGTTGATGCGGAAGTACAGGTCCTCGCGGAAGCGACCGGCGCGCACCTCGTCCTCGAGATCGCGGTTCGTGGCAGCGACGACGCGCGCGTCGACCTTGACCGACTCGCCACCGCCGACTCGACGGATCTCGCCCTCCTGGAGCACGCGCAGGAGCTGCGCCTGCATCTTGCCGCCGACATCGCCAATCTCGTCGAGGAAGAGCGTGCCGCTGCTCGCCTCCTCGAAGAGGCCGCGCTTCTTCTCGGTGGCACCGGTGAACGCGCCCTTCTGGTGGCCGAAGAGCTCGCTCTCGAGCAGCGACTCGGTCAGCGCGGTGCAGTTGACCGCAACGAACGGCCCGTTGCGACGCGGAGAGTTGGAGTGGATGGCGCGAGCGACGAGCTCCTTGCCGGTGCCGGATTCGCCGACGACGAGCACCGTGGACTGCGTGACGGCGACGCGCGCGACGAGCTTGTAGACCTCGAGCATCGCGGGCGAGCGACCGACGATCTCGTCGAGCCGCGTGCGAGCCTTCCCCGCGCCTCCCTTCGCGCGCTCTGCATCGGCGAGGCGGCTGCGCTCGAGGGCGCGGCGCACCGTGGTGGTGAGCTCCTCGACGTTGAACGGCTTCGAGACGTAGTCGTGAGCGCCGCGCTGGATGGCAGCCATCGCGCCCGTGACGTCGCCGAACGCGGTGATGAGCACGACCGGCGTGTCGGCCGCCTTCTTGCGGAAGGCGTCGAGGACGTCCATGCCGGTAGCGCCATCGCCGAGCTGCACGTCGCTGATGACGAGGTCGTACTCGTCGGGAATCGCGCGTTCGATCGCAGCGTCACCCGTGGCGACGGCGTCGACCGCGAGCCCCTCCGCACGCATGATCTCCTCGAGCAGCTCGCGCGCGACGCGGTCGTCTTCGCAGATGAGGACCTTGGCCATATACCGACTCGCGAATATGTACCTCGCCCCCTGCACCGGGGCGTCTTGCGCGTGTCACAACTTTGTCACGGCGTTCAGCGCACGAGCGTACCCGTTGCCGACGTGGTGCATGTGCCGGTCGCGGACACGAGCGAGAACATCGACGAGAACGAGAGCGTGGTCTGTGCGACGGACGGATCGAGCTCATAGACGAACCAGGTGAGCTCGGCCTGCGTGCCATCGGCCTGCGTGACGTCGCAGCGGAGGTCGCTGGTCACGAAGTAGAGCATCCCGTCGGGTGAGTACGAGAAGAGCGGATCGCACTGCGTCACCGGCGTCACGCTCGCGAGCTGCGCGAGCTGGTTGGTGGTGATGTGTCGGACGTCGACGAGCGTGAAGATCGTCGTGCCCGTTGGAGTTGGTGGCACGCGCACGCAGTCGGACGCGAGCGTCGCGGCGTCGTACGTCCAGCTCCCGGCGAACGCCTTCACGTCCTCGGTCCCGTCGTTCGACGAGCACGCGGACAGCAGCAGCAGCAGCACGAGCCGCCTCATCCGAGCGTCCGGCGCTGGCCCGTGCGCTCGACGAGGTTCCACTCGCCGGACAGGGGCTGCGGCGCGCTCGGCTGGAGCGGGAGCTGCACCGAGAAGCGCGAGCCACGGCCGGGCTCACTCTCGACAGTGATGCGCCCCCCGAGCGCGATGGCGAGCTCGCGGCAGATCGCGAGGCCGAGGCCGGTACCCTTGCCGCGGCCCTTCGTCGTGTAGAACGGCTCGAAGATGCGCGCGACGTCGTCGGCCGAGATGCCATGACCGTTGTCGCTGACGTCGAGCCGCAGCTCGTCGCCAACGGCCCTCGCACGGATCTCGACGTTGCCGCCGCCCTCGGGGTGAGACTGCACGACGGCGTCGGCCGCGTTGGACAGCAGGTTGATGAGGATCTGGCGCAGCAGTCCCGGGTCGGAGACGAGGTTGCGAGCGTCGTCGTCGACCATGGTGCCGAAGTGCGCGGCCTGCCGACCACCCGCGCCGACCACGATGCCGAGCGCGTCGCTGATGACCTGCGCGACGTCGACACTGGCGTGCTCCGGCGCGACGCGGCGCGTGGAGTCGAGGTAGTCGCGCACGATGTCGGAGATGCGTACGAGCTCCTTCACGGCCACGCCGAGCCGCTCCTTCTGAGCGGCCGGCAGGTCGCGGCTCAGCATCGCCAGCTGGAGGTGGCCCGACACGGAGCCGAGCGGCGTGCCGATCTCGTGCGCGAGCTGCGCGGCGAGCTGCCCGAGGGCGGCGAGGCGCTCCTTGTCGCCGAGCTCGCGACGCGTATCGAACAGGAGGCGGTTCAGGCGCGCGAGCACGACGTTCTTGCCTGCCAGATCCTCGGTGGCGCTCTCGACCTCGTCGGCGAGCCGGCGGTTGAACGCGCGGATCTCACGATCGGCCTCCTCGAGGCGTCCGATCATCTCGTTGAAGCCGTGCTGCAGCCCGCCGATCTCGTCGTTGCGACGTGGCGCGACACGCGGGGACAGATCGCCAGACTCGACGCGCTTCATCGCCTCACCCAGCTCGTTCACGGGCTTCGACACGACGCCATCGACGATGAGCAGCGTGAGGAAGATCAGCAGCACGACGGCGACGGCCGTCACCCGGATCGAGGACACCTTCTCATCGCGTATGAGCTGCTCGATCGGCGCGCGTGTCACGGCGATCGTGAGGTCGCCGTGACGCGCGCCCTCGGAGTCGACCGAGAGGTGGACCTCGTAGACCGGCGTCTGGCCGCGGTTGCCGGTGCGCACCGTGCGTCCCTGCGGCGGGCTCGGCAGCGGCACGGCGGGCCTCGGCCAGCGCGACGGATCGACGCTGCCCGTGCTCCTCAGCAACGCATCGACGACGCGCGTCCCCGGCCGGCGCGTGGACTGCCCGTGATCGAAGAGCGCGCGGCGCAGATCCTCGCGCCGCTGCCGATCGGTGCGCACGCGCACCTGCTGCGCGCGCGGGTGCCTCGCGATCACGGCCTCGTCCATGTCCGGCTGGATCGAGAAGGTCTTGGCGATCTCTTCGTCGGAGTCCGGCGTCCACTCGAGGTCGGAGACGACCGGGTGACGCGCCGAGAGCTTCTGGAGCAGCTCGGTGACGTCGTCGTCCGTGTCGGCGTCGGGGAGCCGCTTCGCGAGCTCCGCGGCGATGGCTTCCGCGGTGGACTGCGCCGTCTCGCGCAGCTGCGACTCGAGTCTCACGCGGGTCCAGCGCAGCCGCAGCATCGTGGACACGCCGGTGGTCACCACCAGCGCGGCCGACAGCAGCAAGATGAGCTTGGTCCGGACCTTCATGCCGTCGGTGGGAAGGTAACACTTGTGGAAGAGAGCCTCTTGCTCCTTTTCGATCGGATGGTTACTGGATCCAGGGAGGCAACGCCCGGCCGGTCTGGAATGTCCGAGACCGTACGTGCGTTCAGTTCCTATCCACAGGTCCACAGGCACAAGCACAGGCACAGGAGACGACTCTGATGGCTAGCAGGAAGACGTTGCTCGGTAGCGTGGGGCTCATGGTCGTCGGCGCAGGGACGGCCGTCGCGGTGAGCCACGTGAAGATTGGCTGGTCGCGCAGCGACGCAGCGCCCATGGCGCAGGTCGCCGCGGACGTGAAGCCGGCGCTTCCCCCGCCCTCTTCCACGCAGGTCTCGGAGGCGCGCTCGCTCGGGCGCACCTTCGCGCAGGTCGCGGCGCAGCTCAGCCCGTCGGTCGTGCGCGTGAGCGTGGCCAAGACGGCCAAGCAGCAGCAGGTCCCGGATCAGCTCCGCTACTTCTTCGGTAACCCCCAGGGTGGCGGCATGGGTCGCGGCCAGAAGGAGCACGGCCTCGGCTCGGGCTTCGTCATCGACAAGGCCGGCTACATCGTGACGAACAACCACGTCGTCGAAGGGGCGGACGAGGTCAAGGTGACGTTCATCGACGGCAAGACGGTGCCCGCCCGGGTCGTCGGCACCGATCCGAAGTCCGATGTCGCGGTCATCAAGGTGGAAGGCGTGAACGTGACGCCGGCCAGGTTCGGCGACTCGGACAAGATGCAGGTCGGCGAGTGGACGATCGCGATCGGCAACCCGATGGGCCTCGACCACACGGTGACCGTCGGCGTGCTCTCCGCGAAGGGTCGCGAGGGCTTCGGCATGGTGCAGTACGCCGACTTCCTGCAGACCGACGCGGCCATCAACCACGGCAACTCGGGCGGCCCGCTCATCGATCTCGACGGCAACGTCATCGGCATCAACACGATGATCCGCGGCGAAGGCATGGGCCTCAACTTCGCGATCCCGTCCTCGATGGCGAAGCCGATCGTCGAGCAGCTCATCAAGACGGGCAAGGTCCGCCGCCCCTACATCGGCATCAAGATGCAGGACGTGACGCCGGAGATGAGCCGCACGTTCGGCCCGAACGCACCAGAAAAGGGCGTCATCGTCGGCGAGGTGATGACGGGCTCGCCGGCCGACAAAGCGGGCGTCAGGGCGGGTGACGTCATCGTCCGCATCGACGGCAAGCAGATCGAGAGCTCGCGCAACATGCAGAACACCATCGTCGCGAAGAACGTCGGTCAGAAGGTCGAGCTCGCGGTGTGGCGCGACGGCAAGGAGCAGAAGCTCGTGAGCACGACGGCCGAGATGCCCGGCGACACGACCCCGGGTGCGGGCGCGGCGCAGATGCCCGCCGAGCAGCACGGCAAGATCGGGCTCGGGCTGCAGAACCTCACGCCGGACATCGCGCAGGAGCTGCACGTACCGCGAGGAGTGCGTGGCGCGGTCATCGGTCAGGTGCGCGAGGACAGCCCGGCCGAGGAGGCAGGCCTCAAGCGCGGCGACGTCATCACCGAGGTCGACCGTCACGCGGTGAGCAATGCCGACGAGGCGATGCGCTCGCTCGGTCGACAGAGCCCGAACGGGCACCTGCTGCGCGTGCAGCGCGAGGATCAGTCGCAGTACGTCGTCGTCCCCGCGCCGTAGCCATCGCTGGGCTCGGTTGCGAGGCTGTCGCTCGTGCTCGCGATCGCCCTGGGTGGCGCGCTCGCTTCGTTCCACACGAACTAAATGTGCTAGCGTTTCGCGCTACCGAGGAGATTCACATGAAGGAACTGAAGGACACCAAGACCCACACGAACCTCAAGGAAGCGTTCGCAGGCGAGTCGCAGGCCAACCGCCGCTACCTCTACTTCGCCAAGCAGGCCGACGTGGAGGGCCAGACGGACATCGCGGGCCTCTTCCGCGATACCGCCGAGGGTGAGACCGGCCACGCACACGGCCACCTCGAGTTCTTGAAGCGCGTTGGTGATCCGGCGTCGGGCCTGCCCATCGGCGACACGCACAAGAACCTCGCGGCGTCGGTTGCCGGCGAGACGTTCGAGTACACGAAGATGTACCCGGGCTTCGCGAAGACCGCTCGCGACGAGGGCTTCGACGAGATCGCCGACTGGTTCGAGACGCTCGCGCGCGCCGAGAAGTCACACGCGGGGCGCTTCCAGAAGGGCCTCGACGGCCTCGACAAGTAACGCGTCGAGCTCCATGAAGCCCGGGGGGGAAGGCGCTGCCTTTCCCCCTCTTTTTTTGTCCGCACGCATCGTATCCACAAGGCCCCCATGAAGAAGATCGCCCTCTCCGACATCCGCGGCCCCAAGCTCTACGCCGGCTTTCGCGACGACCTGCGCAAGCGCGTCATCGAGCTGAAGCGGAGGCGTCGCGTCTCGGTCGGCCCACTCGTCACGCTCGTCTTCGAGAACCGCACGACGGTGATCGGACAGATCGAGGAGATGTGTCGTGCGGAGGGGCTCGAGACGCCGGAGAAGATGGCGGAAGAGGTTGCCGTCTACAACGAGCTCATCCCCGACCACGGCGAGGTGTCGGCCACGCTCTTCGTCGAGCTCACGGATCAGGCCACGCTCGAGACGTCGCTCAACAGCCTCGTCGGATTGCAGGATCACGTGTACATCCGCATCGGCCCTTGCTCGGTGCGCGCGACGTTCGATCCCGAGCAGTTCAGGGCCGACAAGCTCGCCGCGGTGCAGTACCTGCGCTTCGCGTTCTCGACGGATGCGCAGCAGGCGCTCACGAGCGGCCAACCGCTGTCGCTCCACGTGGATCATCCGAACTACACGCACGACACGCGCATGTCGGACGACACGCGCGCGGAGCTCGTCGCGGACCTCGGGCTCGTGGCCTGACATGGTCGAGGGGCTGAAGGTCGTCGTCACGGGCGCGAGCCGCGGCATCGGTCGCGCGATCGCGCTCGCCTATTCCACGAAGGGCGCGCACCTCGCGCTCTGCGGCATCGACGTGCTCGCGCTCGAGGAGACGGCGCGCCTGGCCAGAGCCAAGGGCGCTGCATCCACGCTCGCGCACCGCTGCGATGTCTCTCGCCACGACGACGTGAAGGCGTTTGCCGATCACGTGCACAAGGCGCTCGGTGGCGTCGATGTCGTGGTGCACAACGCAGGCGTCGTCGAGCGCGCGCGCATCGACGAGACCACGGAGGCCGCGTGGGACCACGTCGTCGACGTGAACCTCAAGGGGCCGTACCTGCTCACCCATGCGCTCCTGCCGAGGATGCGCGAGCGAAAACACGGCCGCCTCGTGTTCATCGCGTCGATCTCCGCCACGCTCGGCACGCCGCGCCTCTCCGCATACTGCGCGTCCAAGCACGGTGTCATCGGCTTCATGCGCGCGGCCGCCGAGGAGCTGCGCGAGGAGGGCATCTACTCGTTCGCGGTGAACCCCGGCTCCGTCGACACCGACATGCTGAAGGGTTCCGGCTTCCCCCCGCAGGTCACGCCCGAGGAGATCGCGAACGTCGTCGTGTGGCTCGGCACGGACGCACCCGGCACGATGACGGGCTCGACGATCGACGTGTTCGGATGAGGAACGTCGACCTCTCACACCTGCTCGTCTTCCCGCTGCCGAACGCGCTGCTCTTCCCGCACGCCGTGCTGCCGCTGCACGTGTTCGAGCTGCGCTATCGCCAGCTGCTCGAGGACGCGCTCGCATCGGGCAAGACGATGGCGGTCGCGTGCCTCGACGACGAGCGCGACTCCGGCGATGGTCAGCCGCCTCTGCGTCCGCTCGTCGGCATCGGCACGATCGTCGCGCACGAGACGCTGCCGGACGGTCGCTCCAACATGCTGCTGCGTGGCCTCGGCCGCGCGCGCATCATCGAGGAGCTCGCGGCGCCGGAGGGTCGTCTGTATCGCGTGGTCCGCGCGCAGTGGGAGCCCGACGTCGCCATCGAGCACGACGCCGACGAGGCCGCGCGTCAGACCCTCATGGCGCTGTCGAGCCAGCTCGCCGCGAAGCTCCCCGAAGGCGGCGACACGCTGCGCGTGCTCTCCTGCTCGCAGCCCGACGCTGGCGCGCTCTCGAACCTGCTCGCGGCCGCGCTCGTCACCGAGCCGAGCGAGCGCCTGCGTATGTTCGAGACGCCGGAGATCCTCACGCGCGCCGACGGGGTCGCCGAGGCCATCGGTCTCGCGCTCGCGACCTTGTCGGGCGATCGCAGCGACGCGAACTGACTACCGTCCCGCAGCGCCACACTCGATCTCGTAGGGAGCGCCGCCGGCGAGCTTCTCGCCGTCCGAGTCGAAGCTCATCGTGTCGTACGTGGAGTCCGCGAGCGACGTGTCGAAGTGGCCGTGTCCGAGCCCGCGGTACGTGAAGCGACGCATCATCACGTAGCACTTCTTCTCGGCCCGGAAGGTGACGAGCCCGCACAGCTGCTTCTCCATCACGTCGCCGAAGCGATCGCGTAGCAGGATGAACTCCGCGCTGCAGGCCTTCACTGCCAGAGGAACGCTGCTGTTGTGGGCCTTCCACCAGGTCTTCACATCCGCGGTGAACTTCGGATCCACCCGCTGCGAGCGATAGCTCTTCACGAAGGCGCTCCTCGCCGAGCGGTGCTGCGCTTCGTACGCCGAGTGCGCGTGCTTCTCGTAGGCCGCGCGCTGCACCTCCCACTCTGCGTAGCGACCGAGCCCCTTCGACAGATCGAGGATGAAGCCGTTCTGCGCGAAGAAATCCGGGTTCTGGGACGAATCGATACGGTACTTGACCGTCGTCTCGCCGTTCTGCAAGTCCGGCAGACGGTCGAGGATGTCGTTGAGGCCCGTCGCGTTCGGATCGTAGTGGTCGGGGATGATGGGGATGATGAGGAAGTCACGGCTGGCCTCCTCGTCGGTGAGCGTCAGGTTCGTGGTGTAGACCTCCTTGTACACCCTCGACTTGTTGAGCATGGAGAACGTGATGTGCAGCATGTTCTTGTCGCCGGGGTTCACCGCGACGTGACCGCGCGCGAAGTTACCGATGTTCCCGATCGCGCTCGCGACCGAGAACACGCCCCAGACGGCGCTCCCCGCCTCGAAGCGGATCGTGTTCGGGACATCGTCTCTCAGCGGCGCGATGTCGTTCAGCTGCGCCGCGCTGTTCGTGAAGTTCAGCGCATCGGCGAGCGCCGGTCGCGCGCAGAACGAGACGGCGGCGAGGCAAAGGAGTGAGGCGACAGCTTGGATACGCATGCGGTGATCTCCGGGGCCGAAATGGCGCCCGCACCGTACGTCAACTTTGTGCGTATACCAAGCGTTCCCGCGTAACCGTGATAGCACCGCGATCCCGCACACCGAGGTAGCCGGTCAGTGTTACGACGGCTCAGCGGATGACGAGCCCCGCTGCGCGACGACCCGTGGAGCCCGTGGGCCCGTTCCTCTTCGCGATCTCGCCAGCGACGAGCTGCGCCATGCGCCTGAACATGCCGGCGTGCTCGCTCTCGGGCGCGCCGATGACGATCGGCCGACCGCTGTCGCCGCCGTAGCGGACCTTGGCGTCGAGCGGGAGCTCACCGAGCAGCATGGTGCCGAGCTCCGCGGCGAGCGACTTGCCGCCGCCGCGCGAGAAGATCTCGTCGTGGTGACCGCAGGCAGGGCACTTGTAGTAGCTCATGTTCTCGACGACGCCGAGGACGGGGATCTCGACCTTCTTGAACATCGAGATGGCCTTCACCACGTCGATGAGGGCGATCTCCTGCGGCGTCGTGACGATGACCGCGCCGGTGACCGGGATGAGCTGCGAGAGGGAGAGCTGCGCATCGCCGGTGCCGGGCGGCAGATCGATGACGAGGTAGTCGAGCTCGCCCCACTCCACGTCCTCGATGAACTGCTGCAGCAGCTTGTGGATCATCGGGCCGCGCCACACGACCGCGCCATCGCGCTCGACAAAGAAACCGACGGAGATGACCTTCACGCCGTAGTGCACGGCCGGCGTGATCTGGTTACCCGCCTTGTTGCCGGCGGGGATCTCCGGCTCGCCGAGCATGGTCGGCACGGACGGGCCGTAGATGTCGGCGTCGAGCAGCCCGACGGACGCGCCGTACGAGCGCAGCGCGAGCGCGAGGTTGGTGGACACCGTCGACTTGCCGACGCCGCCCTTGCCGGCCGCGACCGCGATGATGTTCTTCACGTTGGCGAGACGACCACCACCGACGCTGCTGAGGCGACGCGTCACCTCCCACACCAGGTCGATCTTCACGTCGTTGGCGCCTGCGGTGGCAGCCGCCTTGCGCACGCCGCTCTCGAGCTCCGCGCGGTACGGATGCGCGGGCGTCGGGAGCTTGAGCGTGATCGTTGCTCTGTCGCCAGCAATGTCGACGTGCGTGACGTAGCCGAGCGTCTGCACGTCTTTTTCGAACAGCGGATCGATGACGGTACCGAGAGCGGCGCGAAGCCCCTCCTCGTTCAGCGTTGCCATGGTGGTGCTCCTTGCATGTGATCAGGCCTTGTGGCCGAGCTTCGTGAGCTTGACGTCGAGATAGTCGCGGTTGTGCTCCTGCGCCTTGCCCCAGTGCGGGACGCGACGAAGGACACGAACGCCGGCGCTCTCGAGGCCAGCCATCTTGTCCGGGTTGTTGGTCATGAGCGCCACGGAGTGCACGCCGAGATCGGCGAGCATGCGGGCAGCCATGTCGTAGCTGCGGAGGTCGGCCGCGAAGCCGAGCTCGAGGTTTGCGTCGACCGTGTCCTTGCCCTGCTCCTGCAACGCGTACGCGCGGATCTTGTTGCCGAGCCCGATGCCGCGGCCCTCCTGGCGCAGGTAGATGACGACCCCGCGACCCGACTCGAGGATCGCATCGAGCGCCGAGTCGAGCTGCTCGCGGCAGTCGCACTTGAGCGAGTGCAGCGTCTCGCCGGTCCAGCACTCGGAGTGCACCCGGCAAAGGACGTCTTCACCCCGGAGGTCCTCGAGGCTGCCTGCGATCAGCGCGACGTGCTCGTGCTCCTGGCCAGCCGGTGCGGTCTCCGGGAGGTCGCGGAGCGTGGCCTCGCGATAGACGACCACCCCGAGGCGGTGCGTGCCGGCTTGCGAGTCCACCGGGATGGTGGCCTGCGAGTATCTGAGGGGGGTGTCGTGTCGCAAAAAGTGTTGTCCTGAACGGGGGTTATCCTAAGTGTACCGGTGGTGCACCGCAAGGCACGCGCGTTGACGAACAAGGAACGGAACCACATACTCGGCGGACGATGGCGCTGCGAAAAATTCTCAAATTTCCCGACCCGGTGCTGCGTCAGCCGACGCACGCGGTGCCGGAGGAAGCCATCGTGTCCGACCCGTCCATCCGCCAGCTCGTCGCGGACATGGCGGAGACGATGTACGCGAAGAACGGCGCGGGCCTCGCAGCGATCCAGGTCGGCTCGCCGCTGCGCCTGTTCATCGTCGAGCCGACCGTCGGTGGTCATGGCGAGAACGATCCGCCCGTCGTGTTCATCAACCCGGTCATCGAGTGGCTCTCCAGCGAGACCGAGAGCACCGACGAGGGCTGCCTCTCGTTCCCCGGCATCTACGTCCCCGTCAAGCGCGCGCTCAAGTGCCGCACGCGTGCGTGGGGCGTGGACGGCAAGCCGTTCATCGCCGAGGGTGAAGGTCTCTACGCGCGCGCGATGCAGCACGAGCTCGATCACCTCGACAACCGCCTCCTCATCGACTTCGCCGGTCCCGTGAAGCGCCAGATGATCAAGCGTCGCCTCGAGAAGATGACTGACGAAGAGGCTGACGAGCTGCAGGCACAGGGCGAGTAGCAGGGCATGCAAGGGGTCGTCTCGGTACGGAACCTCGAGTTCCAGGGCAAGCACGGCTACAGCGCCGCGGAGCGCAAGAGCGCGCGGCGGTTTCAGGTCGACGTCGACCTGCGCGTGGAGCTCGACCGTGCGGTCGCGACCGATCGGCTCGCGGACACCGTCGACTACCACGAGGTCTGTCGCATCGTCGTCGAGATCGGTGAGGGCGGCCCGTACCGGCTGCTCGAGGCCACGGCAGGCAAGATGCTCACGACGCTCTCGCAGCGCTGGCCCGCCGCGAAGATTGCCGTCGAGCTCCGCAAGCTCCATCCGCCCTGCCCTGGCAATCCCTCTCACACGAGCGTCAGGGTCGAGTCCGAGTAGGTGTTCCGCGTCCTGACCATCTCGGCCGACGGCCGCGTGGTCGAGACCGTCGCGCAAGCGCCCGCGGCCTCGGCTCGCCTGGGTCCTGCGCGGGAGGTCGAAGACGACATCGCACCGCCAAAGGAGGGCGAGCTGCGCTGGATCGATCTGCAAGCGCAGGACGAGCCGCAGATGGCGTTGCTCCAGCAGCGCTTCGGGTTCCACCCGCTCGCCATCGAGGACTGCCTGCAGGTCGGCCAGCGCCCGAAGCTCGAGGAGTACGACGACTACATCTTCATGGTGACGCACGCGCTGCGCTGCGTGCACGGCAACGACCCGCGCGAGCTCGAGCCCGAGGAGCTGCACACGTTCCTCGCCTCGACCTACATCGTGACCGTGCACCTGGGGACGATCGGGAAGCTCGAGACGGTGTGGGCGCGCGCGAAGTCGGAGGCGTCCCTCGCGCGGCACGGCGTCGACTTCCTCTACTACCTCATCGCCGACGGCATCGTGGACTCGCACTACCTCCACCTCGACGGCATCAACGAGCAGCTCGAGGAGCTGGAGGACTCGATCCTCGCGCACTCGCAGCAGAAGGATCTGCAGTCGATCTTCACCTTCAAGCACACGCTCGCGTTCATGCGGAGGATCCTCTCTCCGCAGCGCGATGTGTTCGCGTTGCTGTCCCGACGTGGTGGCGACACGCGCATCAGCGAGCGCACAGCGCTCTACTTCAGGGATGTCTACGATCACCTCGTCCGCATCAACGAGTCCATCGACTCGGCGCGCGATCTGCTGGGCGCGTCGCTCGAGGCGTACCTGTCGATGGTCTCGCAGCGCACCAACGACATCATGAAGTCGCTCACGATCCTGTCGGCGGTGTTCCTGCCGCTCACGTTCGTGACCGGCTTCTTCGGTCAGAACTTCGAGGGCCTGCCGATGAAGAGCAACGGCCTCATGTGGGTCGTGATCACCGCGTGCGGAGCCATCCCCGTGGGGATGATCTACTGGTTCCGCAGGCGACGCTGGCTCTGAGCCTCACGAGGGCTCTCGGTCCGCGAGAGCCTCGTTGCCGACGTCAGCAGGGCAGCGCCACGACGACGAGCGGTGCACCGCTCGCCTTTTGCGCGTCGCTCATTCCTTGAGCGCTTCCTGTCCGATCTTGAGGACCGCCTCGCGTGCGGTGCGGAAGGCAATCCACTTCTCACCGACGGGCATGAGCTCACCCTTCATCTTGCCCTTGCGGCTCTTGCGGAGGCACGCCGAGAAGGCCTTCTGATCGGCCGGATCCTCACCACCGAACTTCTGCACGGCGGCCTTGAACCCCTTCGTCGGAGCGGCGGCCTTGTCGGTGAGCTGCTTTCCACACTCTTCCTGGAGCTTCTCGACGTACTCGGGCTTCTTGCAGCTCTCGAAGATGAACGTCGCGAGCGCGATGTCGTCCTTGTACTTCGTGTCGACGTCGGGCACCGCGCAGTGCAGGAACTGGTCGAACGCGATGACCTCCGGCGCCGGCACACCACCCGCGAAGCTGTGCCACGCGGTGCTGTAGTCCTCGAGGTTGCGGCTGACCATCTTCGCCTGGATCTGCGCGGGCGCGGACTTGCCCCAGTCGCTGAGGGCGTCGGCCATGTCGGTGATCGACTTCGCGTAGCCCTCGATCGCGGTCGAGTACGCGGGGAGCGCCGCCATGCTCGCGACCTTCTCCTTCGCGTCCTTCGCGGCCTTGACGCAGTCGTCCTGCACCTTGGCCGGGTAGGCCTTGTAGTCGCTGGCGAACTGCTGATCGACCTTCATCGTGATCTGCGACGGATCGTTGAGCTGCGTCCCGTCGACGTTCGGCCCGAGCGCGCACGCCCAGAACTTGCCGAGATCGTCCTTCTCGAAGGCCTGGAACTCCTCGAGGAACCTCACGTGCTGCACGCGCTCGGCGCGCAGCTTCTTCGCGTGGAGCACGTAGGCACCGATGCCGACCACCACGAGCACACCGACGATGATGAGCGGCAGCTTTCTCTTGTTCTGACCGGTGAGCGAGATGTCGCCGGTCATCGCGCCGCTGAGGCCGGGGTCGAAGCCGAGGCCTGGGGTGGGGGGTCCGTTGTCGTCGGGGGGGATATTCATGGGCTGTCATCGTAACGCGGGCCCGGGTGGCGCTTCAACGGCTGTCGAGCCGGAAAGAGCACCCCTGAGCAGATGCGTGGCCCCAGGCACATTTGGAGGCGTGCGCGCTCGTTCCGCGCTCTAGAGTCGGGAGATGTTTGGTCTGCTCACCGGCATTTCTCTCGGCGTCACGCTGTCGCTTTGCCCTGATCCTTCGCTGCACGAGACGTCGGGCGACTGTCCCTGGGCGGCCATTGCTCGCGCGGCTCGCTCCGATCCGCGCGTGATCGCTTCGGCGGCGCCTGCGCTGTGGGCCACCGTGGCGCGCGATCGCACCGCCGCTGCGCTGCATGCTGCCTGGGGACAGAGCCGCAACCTCGATGAGCACGAGCACGCTCCGATCGTGGACGCGGGGATCCTCTCGCTGCTGGGAAAACAGCTCGGCGTACCGGGCGATGGCGAGGTCGTGCACGCGGGGCTGGAGCACACGTACGGCTATCTCCTGTCGACGCTGTGGACCGCGTATGGCTACAAGCGTGCGCGCTGGGTCGACGGGGAGCTCGAGCGTGGGCTCGGCCTCGAGGCGGGTTTTCTCGGGCCCGCGCCGTCGACGGGCACGCTCTACTCGAACGTGACGTGCGTGCTCGCGAGGCTCGTGTTCTCGCGCGCGAGCTGGGACCTCGTCTCGCACACGTGCGCGCACGTCCCCGTCGCCGCGCGCACACACGATGGCCTGCGCGAGGAGGTCGGCACCGTCGCGCTGCGCACCGACTGGTTCGCGCTCTCGGCGACGCGCTGGCTGCTCGTGTACTCGGCGAGCGTCAATGGCCGCGAGCGCCTGCTGACGAGCTTTCCCGTCGACAAACCGGTGATCGACGGTCTCATCGCGCAGCCCCTCGGCGAGCGCGTCGACATCGTCGCGCGCTACAACGCGGTGGTGCCGGAGCTATCCGCGAGCGCGCACGGCAAGCGCCGCGTCGTGCACGTTGCGGCGGCTACGAAGACGAAGTGAACGACTGCGGCGTGAAGCGACCGTCGCGATACAGATAGCGCGTCGTGCCGCCGGCGAGCGGGTGCGCCGCAGCGATGCCCTCCCCCTCGCCCTCGGCCGCCGCAAACTCGGGATCCCATGGCAGGAGGATGAGCCCATCGTCGAGGAGCTTCGGCTGGATGGCGTGCACCTCGCGCGCGCTCGCGTGGGCAAGGACGGCCTCGATGCTCGGCAGCGGTGCGAGCTCCTCGAGCGTGCGCAGCGTCGGCGGAGGCAGCATCATCTGGCCCTGGCGCTCGAGAATCTCCGCGGCGGTCGCCCACAGGAGCTCGGTGACCTCGGCCTCGTCGACGCGCGCTTCGGTCCCCGCCGGCACGGCGACCACGAAGAAGCGGGCGTCGAAGCGCTTCGGCTCGCGTGACGGCGTGATCCAGCGCGAGAGCGGCACGAGCGCGCACGGCTCGACGCGCACCGCGGCCTCCTCGAACAGCTCGCGCGCCGCGGCGTTGCGATGGCCGACGTCGCCTTCTCCGTCGGCCTCGTCCACGCGGCCACCGGGGAACACGAACGCATCGGCCATGAAGCTCGCACCGCGCGTCCGTCGCACCATGAGGACCTGCGGTGCACCGGCGCAGGATGGACGCAGCACCACGACCGTCGCCGCCTGACGCGCGACGCTCACGACGCGATGCTTCCGAACAGCGCACGTAGATCGGCGGGGAACGAGAGCGCCTTGAACGTGTCCATGTCGACGCACGCGATCGTGATCTTCGCGTCGATGGCGACGACGCCGTCGCGATGCCGGCGCCCGAGGTAGTGGAACGTGGCCGAGCGCTCGCCGAGACGCGGCACCGTCATCGTGACGTCGAGCGTGTCGCCCCAGCGCATCGGTGCCTTGTGATCCGACTCGAGGTGCACCGTCGGGAACCCGATGCGGCGACGGTCCACGAGGTCGACGTAGCCGACGCTGCTCTCGTTGAAGAAGTTCTCGAAGCAGTCGTGCAGGTAGATGTAGTAGCGCGGGTAGAACAGGATGCCCGCGTGATCGACGTCGCCGAAGCGGACGGCGACCGACGTCTCGAACGGCAACCTACGCGAGCCTGCGATGAAGGCGCGGACGCTGGATCTTGCCGAACCCGTTCTTCGTGTAGAGGTGCGTCGCAGCGTCGGACTCCGAGCCTTCACCCAGCTCGACGTCGAGCGCACGGAGGCCGCGCGCGCCCGCCCAGTCGAACGCGATGCCGAGGAGCTTCGATGCGAGCTTCTTGCCGCGATAGTCGGAGCGAACGTAGAGCTCGTCGATCCAGCCGACCTCGCCCGCGTGCTCGAGCGAGATACCGAGGTTCATCATCAGCACGCCGACCATCTTGCCGTGCGCGAAGCCCGGCAGCCCCTCGTGGAACGCGCCGACGAGCAGCGTGCGCGCTCCGTCCTCGAGCGCGGCCTGTACCGCCGGGCGCAGCGTGTCCTCGGAGGTAGCCATGTTGCCGCGCGAGCGCTGCAGGTGGAGAAACATCTCGGTGGCAGAGCGGAGATCGACACCGGAGATGCGACGGACGACGAGCTGTGGTTCGGAAGACATGTGGCTGGTGCCTCTCTCGAGATCAGTGTGGCAATGGGCTGAGTCGTTCGAGGAGCGCGGCGACCTTGCCGGCCACGTCCGGATCGGTGCTTCCCCAGCGGAGGCCGATGCCGTACGCCTCCGAGCGAACGACCTGCGCGAGCGAGCTGATGCCACGCCCCGCGTCGAGCGCATCGAAGAGCTCGATGTTCACCTTGTCGCCGATGCGGAACAGCTCGAGCGAGCCATCATCGACGCTGAGGAACAGACCGCCCATGCTGACGTTGCGAGCGGAGAACACGCGCGTGTCCATCCCCTTCCTCAGCTTCACGCTGGCGAACAGCTCGTAGCGCGGGTAGTGGCGGGCGTCTTGCTTTCGCGGCCCGGACGTCTTGCTCATGCTCATGCACCCCGAAAAATACCACTCAACCGGGTGGCGGTCAGCTGCGTCGGCGTCCCCGGCTGGCAGCGGCGCCGGTGTCGAGCAGGCGGGTCGGCTGCGCGGGCAACGCTTCGAGCGAGTCGAGGCTGACCATCACGCCACGCGGCGCCTGGCCGCCGGCGCGCTCGACCGTCATCTCGTCGAGCGGCCCGGTGAGCGCCTCGACGACCTGGTCCGTCGGCGGGCGCATGGCCATGTGATCGTTGTCGGTGAAGCGAACGCCGATCTTCTCGAGCCACTTGAGCGGCGCATCGCCGCCAATGCACACGAAGACCTGATCGTTCGGCAGGTGCTGATGCTCGGTGCCGACCTTGAGCACCACCATCCCCTGCTGGATCTCGCTCACCGTCGACCCGAACATGATGCGCACCCGCCCCTGCGCCTCGAGCTCATCGAGGAGCTGGCGGTTCTTTGCCTTGCAGCGCGAGAGCTGCTTGCCGCGGTACGAGAGCGTGACGGCAGCAACGGGCGCGAGCGCGATGGCGGCTTCGACGGCGGAGTCGCCGCCACCGACGACGAGCACGCGCTGGCCCTTGTGATCGGCCGGATCGTTGAGGAGCGGGCTGACCTTCTCGAGCGCCTCGCCGTTGACGCCGAGCTTGCGCGGCTTGCCACGCGTGCCGATGCCGAGCACCACGGACTGCGCCGCGTAGCTGCGCGCCGTCGTCTTCACCTTGTAGTAGCCGCGTGCGTCGCGCTCGATGTCCTCGACGCCCTCGCGAGTGGAGACGACGATACCGGTGCGCTCGATGATGGTGCGCCACGCGGCGAGCAGCTCTTCCTTCTCCGCGTCCCACACGGGCAGGAGGCCGACGCAGCGGACGTCGTATGGCTCGGCCATCACGTGCTTGCCCTTCGGGTAGCGCGCGATGGTGGACGCGACCATCTCGTCCTTTTCGATCATCGCGTACGTGAGCTTCTTCGAGACGCACGAGAGCGCAGCCGACAGGCCCGCGGGGCCCGAGCCGACGATGAGGACGTCGACGTTGCCCTTCTTGGCGGCGTCTGCGCCCCAGCTCTTCATGCCGGTGACGAGCATGTGCTCGATCACCGCGCGTCCGAGGTTGGAGCCATTCTTGACGAGCGGCTTTCCCGCCGCCTCGCCGATGAGGTAGAGGCCCGGCGCGGCCTGGTAGTAGTCGTCGAGCTCGGGGAGGCGGATGGGCGGGGGCTTGGTGCCCTCGTAGTGCATGACGAGCGCCGTCGTGGGACACGCGGTCACGCACTGCTCGCACTGGATGCAGTCGCCGAAGCGCTCGACGCGGCTCTTGTTGGCGACGAGCGCCAGCACGTCGGTGGGGCACACCGTGACGCACGCCTCGCAGCCGGTGCAGCGATCGTCGTTGATGCTGTGGATGAGCAGGCGCTTGCGGGGAGCCTCGGCGATTCCGCCGACCTTCTTGATATCGGTGCGGGGCTTCACGACCCGATTGTTCTTCCCGAGCGTCGCGCTCACGGCCACGAGCGCGACGCACGCGGCGATGAACCCGAGGATGACGTACAGAACGACCATGAAGGCACCTTCCGTCCACGGGAACTCACCCCGGGCCTGGTTCATTTTATCACTATTTGTGCAATGAGGCCCGGATCCGGATGAGCTCGGAGATGAACGTGGCGACGTTGCGCGCGTCGGCGACCTTGCTGTGCCCGCTGCGACGAGGGAGGCAGTCGATGACACAGGTCGCGATGCCACCGCCTCCATCCTTGCCGAGGCGCTGGACCTTGGCGGCGAGCTCGAACGCGACGATGCCGGCGGAGCGAGTGGACACGAGGTCGAGCGAGTCGAGCAGATCGCGACGGAAGAGGTAGATCCCCTCGAGCTTGCCGTGGAAGCCGATGAGCGCCCACACGAAGAGGCGCGCGGTCCGCGACATGATGGTGCGGACGAGACCGTCGGGACGGTGCGTGTAGGTCGACAGCACGAGCGCCTCGTCACGACGCGCCGCGAGCAGCGTGTCGATGGCAGCCGGCGGGATCTGTCCGTCGGCGGGAACCCATGTGACGAGCTCGAGCGTCGCGGCAGAGAAGCCCGTGCGCAGCGCCGCGGTGAGGCCCTGGTTGCGAGCGTGACGGACGACACGCGCCTCGGGCACGTCGATGCGCGTGGCGAGCTCGTCCGTCGAGCCATCGGCGCAGCCGTCGTCGACGACGATGATCTCGAAGCTCGACACGGTGCCGCGCTCGACGCCGGCGCGGAGCGAGGCCGCCAGCTCCGTGAGCACGCCGGGCAGGTTCTCGCGCTCGTTGTAGCAGGGCACGACGATGCTCAGCGAGGGCGCGGCCATGCGGCGAGGCTAGCGTCTTTTGTCGCGCGGCGGGCGGACGTAGGATGCGGGCCAATCCCAAGGAGACCTTCCATGTTCATCCGCCGCACCCTGTTCGCGCTCTCGCTCCTCAGCCTTCCGATGTCGGTGATGTCGGCGATGCCCGCCCTCGCCGCTGCTCCCGCCGCGCCCGCAAAGGTGACCGGCAAGCCGAAGATCACCGCCACGGGCCTCTCGTACTACGACCTCGCGCCCGGAACCGGCACGGCCGCGAAGGCCGGCGACAAGGTCCACGTCCACTACACGGGCTGGCTCGTGAACGGCACCAAGTTCGACAGCTCGCTCGATCGCAACGAGCCCTTCACGTTCTCGCTCGGCAAGGGCGAGGTCATCAAGGGCTGGGACGAGGGCGTGGCTGGCATGAAGCCGGGCGGCAAGCGCCAGCTCCACATTCCCGCGGCGATGGCGTACGGCGCGCGCGGCGCGGGTGGCGTGATCCCGCCCAACGCCGACCTCGTCTTCGACGTCGAGCTCATCGGCACCAACTAGAGATGCACTCGATCGAGGAGGCGCGACGGGCGGCGCTGTCGCTGGTCGCGCCTCCTCGAGGCGAGGACGTGGTGCTCGACGACGCGCGCGGTCGCGTGCTGGTCGAGGCGCTCTTTGCCGCAGCAGACGTTCCCGCCGCGCCGACGTCGATGATGGACGGCTACGCGGTGAACGCTGGCGGTCCTGCGCTGCGTCGCATCGTCGAGGAGTCGGCCGCCGGTGCGCCCAGCGAGCGCGTGCTCGCGCTCGACGAGGCCGCACCGATCTCGACCGGCGCGCTGCTCCCCACCGGCGCGGACTCCATCGTCCCCGTCGAGGACAGCGTGATCGAAGGCGCGAGCGTGCGCCTGCCCGCGACGCAGCCGGGTCGGTTCGTGCGCACGACCGGTAGCGATCTGGTGCGCGGAGAGCAGCTGCTCTCCGTCGGCGTCGTCCTCGACGCGACCGCGATCGCGCTGGTCGCGGGCCAGGGCCTCCCTGGCGTGCGCGTCGCCGAGCGTCCGCACATCGCTATTTTCTCGCTCGGCGAGGAGCTGCGGCGGCCGGGCGAACCGCTCCCGCCGGGCGCGCTCTACGACTCGAACGGTCCTGCGCTCGCGGCAGCGTGCGAGGACGCGGGTGCACGGGCGGAGCGTCGACCGCTCGTGCCCGATGATCTCCGGGCGCTCACGACCGCGCTGCGGAACGCTCGCGCGGACATCATCTTGACGAGCGGCGGCGCGTCCGTCGGTGTGCACGACCACCTGCGCGCTGCGATCGAGGCGGCGGGCGGCGAGGTGCTGCTGTGGCGCGTCGCGATGAAGCCCGGGAAGCCGCTCGTGCTCGGGCGCATCGGCACGACCCCTGTCGTCGGGCTGCCCGGGAACCCCGTGTCCGCGCTCGTGTCGTTCCACCTGTTCGTGCGACCGATGATCCTCACGATGCTCGGCCGCACCGACGTCGATCTACCGCGCGTGCGCTTGCCGCTGTCGAGCGCGCTGCCGAAGATCGGCGATCGGCGCGAGCTCGTGCGCGCGCGCATCGTCAGGGACGCGCGTGGGGTGGAGTCGCTCGTGCCCGAGCCGCGACAGGCGTCGTCCGCGCTGCTCGGCCTCGCACGCGCGGACGCGCTCATCGACTGTCAGCCGGGGCTCATCGCCAACATCGGCGACACGCTCCTCGCGCTACGACTTCGCTAGCCCGTCGAAGATCTGCTCGAGCTGCCGGAGCCCGGTCTGCAGGAGAAACGTGCTCGCGCGGCCGTAGCTCTTTCTGCCCACGAGGTAAAACCCGGGCTCGCCGGACTCGAGCTGTTCGGGGCGCACCTTCGGCACGCCGAGGCAGTCGGTGACGCTCGAGACCGCGCACCACAGCCCGTATGCACCTTCGGTTGCCGGGGAGAGCCCGACCGCGAGCTCGCTCAGCATCGACGTGTCGGGGCGGTCACCGACGAGACCGACGATCCGGTCGACCTCGAGGCGCTGACCGCTCGCGAGCGTGACCACGAGTGGCGATGCCCCCACCGACTCGATGTGTGCCCGACGCTCGACGGTGAGGTTCGCCGGTGGCGACTCGGCGAGCGCGTTCGCGCGCAGCACCACCGCGGCGCGCGCGGGCAGTGGATCGTCCGCGACCTCGGTGACCGGACGACGATGAGCGGAGCGCACGAGCCAGGTCACCTCTGCGCCGGCATCGACGAGCAGCCCGACCGCATGTGCAGCGGAGTGGCCGTGACCGACGAGCGCGACGCGAGCGCCTGCCAGCGACGAGGCGTTCAGCCCTGCCAGGCTGCGGATCACTCGCGCGTCGCCGACCAGCGCGCGCTCGCCGACCCCGGTCCCGAGCGGCTGCGGGCCACCCGACAGCCCGGACGCATCGAGCACGCGATCGGCCTCGACGATCGACTCCACTCCGGCGTGCTCCACCAGGAGGCGAAACGGACGCTCACCACGCACCGGGTGACCCGCGAAGTCGCGCCGGCTCATGCGCGCACGCGCGATCGAAAGCACCCGCGTCCGTCGTCGTACATCGAGGCCCATCGCCGCGCGCTCGAGCAGCGCGGCGAGCTCTGGACCCGTCAGCAGCGCAGCAGGTTCGTGCGCACCTGCGCGCGCGAGCAGCCTCGCCGACAGGTTCATCGACACAGGCGAGAACGCGCGGGTGTTGCCCCACGCGCGCAGCCCGTCACCCACCTCGCCGGCCTCGAGCACGGTGACCGAGAAGCCGCGCGCCTCGCCGAGCAGCGCGGCCTCCAAGCCGATCGGTCCGGCGCCGACGACGGCGAGGCGCACGCTCAGCCCTTCCGCGCGATGGTGTTCTCGGCCTGCACCCAGTGCGCGATCGTGCCGCCACCGCGAATGCTCGCCGCGACGCTGACGGCCTCTGCCATCTCCTCCGGGGTCCAGCCCGCGTCGGTGCACTGCGAGGCGTAGGAGTCGATGCAGTACGGCTCCTGGATCGCAAAGGCCACGGCGAGCGCGACGAGCTTCTTCGTCTTTCCGTCGAGCGCACCGGGCTCCATGGTCGCCTGGTACCACTTCATGAAGAGGTCGAAGAGCCTGGGGCTGCTCTTGGCGAGCGCACCGAACCGGGCGAGATCTTCGGACAGGTAGTAGCTGGACATGGGGCCTCCTCGGCGGGCTTGCGTCGAGGATTTGGCGTCAAGCCCGCGCCTATCGCAACCAGGACGAGGCGCGCCGGTCGCGAACGCTGCGCACGGCCTCTTTGCCGGGACGGCAAGACGCAAATAGTAACAAATGATACTAGAGCGGCTCCAGCTTGCCACCCTGCTTGATGAAGGCCTCGGGCGGCAGCGGGAGCACTCCGAACTCGGGCGACGTCACCTGCACGAGCGAGCCTCCGTCGGGGCGATGACAGACCAGCACGTGATCGTCGCGCTCGGTCGCGCACACGACCGTGGTCGGATCGAGCGGCTTGATGGCGAACTGCTGCGCGTGCCGCATCGTCGCCAGCTCGGTCTCGAGCTGCTTTCTCCCCTCCTCCGCCGTGCCCTGCAGCGGGAACGCCCGCGCCGTCTCGGCGAGGCCCACGTGCATCAGCTCGCCGATGGCCGGGATGCGGCCGCCTGCGAGGTGTCCCATGATCTGCTGCGCGAGCGCGATGGCCGCGGCCTTGTCCGTGGTGGCCGACACCTTCTCGCTGTGCAGCCACACCGGCGCGCTCGCCGTCGCGGGCAGCGTGAAGCGAAACGAGAGCACGTACGGCATCGTGTAGCGCAGGGTCGGCGGCTGGCGCGAGGGGCGCCACTCCTGCTTCTGCAGCGGCTCGGTCTTGGTGTCGTACTGCTCACCGTTCTTCGTCGACACGTCCTGCTCGAGCGTCGCGACGATGAAGTCGTCGGGGCTGGGCGTGGCGAGGAGCGTTGGCTTCTTCGCATCCGGCAGGATGGTGCCCGAACCCACGCGGATCTCGAGGCGGTTCTCGCCGGGGATGACCATGCCCTGGAGCGCGATGCTCTTGGTGCCGGCATTGCCTGCGGGCGCACTGGCGATGAGCGTGCCGTTGAGGTAGATGGCGACCGAGGTCTTCGCCCCGACCTCGGTCGAGAGGCCGAGGCTGCGCACGGGGTCGGCGTGGACGCCGCGCGCGACGCAGAGCGTGACGAGGCAGGCGAGGATGTGTTTTCGCATGACGCCTCGACGATGCCCTACAAATGGCGGTCGTGCGACTCCTCGTCCTGCGTGGGGTGCGATCGATCGTGACCTGCACCACGGCGCCGCGCCGCCTCGAGCATCCGCGCGGGCTGCCTTCTCACCCGACTCGCGTTGACGCGCGCGACATCCCTGCTCAGAATCCCCGTCACATGGCACAGCAATACATCTTCACGATGAAAGAGCTCCGCAAGATCGTCCCGCCCAAGCGCGAGATCTTGAAGGGCATCTACCTCTCGTTCTTCCCCGGCGCGAAGATCGGCGTCATCGGCGGCAACGGCGCCGGCAAGTCGACGATGCTGCGGATCATGGCGGGCCTCGACAAGGACTTCCTCGGCGAGGCGTTCCCCGCCGCGGGCACGAAGATCGGCTACCTCCCGCAGGAGCCACAGCTCGACCCCACGCTCGACGTGCGCGGCAACGTCGAGCTCGGCGTCTCGGAGACCAAGAACCTGCTCAAGCGCTTCGAGGAGGTGTCGAACTCGTTCGGCGATCCCGACGCCGACATGGACAAGCTCATGGCAGAGCAGGCCAAGCTGCAGGACAAGATCGACGCCGTAAACGGCTGGGAGCTCGACCGCCAGCTCGACATCGCGATGGACGCGCTGCGCCTGCCCGCCGGCGACGCCGACGTGACGAAGCTCTCGGGTGGCGAGAAGCGCCGCGTCGCGCTCTGCAAGCTCCTGCTCGAGAAGCCCGACATGCTGCTGCTCGACGAGCCCACCAACCACCTCGATGCCGAGAGCGTCGCGTGGCTCGAGCGCTTCCTGCTCGACTTCCCCGGCACCGTCGTCGCCATCACGCACGATCGCTACTTCCTCGACAACGTGGCCGGCTGGATCCTCGAGCTCGATCGCGGCGCCGGCATCCCGTGGAAGGGCAACTACTCGTCGTGGCTCGAGCAGAAGGGCAAGCGGCTCGCCGACGAGGAGAAGCAGGAGTCGGCGCGTCAGCGTCAGCTCGCGCGCGAGCTCGAGTGGGTGCAGGCGGCACCGAAGGCACGCCAGGCGAAGAGCAAGGCGCGCGTCGCCGCGTACGAGGACCTGCTCAAGGCGTCGGACGTCGAGCGCAAGGAAGACGCGATCGACATCCAGATCCCGAACGGCCCGCGCCTCGGCGAGGACGTCATCATCGCCGAGACCCTGTCGAAGGGCTTCGGCGACAACATGCTCATCGACAAGCTGAGCTTCCGCCTCCCGCGCGGCGGCATCGTCGGTGTCATCGGGCCGAACGGCGCCGGCAAGACCACGCTGTTCCGCATGTTCGTCGGCCAGCAGAAACCCGACGACGGCAAGCTCGTCGTGGGCCCGACGGTGAAGCTCGCGTATGTCGATCAGTCGCGCGACTCCATCGATCCGGACAAGAGCGTGTGGCAGCAGATCTCCGGCGGCGCGGACTACCTCGAGTTCGAGCGTCGCAAGATCAGCTCGCGCGGCTACACGTCGTGGTTCGGCTTCCGCGGCACCGATCAGCAGAAGCTCGGCAAGGAGCTCTCCGGCGGCGAGCGCAACCGCCTGCAGATCGCGACCGTGCTCCGCGACGCCGGCAATGTCCTGCTCCTCGACGAGCCGACCAACGATCTCGACGTCGACACGCTGCGCGCGCTCGAGGAGGCGCTGCTCGGCTTCGCGGGCTGCGCCGTCGTCATCAGCCACGATCGCTGGTTCCTCGACAAGATCGCGACCCACATGCTCGCGTTCGAGGGCGAGGGCCAGGTCGTGTGGTTCGAGGGCAACTACCAGGCGTACGAGGCCGACAAGAAGCGCAGGCTCGGCGCCGCCGCCGATCAGCCGCACCGGCTCAAGTACAAGAAGATCGCGCACTAGCTCGGTCGGTGGCCCCTCGTGTCGTCGCTGCTTGTCGAGGGCGCGACACGCTGTGAGGCACCTGCGCCTTCGACAGCTCAGACCATCGCGTCGGGCTTCACCCACGCATCGAAGTCGTCCGCGCTGACGTAGCCGAGCGCGAGCGCGGCCTCCTTCAGCGTCGAACCCTCGTGATGCGCGCGCTTCGCGATCTCCGCGGATCGGTCGTAGCCGATGTGCGGGGTCAGCGCGGTCACGAGCATGAGCGATCGATGCAGCAGCTCGTCGATGCGTGCACGATCGGGCTCGATGCCCTCCGCGCAGTTGTGGCGGAAGCTCTCCATCCCGTCGGTGAGCAGCCGCGCCGACTGCAGGAACGAGTAGCCCAGCAGAGGGCGATACACGTTGAGCTGGAAGTTGCCGCTCGCACCGGCGATGCCGATGGCGACGTCGTTACCGAGCACCTGCGCGCACAGCATCGTCATCGCCTCGCACTGCGTGGGGTTCACCTTGCCGGGCATGATCGAGCTACCCGGCTCGTTCTCGGGGATGATGAGCTCGCCGATCCCGGCGCGCGGACCCGACGCGAGCCAGCGCACGTCGTTCGCGATCTTGGTGAGCGATGCCGCGAGCCCACGCAGCGCGCCGTGTGCGTACACGATCGCGTCGTGTGCAGAGAGCGCCTCGAACTTGTTCGGCGCGGTCACGAACGGCAGGCCAGTGTCGCGCGCGAGCTCGGCGGCGACGTCCTCACCGAAGCGAGGCGGCGCGTTGAGGCCCGTTCCCACGGCCGTGCCACCGACGGCGAGCTCACACAGGTGCGGCAGCTGCGCCTCGATGTGCGCCCGCGCGTGATCGAGCTGCGCGACCCACGCGGAGAGCTCCTGCCCGAGGCGCACGGGCGTCGCGTCCTCGAGGTGCGTGCGGCCGATCTTCACGATGGGCATGAACGCAGCAGACTTCTGGGCGAGCGTCGTGCGCAGGCGCGCGAGCGACGGGAGCAGGCCGTTCACCACGGCCTCGACGGCCGCGAGGTTGATGGCCGACGGGAAGCAGTCGTTCGAGGACTGACCGCGGTTCACGTCGTCGTTCGGATGCACGAGGCGCTTCTGGCCCCGCTCGCCACCGAGCAGCTCGGACGCGCGGTTCGCGATGACCTCGTTCACGTTCATGTGGCTCTGCGTGCCGGACCCCGTTTGCCACACGGCGAGCGGGAACTCGTTCGGGTGCTTGCCCTCGATGATCTCGGTCGCCGCTGCGACGATCGCCTGCGCCTTTCCTGCCGGCACGAGCTCGCGCCTCTCGTTCACGATCGCCGCCGCGCGCTTGATGCGGGCGAGCGCCACGATGAGGTTCGACGGGATCTTCTCGGTGGAGATGGCGAAGTGCTCGAGCGAGCGCTGCGTCTGCGCGCCCCACAGCCTGTCTGCTGGGACCTCGATGGGTCCGAACGAGTCGGTCTCGGTACGCGTTGGCATGGGCTCTCCTCGGACGCATCCGACCGACGAAGCGGGGTCTGGTGACTCCAGCCGTGTCGAGCCGACTCGCCAGTGACAGGGTGTAACACTTCGATGTGGCTGTCTCGCGCATCGCATCACCCTGGCCTCGACCTTGCTCCTTCTCGGTGACATGAGAATCGTCTCGCTGGGTCTCGCCCTCACCGTCCTCGCCCCTCTCACGGCGCGCGCCGAGTTCGCGAAGCCGGTCCCCGGCTCGAAGCCCGTCGGCCAGGCCGTGATGCGGCCCGACAAGATCTTCGCGCTCCAGCGCGCCAAGCAGACGCTCGTGAAGGCGCAGGCCCTCCTCGAGCAGACCGCCGCGCAGACCGGCGAGACACGACAGACGATCGGCTTCGGCGCGACGAGCCGCACGATGCCGAAGCTCCAGTTCCGCAACGAAACCGCCATCTCGATGCTGCTCGCCGGCAAGACGGAGCACTCGCTCACGCACGCCGGCTTCCAGATGGAGGTCTCCGCGCGCAATGGCGAGGCCGAGTCGTGGGTCCCGGTGACGATCGGTCGTCACGGCGCCATCGCGAACCGGCTCTTCGTCGGTACTGAATCCGTGTTCGGCAAGGCCACCAAGCTCCGTCCCGACACCCTTGCCGCCGCGAGCCGCACGGACCTCGACAGCAAGCACCCGCTCGACACGGCCACCGCGTGGAAGGCCCGCTCGCAGACGCGGGAGCTGCTGGAGACGAAGGCGCACGTCTACTCGCGCGTCCCTGCGCAGGACGTCGAGCCGAAGGCTGCAGCACAGCCGTAGCGGCGCTACGCTCCGGCTCCCGCCAGATCTCACAATCGTCGTCTCCTCTTGCGTTTCCGGACCTGGAGGGGTGGGGGTGACGACCTTCGTGCTTTATGTATCATCCAACCGCGATGGCACCTCCGATGAGCAACGACATCCTCGAGCTCGCCCAGAACGCTTCCTTCCTGGACGACCTGTACGAGCAGTTCCTGGCCAACCCGGCCTCGATCGATCCGAGCTGGCGGCACGTCTTCGAGTCGGGCGAGCTCGCGGTCTACCAGCCGCCGCCCGGCAACGGCTCGAACGGGCACGCCAACGGCCACACGAACGGGCACACCAGCGATGCAGCCGTCGAGCGTCGCGCGCAGGACTACGAGCCCCGCTTCGCTCGCGTCTACTCGCTCGTCGACGCGTACCGCAAGACCGGCCACCTGCGCGCGCAGCTCGATCCGCTCGGTCGCCTCGCGCGCGATCCGCACCCCGAGCTCGAGCCGCGGAACTACGGCTTCACCGACGCTGATCTCGACCGCGTCATGCCCGCCGGCGGGCTCCGCGGGATCGAGGACGCACCGCTACGCGAGATCATCCGCCGCCTGCGCGCCACGTTCTGCGGCCCCATCGGCACCGAGGCGATGCACATCCCCGAACGCGAGCGCCGCACGTGGATCTGGGATCGCATCGAGCCCACGCTCAACAGGCCAAACCTCGATCGCGCCACGCAGCTCGCGATGTTCAAGAACCTCGCGAAGGCCGAGCTGTTCGAGCAGTTCGTGCACACCAAGTTCGTCGGCACCAAGCGCTTCTCGCTCGAGGGCGGAGACACGCTCATCCCGATGCTCGACCTCATCATCGAGCGGGCCGCCGACGCGGGCATGGAAGAGGTCGTCCTCGGCATGCCGCACCGCGGCCGCCTGAACGTGCTCACCAACATCATGGGCAAGAGCCCCGGCGACATCTTCACCGAGTTCGAGGACGTCGACCCCGAGACGATGTTCGGTGGCGGCGACGTGAAGTACCACCTCGGCTACTCGTCCGATCGGGAGACGCGCGACGGCAAGAGCATCCACCTGTCGCTCGCGTTCAATCCGTCGCACCTCGAGGCCGTCGATCCGGTCGTCGTCGGGCGCGTGCGCGCGAAGCAGCGTCGTCGCGGCGCCATGGCCTTCGAGAAGGTCCTCGGCATCCTGATGCACGGGGACGCCGCGTTCGCCGGTCAGGGGCTCGTCGCCGAGGTGCTCAACCTGCAGAACCTTCGCGGCTACCGCACCGGTGGCACGGTCCACATCATCGTCAACAACCAGATCGGCTTCACCACCGTCCCATCGGACTCGCGCTCCACGACGTATTGCACCGACATCGCCAAGATGACGGGCGCCCCGATCTTCCACGTCAACGGTGAGGATCCGGAAGCGGTCGCGCAGGTCGTCGAGCTCGCGATGGCGTTTCGCTCGGAGTTCAACTCCGACGTCATCATCGACATGTACTGCTACCGCAAGTACGGCCACAACGAGGGTGACGAGCCGGCGTTCACGCAGCCGCTCATGTACCAGGCGATCGCCACGCGTCCGACGCCGCGCCAGGTGTACGGCACGTCGCTCATCGAGCGCGGCATCATCACCGAGGCCGATGCGCAGGCCATCGTCGACAAGGAGAGCGCGCGCCTCCTCGAGCTCTACACGGCGCGGCCGAAGAGCCGACCCAAGGTCGACACGCTGCACGGGGTCTGGGGCGGCTACATCGGCGGTCCCGACACGGCCGTCGAGCCGGACACGCGCGTCGACGCCGCCACGCTCGCGATGCTGTCCGATCGCCTCGCCGCGCTCCCCGACGGCTTTCACCCGCACCCGAAGGTCGCCAAGATCCTCGAGCAGCGCATCAAGATGGGCCACGGCGAGCAGCCGCTCGACTGGGGTGGCGCAGAGATGCTCGGGTTCGCGTCCATCGCGTACGGTGGTCAGGTCGTGCGCATGTCCGGTCAGGATTCGCGGCGCGGTACGTTCAGCCACCGTCAGGCCTGCGTGGTCGACCAGGTCGATGGCACCGAGCATGTCCCGCTCGAGCACCTCTCCGAGACCCAGGGGCGCTGCAAGATCTACGACTCACCGCTGTCGGAGGCGGGCGTGCTCGGCTTCGAGTACGGCTACTCGCTCGACTACCCCGACGGCCTCGTGCTGTGGGAGGCGCAGTTCGGCGACTTCGTGAACGGCGCGCAGGTCATCATCGACCAGTACATCACCTCGTGCGAGGACAAGTGGCAGCGCCTGTCCGGCATCGTGCTGCTCCTGCCGCACGGCTACGAGGGTCAGGGCCCCGAGCACTCGAGCGCCCGGTTCGAGCGCTTCCTCAAGCAGTGCGCCGAGGACAACATCCAGGTCTGCCAGCCCACGACGCCGGCGCAATACTTCCACCTGCTCCGTCGTCAGGCGCTGTGGAAGTGGCGCAAGCCGCTCGTCGTGCTCACGCCGAAGAGCCTGCTGCGGCTGCCCGCCGCGCGCTCCACGCTCGCCGATCTCACCGACGGCAAGTTCGAGCGCATCCTCGGCGACGACGAGGTCGACGCCGCGGGCGTGAAGCGCATCCTGCTGTGCACCGGCAAGATCTTCTACGACCTCGTCGACGAGCGAAAGAAGCGCGAGAGCAAGGACGTCGCCATCCTCCGCCTCGAGCAGCTGTACCCGCTCAAGCAGGCAGACCTCGTCGCTGCGCTCGGGACGTACGGCGGCGCGAGAGAGATCATCTGGGTGCAGGACGAGCCCGTGAACATGGGCGCCGCGCACTACATCTACGTGCGGCTGCTGCAGATCGCGGGCGCACGATCCGTCGATGTCGTCTCGCGCGCGGAGTCGGCCAGCCCAGCCACCGGGTCGCACAAGGCCCACCAGCTCGAGCAAGCGCGTATCCTTCGTCAGGCCTTCGGGCCGGTCGAAGAGCTCGGCTGAACCCTTCCCCTTCCCAGACCCGAACACAGAGAGACAACCGTGGATCTCGTCGTCCCAAAGCTGGGTGAGTCCATCACCGAAGCGATCGTCAGCAAGTGGCTCAAGAATGTCGGCGATGCCGTCGCGATCGACGAGCCTCTCGTCGAGCTCGAGACCGACAAGGTCTCGGTCGCCGTGCCTGCGCCTGCAGCCGGTGTCCTCACCGCCCAGCGCGCCGCCGTCGGCGAGACGGTGAACATCGGCGCCGTGATCGGTGCGGTGGACGAGAACGCGAAGGCGGCTGCAGCGCCGAAGGCGGCGGAGGCGAAGCCCGCGCCACAACCTGCTGCGCCCGCGCCGAAGCCCGCTGCGCCCGTGTCGACCACGAATGGCAGCCACGCCACCTCCGAGGTCCCGCGCTCGAAGACGCTGCCGCCGTCGGTGCGTCAGGCGATCCGCGACGGCGCGAGCCAGGTGGACGCGCCGCGCGCAAAGGCGCCGATCACGTACGGCCCGCTCGATCCGCGTGATGAGGTCGTCGCGATGACGCCGCTCCGTCGCCGCATCGCGGAGCGCCTCGTGGAGGCGCAGCAGAGCGCCGCCATCCTCACGACCTTCAACGAGGTCGACATGACGGAGGCGATGTCGCTGCGCGCGCGCTTCCAGGACGACTTCGTCAAGAAGCATGGGCTCAAGCTCGGCTTCATGTCGTTCTTCGTGAAGGCCTGCGTCGAGTCGGCCAAGCTCTACCCGGGCGTCAACGCCGAGGTCCAGGGCACGAACATCATCTACAAGAAGCACTACGACTTCGGCATCGCGGTCGGCGGCGGAAAAGGCCTCGTCGTCCCGGTCGTACGCAACGTCGATCAGCGCGGCTTCGCCGACATCGAGAAGGAGATCGGCCGCCTCGCCGAGCGTGCGAAGAAGAACCAGCTCACGCTCGAGGAGATGCAGGGCGGCACGTTCAGCATCTCGAACGGCGGCATCTACGGTTCGATGATGTCCACGCCGCTGCTCAACATGCCGCAGACGGGCATCCTCGGCATGCACAACATCATGAAGCGACCCATTGCCGTCGGCGACGAGATAAAGCTGCGCCCGATGATGTACATCGCGCTGTCGTACGACCACCGTGTCGTCGACGGTCGCGAAGCGGTGCAGTTCCTCGTCGGAGTGAAGGAACGCATCGAAAACCCGGAAAGGCTGCTGCTAGAAGTATAGTC
>JBDTCO010000212.1:0-21906 GCA_039923495.1 Polyangia bacterium
GGCGTGCCATGCGCGCCGGAGCTCCTCGACCGATCGTTTGGGCTGACGTTCGTGGAGCCACCTCCAGAGCTGGAGGCGCGCGAGGTTCACGCGCTCGACCAGCGTCGCGATGAGGTCGCGGTCCGCCGCGCCGCGACACGCGTCGGGCGTGTCGCGGATGGTGCCGTCCTTCGCCTCGCCGAGGCAGTGCTGCTTGAGGAGCAGATCGACGCGACCCGCATCGGTGAGCTCGCTCTGGTCCACGAAGGGCTGCTGTCGGATGCCGATGGCCTCGATCTGCTCGGGCGTGAGCGGGATGGGCCGTGGCGTCGCGGCGTTGCGTTGAAGCTTGGTCTCGAGCTCCTCGAAGGAGCCGGAGGCCTGCTGCTCGAGCGCGGTGGCGCGATCGACGAGCACGATCTCGGGTGGACGGATGCAGCCGCTCACGAGCGTGACGAACAGCGAGACACAGAAGATACGAAGCATCAGTTTTCCTCGTTCGCGTCGAAGAGCGGCGCGAGCACGCGATCGACGATGGGGCCCATGGGGATACCTTTGATCTCGTCGAGCTTGAACATCCGCGCGATCCCTCCGAACTCGATCTTGGCGGACGCGAAGCCGCGGTTGAGCGAGACGCGTACGTGGTCCGGGTAACCGAACACGAGGACCTTTCGCACCCTGTTGATGGCCGCGTCCGTGCGCGGCGGATCGACCAGATCGAGCACGTCGAGGAGGTGTCGTCGACCCATGCGCAGCACCTCGATGCGTCCATCGATGCTGCGCTGACGCGCGGAGATCGCGAGCGCCGCGTTCCCGTCGAACGGCTCGTTGTGCGTGGACCGCACGCCGGTCACGCGCAGGTTGAGCTCGGCCTTCGTGTCCTGACCGGCGAGCACGACGGTTCCGCGCCCCGTCACGCGCCCGCTCCGCACGCCGAGATCGATCTGGCTGATCGACGCGGTCCGATTGTCGATGACGAGGTTGCCCGCGAGTGGCGCGATGTCGATCCACGGCGTCTCGATGCGCTTCGCGGCGAGGAAGCTGCGTCGCGTTATGAGCGGGTGCTGGTCGGCGAAGCGGAGCTCGGAGTAGTTGTTGACCTCGATGTCGTGGATGAGCTTCGCGCCGCCCACCCCGAGCTGCACGTCCTCGACGATGGGGATCTCGCAGTCCAGGCCGATGGCCTTCACCTTCTGCTTCGGAAGCTCGAGGTCCCCGTCCCGCAGCTTCAGCGACGTCACCGTGTGGAACCGGCGCATGTCACCCGACTCCACGTGCACATCGGTGGTGAGGTGACCGCGACCCATGAAGACCTTCGGGTCGCCCCACAGCTTGGCGAGGTCCTGATCGAGCGTGCCGTGCAGCGAGAGGCTGCGGCGATCCTCGCCGAGGTCGACCCCGCCCGCGAGCGTGAAGCGCGTGCCCGCCGCGGCGTTCATCAGCGTCACCTCGGGGAGGCGGATGACGCCCGCGTGATCGACGCTGGCGTGCATCACGAGCGACACGTCACCGGTGGCGTAGTCCGGTGCGAGCTCCTGGTGGAACGCGCTCATGTGCATGCGCTCGTCGACGTCGAGCACGGCCGTGTCGGGATCGCCCTCGAGCTTGAGCACGAGCAGGTCGCTCAGCCCCTTGGCGTCGAAGCGCGCGGGCCCGATGGCGAAGTGGACCTGGTCGATGTCGAGCTCGCCCTTCAACGTGCGCAGCTCGCCGGCTGCGCGCAGCGTGCACTTCCACGCCACCGCGGGGGTCGTCACCCAGCGTGAGGCGTCGTGCCAGCCGAAGCGCTTCACCGAGAAGCCGAGATCGGCGTCGCCGTGCACGTGGTGCAACGGGTCCGCCGCGAGCCCGAGGCCACCGCCGCGCTTCCACCGGAGGACGCCCGTGAGCGCGCCCTTGCCGTGGAGCTCGGCCTCGACCCCCTCGAGATCGAAGCCCTTGAGCGCGGGCAAAAGGGGGCCGAGCGTGTCGAGCTTGCCGAGCGCCAGCGCGACGTCGAAGCGCGTCTGGCTCGTCCTTTTATCGAACGAGAAGTCGAGCTTGCCGTCGATCCCGGGCGACGCGGTGCCGTGGCTCGCGATCGTGGCGCTGATGCTGGGCGCGCCGAGATCCGCGCGCACGTGCGTGACGAGCGTGCCATCACCGAGCGTGTGCTTGCCGTGCTGGAGGGCGACGATGCCGAGCGTGAGATCGCCCTCGTGGACCTTCGCGTCACCGTGCGAGGCGAGCAGGACCGAGATGCTGGTCGCCGAGACCGCACCCGACTGCGCCGACGACATGGAGGGATGCGCGAGCTCGAGCTTCGTGTCGTGGCGGAGCGTCGGCGAACCGGCGAGCCCACGGACCTCGCCCTTCGACGACAGCTGAAGGCCGATGCGCGACCACGGGACCTGCACGGCGAGCTTGCCCGCGAGCGCTCCGACGAGCCCGATCGACGGCGACGTCACGTCGAGGGTGTAATCGAGCGCGTCCGACGTCTTCTTCGCGTCGAGCTTCACGACCGTCCCGCCCATCGTCGCGTCGAGCCTGGCGTTCGCTGTGCTCTGCAGCGCCGGCTTCACGACCTTCACGTCCTCGAGATGCAACGTCGCGTGCATCGAGTCGTCGACGAGCGTGCGACCTGTCCGTGCGACCTGGACGCGCTTGCCCTCGACCCCGAGGGTGCCGGCGTACGTGGGCACGTCCGAGGTCACCTCGAGCGCCTTGGCGTCGAGCGCGAGCTTCGTGTCGACGAGCGCCACGCGGAGACCGGCTCCTTCCCACCGCAGCGTCTCGACGTCGACCGCGGCCTTCACGTCGAGGTGGAGGTCGGCGCCCGTGCTCACGTCGAGCCGGACGCGCCGGGCCACGACGGCGAGATCGGGTTGCCCGACGCGTACGCCGTCGAGCGCGATCTTCGCGTCGAGCGAACCGCCCGCGAGCACGCGCGGGATCGTCGTGAGCGCCACCTGCTTTCCGTGGAACTCGATGGAGCCCGCGGTCACGCGCGGTAGCGAGGGCGCGAAGCGCGGCGGGACGAACTCGAGCGCGCGCTTCGCATCGATCTTGCCATCGCCGCTGTGCAGGATCGGCGCGCGCGACGCGTCGTCTGCCAGCTCGAGCTCGAACGCCAGCGCTGCGATGCCATCGGCGAGCTCGCAGTGCGTGACCTTCGTGATGATGCGGTGGTTCTTCGGCTCCGCATCGACCGCGAACACCAGCGACGCGAGCCGCGTCGGCTTCACGAGTGGCGCGAGATCGGGTGCGATGGACTGCTCGAGGACACGCGTCTCGACCGAGATCTGCACGCTGGTCTCCTGGGCCACGCCGTCGAGCCAGATTCGCACGGTCGCCGTGCCCGGCTGCGCGCCGTCGCGCACGAGGTGCAGGTCGAGCGGCTGAGCCTTGGTGCCGAGCCCGAGCGTGGTGCGCCCGTTCTCGCGGCTCGCGCCGAGCTTGAGCCCGTCCAGCGTGTCCGTCTCCACGACCTTGCGATGGTCCGCGCGGATCACGACGACGTGGATCGGCTCGATGGTGAGGCCACCGAGCGGGAGCGGCGTGGCGATGAGGTCGCCCACGAGCTTCGAACGCGGCACGGTCTCCGCGACCTTCTGGGGCAGCGTCGTCCCTGGCGCGCTGGGGGGCAGGAAGTCGAACGACGTGCTGCCATCGGTATCGAGGACGACGGTGAGGTCCACGTCGCGGAGCACCACGTCGCTCACGCTCGCGGCCATGAGCTTCTTCACCGACCAGCCCACGTCCACGCTGCCCACCCGCGCGACCAGCGGCGCGAGCGCACGCAACGACCGCGGCGTCTGCACGGTGAGCCCGGTGAGGTGAAGGCCCGAGAGCGATGCACGGGCCGTCTCGAAATCCAGCTCGATGCCGGTCATGTGATAGACGAGCCGCTGGATCCGTGACTTGACGATGGTTCGCTGGAGATCGTGCAGCACGAACGCGACGCCGGCCACGACGAGCATCAGAAGGACGATCACCACACCGAAGAACCAGGCGACGCGACGCAACCACTTGCGTCGACGGGTCGGAGGCGGGGACATCGGGCGGAGCGTATCAGTATGGTGTGTACGCGGGCCGCTGAAGCGACATGCATTTCCGCACGGAACGATGGCGAAATTAGCCTCTGTCTACGAGACCAATCGCGACGGTAGAGCATCGCCGTTCGCGTACCGGCGCAGACGTGCACGAGGCGCGCGACTGCTTCGCGTTGCAGCGTGGGGACTGCCGGGCTAGCGTCGTCGGATGTCGTCGATCGAGCTGTTCTTCACGGTGTTCGGTGTGATCTTCGTCGCCGAGCTGCCCGACAAGACCGCGCTCGCCGCCCTCGTCCTGGCCACTCGGCACCGTGCGCTCCCCGTCTTCCTCGGCACCGGCCTCGCGCTGACCGTGCAGAGCTTGGTCGCGGTCGCGGCCGGCGCGCTCGTCGCGAAGTTGCCCGAGACGTGGGTGCACCTCGGATCGGGCATCGTGTTCCTCGGCTGCGCGATCTGGATGTGGGTCCGCAAGGAGGAGGTCGAGGACACCAAGGGCGACGACGAACCCGCCGGCTTCTGGAGGACGTTCGCCACGGTGTTCGGCGTCGTGTTCATCGCCGAGTGGGGTGACCTCACGCAGATTGGCACCGCCGCGCTGCAGGCGCGCTATCACGCGTGGGTCATCGTGCTCGCCGCGTCGAGCCTCGCGCTGTGGGCCGTCGCGGCGATCGTCGTCTTCATCGGCAACCGCACCGCGAAGTTCCTCGATCCGCAGCGCATGCAGAAGGTCGCGGCGCTGATGTTCGCGATCATCGGCGGCGTGCTCGTCTACAAGGCCGTGAGGGGCATGCAGTAGATGGAACGGTCGTCCGAGGTCTAAGATCACCGTTGTGCCGCTCATCGATAGCTACATCGCCTACCTGGCCAAGTTCAACGCGTCGGCCATCATCCTCGAGTCGAACAAGAACCTCGTCGTGCGCTTGCCGTCGGGCGATCGTTCTGCCGCGCAACAGGTCACGCACGCGGCGCTCCAGGCCCTCATCGAGGAGGCCGCGCCCGCCGACGTGATGGCCACGCTCATGGTCGAGCGGCGCGCCGTGTTCTCGCTCCAGTCGCCGCGGCCCGTCACGATCAACGTCGAGTCGACCGGCAGCGCGATGAAGGTCACGATCGTCGCCGGCGCAGCGCAAGCGAAGCCCGCGCCGGTGCAGCAGGCCGCGCCGGTGCAGCAGGCCGCGCCGGTGCAGCTGGCCGCGCCACAGCAAGCGCCCATCGCTGCGCCGGCCGCGCACGCGTTCACGTCCACCGACACGAGCGGCATCGATGCGCTCCTGCTTGCGATGAAGAAGATCGGCGCGTCCGATCTGCACCTGTGCTGCACGATGCCGCCGCTCGTTCGTCACAACGGCGAGATGGCGCCGATCCCCGGACACGGAGCGCTGACGCCGGAGAAGATGATCGAGCTGCTGTACCCGATCGTGCCCGCGAAGAACCGCGCGGAGTTCGAGGAGCGCTCCGACACCGACTTCGCGTACGCGATCCCGAAGGTGTCTCGCTTTCGCGCGAACATGTTCCGCGATCGGCACGGACCGGGCGCCGTCTTCCGCGCGATCCCGTTCCAGCTGCTCACGCCCGAGCAGCTCGGCCTGCCGTCGAAGGTGCTCGACCTCTGCTACCTCACGAAGGGCCTCGTCGTCGTCACCGGCCCGACGGGCTCGGGCAAGTCCACGACGCTCTCGACGCTGGTCGACTACATCAACCAGCACCGCTCGGACCACATCATCACCATCGAAGATCCGATCGAGTTCGTGCACGAGAACAAGAAGTGCCTCGTGAACCAGCGCGAGGTGCACGTGCACACGCGGTCCTTCAAGGATGCGCTGCGCGCTGCGCTCCGCGAGGATCCGGACATCGTGCTCGTCGGCGAGATGCGCGACCTCGAGACGATCGCCATCGCGGTCGAGACCGCCGAGACGGGCCACCTCGTCTTCGGCACGCTCCACACCACGACGGCGCCGTCGACGGTCGATCGCATCATCGATCAGTTCCCGAGCGATCGTCAGTCGCAGATCCGCCAGATGCTCGCCGAGTCGCTGCGCGGCGTCATCGCGCAGACGCTCTGCAAGAAGAAGGGCGGCGGTCGCGTCGCTGCGTACGAGATCCTCATCGGCAACAGCGGCGTCTCGAACCTCATCCGTCAGGCGAAGACGTTCCAGCTGTTCTCGCTCATGCAGACCTCGCGCAACATCGGCATGGTCACGCTCAACGATTCGCTGCTCGAGCACGTGAAGGCCGATCGCGTCGAGCCGCTCGAGGCGTACATGAAGGCGGTGCAGAAGGCGGAGATGAAGAGCGCGCTCGAGAAGCTCGGCCACAAGCTGAACCTGCAGGAGCTCCAGGAATAGGCGCATCGATCGGTGACACCGTCGCATCGAAGCGGGTCATACGACCGGCCGCATTCCGCGGCCTTTTGGAGGACCGCATGAATCGAACGACCAAGTCGCTGTGGATCGGCACGCTGTGCTTCGCCATGGTGGGAATGTACGGGATGGCCCGCGCTGACCACCACGACGAGCATCACGAGGAGCACCATGACGAGCACCATGACGACCGTCGCGACGACCGTCGTGTCGCGCCGCCGAGGTTCGCAGCCCACGCGCCGGGCGTCCACCCGCACCCCGTCGGTCGCGGCCACGCGATGCGCGTGCTCGCTCCGCGCGTCGTCGTCTATGGCAACCACCACACGTGGAGGCACTGGGGCCACCCCGAGTTCGCGCGCCCGTCGTACTACTGGCAGTGGAGCGGTATCCACCAGGTCTCGTGCGTCGCCGAGGACTCGTACGGCGACCAGTACCCGGTCACCGAGAACACGTTCGCGGGCTTCGGCTTCGCCAACATGAGCGCCGTCGAGGACGATGCGCTCGATCGCTGCAACCAGGAGTCGGGCGGCGATACCGGCTGCTACCTGGCGACCTGCAGCCACTTCTAGTAAGCGCGTAGCAAGCGACGCCGCGCACTCTCGACGAGTGCGCGGCGTTTTCGTTCCTGCTCTTCGTCTCGGTCACGACGGTCCCGGCCCGTGTTCACCGACGGTCATCGGCCTGACGCGCTGATTCGAAGCATCGTAGAGTGCGCCATGCTCATCGTTCATCACCTCAACAACTCTCGATCGCAGCGCGTCCTGTTCCTGCTCGAGGAGCTGGGCGTGCCGTACGAGATCGTGCGCCACGAGCGCGACAAGAAGACGATGCTCGCTCCGCCCGCGCTCCTCGCCGTGCACCCGCTCGGCAAGTCGCCGGTGATCGTCGATGACGGCGTCACGATGGCGGAGACCGGGGCCATCATCGAGTACATCCTCGAGCGCTACGGCAACGGTCGCCTCGAGCCGAAGCGCGGCACGCCGGAGCACCGTCGCTACACCTACTGGATGCACTACGCGGAGGGTACGCTCATGCCGATCCTCGTCATGAAGCTCGTCTTCAACCGCATCGAGACGAGCCCGATGCCGTTCTTCGTCCGGCCCATCGCCAAGGGCATCGCGAAGAAGGTGAAGCGCCTCGTGATCGAGCCGAACCTGAAGCGCAACGTCGAGTTCATCGAGGAAGAGCTCGGTCGCAGCGCGTGGCTCGCGGGCGATGAGTTCACGGCCTGCGACATCCAGATGAGCTTCCCCGTCGAGGCCGCGGCCGCGCGCGGAGGCGTCGATCGGTCGAAGCCTCGCATCCTCGCGTACGTCGAGCGGATGAAGGCGCGCCCGGCGTACCAGCGCGCCATGGAGCGAGGCGGCCCGTACACGCTCTCCGGGTAGCGTGTCGCGTATTTCACATGCACAGGCGTGAAGTGTCCGTGCGCTTTTGCCGGACCGGGTGCAGGTTGCTGCCATGAAGACGAGAGCGTACGCAGCCTCCAGCCCCACCTCCGACCTCCGGCGCCACGGCATCGAGCGCCGCGCCGTTGGTGCCCGCGACGTCCGCATCGACATCGCCTTCTGCGGCGTCTGCCACTCCGATCTGCACACCGCGCGCGACGAGTGGCACGGCACGCAGTATCCGTGCGTCCCCGGTCACGAGATCGTCGGCCACGTCGCGGAGATCGGTGCGTCCGTCACGCGCTTCGCCCTCGGTGACGCCGTCGGTGTCGGTTGCATGGTCGGCGCGTGCGGCACGTGCTCGAGCTGCGAGGTGGGCCTCGAGCAGTACTGCATCACGGGCTTCACGGGCACGTACAACGCGCCTGATCCGCACGGCGGCATCACGTACGGCGGCTACTCGGAGGCGATCGTCGTCGACGAGCACTTCGTCCTGCGCATCCCGAAGGCGCTCGATCTCGCGGCCTGCGCACCGCTCCTGTGCGCAGGCATCACGACGTGGTCGCCGCTCAAGCACTGGAAGGCGGGCCCCGGCAAGAAGGTCGGCATCGTGGGGCTCGGTGGCCTCGGCCACATGGGGCTCAAGCTGGCGCGCGCGCTCGGTGCGCACGTCGTGCAGTTCACGACCTCGGCGAACAAGGGCGAGGACGCGCTCCGGCTCGGCGCACACCAGGTCGTGCTGTCCACGGACGCGGCGCAGATGGCGAAGCACGCCTCCAGCTTCGATCTCATCATCGACGCGGTCTCGGCCGACCACGACCTCAACGCGTACCTGCAGCTCGTCAAGCTCGACGGCACGCTCACGCTCGTGGGTGCACCCGAGAAGCCGCTCGCGATCGAGGCCTTCAAGATGCTGCTGCCGCGTCGCAACTTCGCGGGCTCGGCCATCGGCGGCATCGCAGAGACCCAGGAGATGCTCGACTTCTGCGGTGAGCACGGCATCGTCAGCGACATCGAGCGGATCGACATCCAGCGGATCAACGAGGCCTACGAGCGCATGCTGAAGAGCGATGTTCGCTACCGCTTCGTCATCGACATGAAGTCGCTCGAGCGTGAGGTAGCCTGACGGTCGAGAGTCACGGGGAGAGCGCGACGTCGTCGATCCACGACCGATCGATCTCGCTCGAGAACTCGCCGCGCAGCTGCAGCGCCGTCACTCCGACGAGAGCCTCCGCGAAGCTCGCGGTGCCCTCGAGGCGGCTCCACCCTGCGTTGCCTTCGAAGGGGATCAAGAATGGCGTCGTCGTGAGGCCTGCGGTGGTGGTGCCATCGTAGCGCCAGCGCGCGCCAGCCCCGTCGAGCAGCACGAGGGGCGCGTCGAATGGCTCGTCGACGTACTCGTCACGGATCGTGTAGCGCAGCGTGCCGTGCGCGTACGCGGACAGATCGCCGAGGTAGTCCGCAGGTGCGACGAAGTAGTCCGTGCCACCGTAGAACGTCTCCTCCCGCATCGCCGCGCCCGAAGGATCGAAGATCGCCACCACGGGCGTGATCTGGCCGATGCTGTAGTCGTGGTTGTCGGTGTTGAAGCCGTCGATACGCCAGCCCTCGACGTCCGTGTCGAACGTGCTGCGTATCGTGGGCGCCGACGGGTGGCCCAGCGTGCCGCCGCACCCCACGAGCAAAAGCGGCAGCAGCCGCTTCACTGCCCCGTCACCGAGAAGCGCATCACGGACAGGCGATCCTTCATCGTCGTGCCCGGAGGCTCGGTCTGCACGAGCTCGCCGCGCGCGACCACCGGGTTGAGCAGATTGACGACCTTGCCGCGGTTCATGAAGCCGTCTTTCATGCCGAGCTTCACGACGAGCTCCGGGAGCGTGAGCGAGCCGGACTCGCGCAGCGCCTCCATGATCCGCGGCAGCGCCGCCGTGCTCTCCTTGTGCTGCCGGTAAAAGACGATCGCGAGCCCGATCCCCACGCTGACCCCGGTCGCGATTCCGATGACTTCGTCCATGTGTTGCCTCCTTCTCTTCTCGTAGCGCGATCGCGTGCCGGGTCGCCATGAAACGCTTCACACGATCGCGGTCCCGCGACGTTTGCACTACGATCTCCAGGTGATCGACCCGGCTTACATCGAGCACATCCTCGAACTGCTGGCACCGACGGTGCGCCGCACCAGCAAGCGCATGTTCGGCAGCGCGAGCTCGTTCCAGCACCGCGGCGCACCGTGAAGCGGGTGCGCTGACGATGTGGCGCGGGCTCCTCGTCCTCGCGCTCTTCGATGCGGGCGGTGAGCTGCTCGCGCGCGCGGGTGTACCCGTGCCGGGGCCGGTGCTCGGCATGGGAGCGCTGCTCGCGTTCCTGATGCTGCGCGAACGCGTGAGCGGCCTCGACGCCGCGGCCGACTTCCTTTTGCGTCACCTCGCGCTCTTCTTCGTGCCCGCCACCGTCGGTGCGATCGCGCTGATCCCGTCGCTGAGGCACACGCTCGTGCCCATCGGCGTGGCGCTCGTTGCGAGCACGCTCATCGGGCTCGTGATCGCTGCGGTCGTCTTTCAGCTCGTCGCGAAGGATCGCGCGTGAGTCTCGTGGCGCAGACCGTCGCGTGGTGTGCGCTGAGCGTGCTCGTCTACGTCGGCGCACGGCATCTGCACCTCCGCGGTCGCGCGCACCCGCTCTTGAACCCGGCGGTGACCGCGGCGCTCGTGCTCTACGCGGTGACGCGCGCGCTGTCGGTGCCGTGGGTCGAGTACAAGCTCGCGACGCGGCCGCTCGCGCTGTTGCTCGGGCCTGCCACCGTCGCCTTCGCCGTGCCCGTGTATCGTCGCCTCGCGGAGCTGAAGAAGGCGCTCACACCCGCGCTGTGCGCGATCGTCGCCGGCTCGCTGGCAGCCGCGGCGAGCGCGGTGGTTATCGCACGCACGCTCGGCGCGCCCACGCTGGTCGTGCGCTCGCTCGCGCCCAAGTCCGTGACGACGCCGATCGCGATGGCCGTGTCCGCGTCCATCGGCGGCAGCCCCGAGCTCACCGCGGGTTTCGTCATCGTCACCGGCGTCATCGGCGCGCTCGTCGTGCCCGCGCTGTTCGTGCTGCTGCGGCTCGACGATCGTCGGGCGCGCGGCATCGCGATTGGCATCGCCGCCCACGGCTTCGGCACGGCGCGCGCGCTCACCCTCGGCGAGGTCGAAGGCGTCTTCGCGATCCTCGGGATGGGCCTCTCGGGCTTCTTCGTCCCGATCGTGATCCCGCTCCTGGTCCGCTTCTTCTAGGGGACCCGGAGGGCCAGCTTGACCAGCTGGTGGACGTTTCTCGGCGCCTCGAGATGGCTGGTGTCCGTGACCCACTCGTGAGCGCCGAACTCACCGTTGGAGACGACGTCGGTGGAGTCGACCTCGGCGACGAAGGCGAAGTTCATGTGCAGGCCCTTCGATCCGGCGGCGTGCTCCTCGTAGCCGAGGAAGCCGGGCGGTGCGCCGTCGATCCCGGACGCGTGGGTGAAGCGACCGCGCAGCCCGGTCTCCTCGAGCAGCTCCCGATGCGCGGCCTCGAGCGGCGTCTCGCCGGGCTCGATCTCCCCACCAACGGGCAGCCACGTGCCGAGCCGCTTGTGCGCGATGAGCAGGACGCGCCCCGCGTGACGGGCGAAGACGGCGACGGAGAACGCGCGACGGTCGGACATGACCGAGAGTCTACGATTGGACTACGATGCGTGGATGAAGAAGCTCGGAGTTGCGCTGCTCCTCGTGTCGAGCGGTCTCGCGTGTGCCGGCGTGGTCGCGCCGCAGAAGGACGCTGCGCTGACACCGTTCCCCACCGCACGCTGGAACGCGCTGCTGGAGAAGAACGTCGATACCGAGGGGCGAGTCAGCTACGACCGCGTCGACAAGGCGGAGGTCGACAAGCTCTACGCATCCATCGCTGCATCCTCGCCGACCACCAGCGCCGACTATCCGACCGCGAAGGCAAAGGAGGCGTACTACCTCAACGCCTACAACGTCCTCGTGTGGAAGAACGTGCTCGATCGGCTGCCCAAGCTGAAGAGCGTCGACGACGCGAAGCTCTCCTTCTTCGTGTTCACGAAGTTCGAGGTCGGCGGCAAGGCGATCAGCCTGAAGGACCTCGAGAGCGACATCATCCGGCCCCAGTTCAAGGACCCGCGCGTGCACATGGCGCTCAACTGCGCCTCGGCGGGCTGTCCGGCGCTGCCGCGCGAGGCGTTCACCGCGGACAGGCTCGACGAGCAGCTCGATCGGGAGGTGAGAAAGTTCGTCGGTGAGAAGCGCAACGTCGACTACGACGCCGCGAAGAAGGTCGTCCGGATCTCGAAGATCTTCGACTGGTACAAGGACGACTTCGGCAAGGAGCCGCAGAAGGTGCTCGCGTGGATCAATGGCTATCGCGCCAAGGACGCGCAGCTCGCCACCGACTCGAAGATCTCGTACATCGACTACGACTGGCACCTCAACGACGAGCACCTCCTGCGTCGATGAGCGTCGCGCTGGTCGTGCCGGTGTGGAACGAGCGCGACCTGCTCGATTCTCTCTGCGCGACGATCGACCGCGCGAAGGAGACCTGCGAGGTCCTCGTCGTCGACGGCGGCAGCACCGACGGTACGTGCGAGGCGCTCCGTGAGCGCGGCATCCGGGTCCTCGAGGCCCCGCGCGGTCGAGCCAACCAGATGAATGCGGGCGCGGCCGCCACGACCGCGTCCACGCTGCTCTTCCTGCACGCGGACACGCGGCTGCCGGACGGCGCATCGGCGGCGGTCGCCGATGCGATCGAGGCGGGTGCAACCGCCGGCTGCTTCAAGCTGCACATCGAGTCGCCCGATCCGCGACTGCGCGCCGCCGCAGCCATCATCAACCTGCGCAGTCGGTACCTTCGCTCCGCCACCGGCGACCAGGCGCTGTTCGTGCGTCGCGATGTCTTCGAGCAGATCGGTGGATACCGCGAGGTGCCGCTGTGCGAGGACCTCGATCTCGTGCGTCGTCTCCGCGGCCTCGGTCCGTTCACGCAGGTCGATGCCGTGGTGTGCACGAGCGCGCGGCGCTGGGAGCGAGGGGGCGTGGCGCGCACCATCGGGCTCATGTGGACGCTGCGCCTCGCCTGGCACCTCGGCATCGCTCCCTCGTTCTTGCAGCACTTTTATCGATCCGACGTACGCTGACGCCGATGCCGTCTCTGTATCGACCAAGTGATGCCGAGCACGCGGAGCTGCAGCGTCTCCTCGCGCAGCGCCTCGCAGGCTTTGCGCCGGCGCAGCGCACACCACGGCAGGTGCTCGGTCATCGCTCCACCGTCGGGTGCGTGGCGCTCGAGATCACCCAGCGCTGCAACCTCGACTGCACGCTCTGCTATCTCTCCGACTACTCGGAGTCCGTCGCGGATCCACCGCTCGCCGAGCTGAAGGCCAAGGCGGACCACGTAAAGGCACTGTTCGGCGTGCAGACCAACGTGCAGATCACCGGCGGCGAACCGACGCTGCGCCGGCGCGAGGAGCTCGTCGAGATCGTGCGCTACGTGGCGTCCATCGGGCTCGTGCCAGCGCTGTTCACCAATGGCATCCGCGCCACGCGCGACCTGCTCGAGGAGCTACGGTCGGTCGGCCTCGTGGACGTCGCCTTTCATGTGGACCTCACGCAGGAGCGCAAGGGCTACACGAGCGAGGTGCAGCTCGACGAGGTGCGCGAGGCGTACCTCGCACGCTGTCGCGGCCTCGGCCTCGCCGTCATCTTCAACACGACGGTGTGCGATTCCAACCTCGCCGAGGTCCCCGACCTCGTGCGCTTCTTCGTGAAGCACGCCGGTGAGCTCGGCATGTGCTCCTTCCAGATGCAGGCCGACACCGGACGCGGCGTGGTGCGGACGCGCGGTCCGGCGCTGACGCGTCAGCTCATGCAGCAGCTGATAGACGACGCGGCCGGCTGCAAGCTCAGCTGGGACGCGCTGCTCATCGGCCACCCGGAGTGCCACAACCTGGCGTACGCGCTGGTCGTCGGTGGGCGCGAGGTCGTGGATCTGTTCGACGAGGGCACGGTCATCGAGCGCTTCCTCGCCGATTTCGGCACCGTGGTGCTCGACCGCTCCGACGTCCCGCGCTCGGCCCTGAAGGTGCTGCGACACGTGCTCGTGAACGAGCCCGGGCTCGTCGCGGCCGGTGCGGGCTGGATCGGCCGCAAGCTCGGTGCGCTGGCGGGCGCGATGCTGCGCACGCGATCCATGGAAGTCGGCAAGCTCAGCTTCTTCATGCAGAACTTCCAGGACGCGGCGGCTCTCGATCAGGAGCGCCTCGATCACTGCTCGTTCTTCGTGGCCACGCGCGACGGTGCCATCTCGATGTGCGAGCACAACGCGCGGCGCGACGACTACATCATCCCCGCCAACCTCGTGCGCGGGGTGAGCATCCAGCCATCGCGTCCGCCCATCGCGGCGATCGCGCGCGACGGGGCGCACCGGCCCATCAGGCGCTGAGCGCGGAGAGGCGCGAGAGGCGACTCCCGGGAACTGCGAGCAGCACCGATGGCGCGCCCCGTGATCATCAGGGGGTGACGTGCCCGTCCCCCCTCGTCGTGCGGAGCTCGACGAGCCTCCCCCCACCGCGCGTTGCTCGCGCGATCATCGAAGCCCGTCAGGCGCTGAGCGCGGAGAGGCGCGAGAGGCGACTCCCGGGATCGGCGAGCAGCACCGATGGCGCGCCCCGTTCGACGATGCGACCAGCCGCGAGCACGACGACCTCGTCGAGGGTGCGCACCAGGGCGAGGCGGTGCGATACGACGAAGCTGGTGCGACCGCGACATAGCGCATCGAGCGCCGGCAACAGCGCCGCCTCGGTCTCGATGTCGAGCGCAGAGGTGGGCTCGTCGAGCACCACGAGCACGGGATCGCGCAGGAACAGGCGCGCGAGCGCGACGCGCTGCCGCTGCCCGCCCGAGAGCTGCCCGCCGCGATCACCCGCGATGGTGTCGTACCCACGCTCGAGCCCGCCGATGAACGCGTCCGCACCCGCGCGTACGGCGGCCTCGACCACGTCTGCATCGGAGGCCTGCGGTCGACCGAGGCGGATGTTCTCGCGCAGGGTCGCGTTCCACAAAAAGGCGTCCTGGCTCATGAGCGCCATGCGTCGCCTGAGCGCGCGCCGGTCGATCGCGTGGCCGTCGTAGGTGATATGCCCGCTCGTCGGAGCGTGAAACCCGCACACGAGGTCGAGCAGCGTCGACTTGCCCGCGCCGCTCTCCCCGATGACGCCGACACGCGTGCCCGGCGCGAGCTCGAGATCGAGGTGCTCGAGCGTCGCGCGCTCGGCGCCGGCATAGCGAAAGCCGACATCCGTGAGGGAGATCTGGCCGGTCAGCGTGCAGTCCACCACCTCCCCGTCCGACTCCACCTCGTCGGAGTCGAGCAGCGCGAACAGCGACTCGGCACCGGCGCGCGCCGAGACCCACTCCGCCCACGCGCCGGCCACCGCCGAGATTCCACCCTGCACGAACGCGAGCAGCCCCACGAACCCGACGAGCTGGCCGATGGTGACCTTGCCATCGAGGGTCATCCAGCCACCGACGCACCACACGAGGACCGGCATGTACTCGTGCGCCATCTGCAGGCCGAGGCTGGCCCATGTCATCGCGAGCCCGGCCTCGAGACCCGCGGCACGCACGCGCTCGATGCTCTGGTGCATGCGTTCCCGCTCGTGGTCGTCGTTGCCGAGGCCGCGGATGTGTCGCATCGATCCGACGAGCTCGGACACGCGCTCCGCGAAGCTCTCGCCGCTGTCCTTCACCTGCGCGTGCAGAAGATCGAGGCGGCGGCTCATCGCGCGGATGACGATGGCCTGCAGCGGCAGCATGAGCAGCGTGAGGAGCGCCAGCCGGAGGTTGAGCACGAGCAGGTAGACGAACGTCGCGAGGCCGAGCATGACGCCCGGCACGAGGCTGCGCGTCACCTGGCCGAGGAACGACTCGATGCGCCCCATGTCGACGGTGAGCTTGTTCGACGCGCCCGCGGCGCCGTTGCGCGTGAACCAGCCGATGGAGAGCCGCTGGAGCTGATCGACGACGAGCCGCCGGAGCTCTGCCGTGGTCGTACGCGCGACGCGCTGGCTCGCACCGAACGCCTGCACCGTGAACCAGCCGTGCAGCGCCCACAGCGCGAGGTTCGCCAGCGCGAAGACGACGATGAACATCAGGCTCGTGTGCCGGCTGCGTGCGGCAGGTGGGTGCAGCACGCCGTCGATGAACCACGTGATGCCGGCCGTGAACGGGATGAAGGTCAGCGACTGAAGCGACTGGTACAGCGCCGACCAGCCGAGCTCGCGACGCTCGCGCAAGGTGAGCGCGAGCAGCCGGCGCCTGGCGCTCACGGCTTCGGCCATGTCCAGTCGCGATCCTCCGGGCGATCTTCACCGTACGTGTGCGCGTACGTCACCGCGTCGGTGATCGTGTCGCGGAGCAGCTCCTTGACGTGCGCGCCGACGGCCTGGAGGTGCGGCACGCGATCGATGACGTCGATGGCGAGGTGGAAGCGATCGACGTCGTTCACGATCGCGAGCTCGAGCGGCGTGTTGATGTTGCCCTTCTCCTTGTAGCCGCGGACGTGGATGTTGTGGTGGTTGTTGCGTCGGTACGTGAACTTGTGGATCAGCCACGGGTAGCCGTGGAAGACGAAGATGACCGGCTTGTCCTTCGTGAAGAGCGAGTCGAAGTCGCGATCGCAGAGCCCGTGCGGGTGCTCGGTGTCGGGCTGCAGGCGATACAGATCGACGACGTTCACGAAGCGGATCTTCAGGGTGGGGAAGTGCTGCCGCAGGATGGCGACGGCGGCGAGCGCTTCCTTCGTCATGATGTCTCCGGCGCTGGCCACGACGACGTCGGGCTCTGCGCCATCGTCGGTGCTGGCCCACGACCAGATGCCGATGCCCTTGGTGCAGTGGCGCACGGCGTCGTCCATGTCGAGGTACACGAGGTGGGGCTGCTTGTCCGCGACGATGACGTTCACGTAGTCGCGCGACCCCAGGCAATGCGCAGCGACGCTGAGCAGGCAGTTGGCATCCGGTGGCAGGTAGATGCGCGTGATCTCCGCGCTCTTGTTGCTGACCACGTCGAGGAAGCCGGGATCCTGGTGCGTGAAGCCGTTGTGATCCTGGCGCCACACCAGCGACGAGATGAGCAGGTTCAAGGACGAGATCGGCGCGCGCCAGTCGAGCTCGAGCTTCGACTTCTCGAGCCACTTTGCGTGCTGGTTGAACATCGAGTCGATGATGTGGACGAAGGCCTCGTAGCTCGACAGCAGGCCATGCCGCCCCGTGAGCAGGTAGCCCTCGAGCCAGCCCTCGATCGTGTGCTCGCTGAGCATCTCCATGACGCGACCATCGGGCGCGAGCTGACCGCCATCGGCGTCGGACGGCAGCGTCGCCGCGAGCCATGTCTTCTTGGTCGCGTCGTAGAGGTCTTGCAGCCGGTTCGACGCGTTCTCGTCGGGAGAGAACACGCGGAACGTCGTCATGTTGCGGCGCATGACATCGCGCAGGAGCTTGCCGAGCGCCTCGGTCGGCGATACGAACTGCGTTCCCGGCGCCTCGAGCTTCACCGCATAGTCGCGGAAGTCGGGCATGTGCAGCGGCGCGAGCAGCTTGCCGCCGTTCGCGTGCAGGTTGGCGCTCATGCGACGCGCCCCACGAGGCGCGAGCGCGCGCAGGTCCTCGCGCAGACGGCCGTGCTCGTCGAACAGCTTCTCGGGCTCGTAGCTGCGCATCCACGCCTCGACGAGCTTCAGGTGCTCGGGGTTCTTCTTCACGTCGAGCACCGGCACCTGGTGCGCGCGCCAGCTGCCCTCGACCTTGTGACCGTCGACCACCTTCGGGCCCGTCCAGCCCTTCGGCGAGCGCAGGATGATCATCGGCCAGCGTGGACGGCTCGCCTTGCCGGTCGCGCGCGCCTCCTTCTGGATCGCGCGGATCTCGGTGATGCAGCGATCGACGGCGGTCGCCATCGCCTCGTGCATCAGCGAGGGATCGTCACCCGCGACGACGATCGGCGACCATCCGTAGCCGCGGAAGAGCTGGTCGAGCTCCTCCTCCGTGATGCGTGCCAGCAGCGTGGGGTTGGCGATCTTGTAGCCGTTGAGGTGGAGGACGGGCAGCACCGCCCCGTCGCGCACCGGGTCGAGGAACTTGTTGCCGTGCCACGACGTCGCGAGCGGTCCCGTCTCGGCCTCGCCGTCCCCGACGACGACGCTCACGATGAGGTCGGGGTTGTCGAACGCCGCGCCGAACGCGTGCGAGACGCTGTAGCCGAGCTCGCCACCCTCGTGGATGGAGCCCGGCACCTCGGGCGTGCAGTGGCTGCCGAGCTGACCCGGAAACGAGAACGCGCGGAACAGGTTGAGCATGCCCTCCTCGTCCTGGCTCTTCTCTGGATAGACCTCCGAGTAGGTGCCCTCGAGGTAGCAGTGCGAGAGCACCGCCGGTGCGCCGTGGCCCGGACCCGACAGGTAGATCATGTCGAGGTCGTGCTTCACGATGGCGCGGTTGAGGTGCAGCCACGTGAACGTCTGGCCGGGGTCCGAGCCCCAGTGCCCGAGGAGCCGCGCCTTCGTGTGCTCCGGGCGCAGCGGCTCACGGAGCAGCGGGTTGTCGCGCAGGTAGATCATCCCCGCGCAGAGGTAATTGCAGGCGCGCCAGTACGCGTCCATCTTCGAGAGCTCGTCGGCTGTGAGAGTCATGTGGTCCTTTTCCGTGGAGAGCTCGAGATGAAGAACGACGGCCCCGTGCTGGTGATCAACGCAGGATCTTCCTCACTGAAGCTGGGGCTGTACGCGCGGCGTGACGATGATGTTGCCGCCCTCTGGGATGCAACGATCGAGGGGTCCGCTTCCGCCGAGACGCTGACGCAGGGTACGCGCCAGATGCACGAGCAGGTGAAGAACGTTGCGCCGACGATCGTCGCCCATCGCATCGTCCACGGTGGCCCGACGCTCCTTGCGCACTGCCTCATCGACGCAAAGGTGAAGGACACGCTACGGGCGTATGCGGCGTTCGCACCGCTGCACGTGCCGGTCGCGTTGCGCTTGATCGCAGCCGCCGAGCAGCAGTATCCCGGCGTGCCTCAGGTCGCGTGCTTCGACACCGCGTTCCATCGCACGCTGCCCGAGGTCGCGCGACGCCTGCCCATCCCGCTCGTGTGGCACGAGCGGGGTGTGCGTCGCTACGGCTTCCACGGCCTGTCGTACGAATCTATCTGTCATCACTTCGGCGCGCAGCTCCCCCGCCGCACGATCGTGGCGCACCTCGGCTCCGGCGCGAGCGTGGTCGCGATCCTCGACGGCAAGTCGGTGGACACGTCGATGGGCATGACGCCGACCGGCGGCATCGTGATGGGCACGCGCACCGGCGACCTCGACCCCGGCGTGCTCGTCTACCTCCTGCGGCAGGGCCTGGATACGAACGCGATCGAGCAGCTCGTCGATCACGAGTCGGGGCTCTATGGTCTCGCCGACGGCGAGCACGACGTGCGCAAGCTCGAGGCGTCGCGCGACGGCGACCTCGCGCTCGCGGTCTTCGTGGCGAGCGTGCGCAAGATGATCGGTGCGTATGCGACGGTGCTGGGCGGCGTGGACCTGATCGTCTTCACCGGCGGTATCGGCGAGCACAGCGTGCGTGTGCGTCGCGAGGTGTGCGCGGGCCTCGCGTGGATGGGCGTACAGCTCGACGAGGATCGCAATGCGAAGGGCGCTCAGCTCCTCTCCACCGGGGCCGTCCAGGTGCGCGTGGTGACGAGCGAGGAAGACGCGCAGCTGGCGCGGCGCGCGTTCGAGGTCTTGGGCTGAGCTTGCGCGTAAGCAGCGCGCCGGGGTATTCGCGTTCCCCATGACGCCGACCAAGACCCTCGCAGGCAAGACCCTCTTCATCACCGGCTCGTCGCGTGGCATCGGCCTCGCGATCGCCGAGCGCGCCGCACGTGACGGCGCCAACATCGTCATCGCCGCGAAGAGCGCCGAGCCCAATCCGAAGCTGCCGGGCACGATCCACGAGGCGGCAAAGCGCATCGAGTCGCTCGGCGGCAAGGCGATCGCCTGCGTGGTCGACGTCCGCTCGGAGGAGCAGGTGCACGCGGCGGTCGCGCGCGCCGTCGAGACGTTCGGTGGGATCGATATGCTCGTGAACAACGCGAGCGCCATCAACCTCATGGACACCGCGTCCTTGCCGATGAAGCGCTTCGACCTCATGCACCAGGTCAACGTGCGCGGCACGTACCTCTGCACGCAGGCGTGCCTGCCGCACCTCGCGAAGTCGTCGAACGCGCACGTGCTCAACAACTCGCCGCCTCTCAACATGAGCGCGAAGTGGTTCACGGGGCACGTGGCGTACACGATCGCGAAGTACGGCATGAGCATGTGCGTGCTCGGCATGGCCGACGAGCTGCGCGGCAAGGGCATCGCGGTGAACGCGCTGTGGCCCGCCACGTCGATCGCGACCGCGGCGACGCAGAACCTCCTCGGTGGTGACGCCACGGTGAACGCGAGCCGCAAGCCGGAGATCATGGCCGACGCCGCGCGCGCGATCTTCCTGCGCGACTCGAAGACCTGCACCGGCAACTTCTTCATCGACGAGGAGGTGCTTCGCGCCGACGGCGTGACCGACTTCGATCAGTACGCGATGCAGCCGGGCGCCCAGCTCATCAAGGACTTCTTCCTCGACTAGTGCTCTGTTGCTGATCGGCCGTGAGCGTGAGCGGCCCGTTCACGTGCACGGCTCATCATCGATCAGGTGTTCTTCTTCCTCATCGCTGTCGCGGCGGCCCACCCAGGTCGATCAGCAGCGTCGTTCGAGGAGGTCTGTTTGAGAGGATTGAAGTGTTCGACGTCACTCTGCGCGTTGCCTCTTCTCAGCTCGCGGAGAGCCGACCCTTGACTCTGTAGTTGGGTGCAGGGCGTAGGCTTCTCTTCATGGAGGCTCTGACGATCGGCGAGGTTGCCAAGGCGGCTGGGATAGGAGTCGAAACGGTACGCTTCTATGAGCGCGAGGGCCTGATCGCCGAGCCGCCGAGGCGAGAATCGGGCTACCGCCAGTACCCGCCCGATACGGTCCAGCGCCTTCGCTTCATTCGTCGCGCGAAGGACCTGGGATTTACGTTGAAGCAGATAGGCGGACTCCTCGGCCTCCGCGTGGACCCGACAAGGAGCTGTGCCGACGTGCGTACGCTCGCGAAGGCCAAGATGGCAGACATCGAGGCCAAGATGCTCGATCTGGCGCGCATCCAGGCCGCACTCACGGAGCTCGTGCGCACCTGCCGCGGAAAGGGGCCGACGAGCGCTTGCCCAATTCTCGATGCACTCGACGAGGAGGAGTCCGGACATGGCGACCGTTGATTTCGTCTATGCCTCGGACTGTCCGAACGTCTCGCTGGCCCGCGCGAACATGCTGCTCGCGTTTGCACGCGCGGGAATGAAGCCCCAGTGGCGCGAGCACCGCATCGGCGATCCCGAGGCTCCCGCGCACACTCGAGGCTACGGCTCACCGACCATCCTCGTCGATGGTCATGACGTCGCGCGGCAACCCCCGTCCTCCGAGAACTGCTGCAGGGTCTACGCAGACGCCACTGGCTGGATCCACGCACCCGCCACGGATCAGATCGCGGCAGCGCTGACCATCGCGCAACAGGAGAACACCTCGTCGCCGCCTGGCACCGACTGGCGGTCGAGCGTCGCGGCGCTCCCCGGTATCGTGCTCGCCTTGTTGCCCAAGATCGCATGCCCCGCGTGCTGGCCGGCCTACGCGGGCGCGCTCACTTCGCTCGGTGTCGGCTTCCTGCTGGACGTGAGATGGCTCTTCCCGCTCACCGCGGTCTTCATGCTCATCGCCGTCTTCATGCTCGGCTTTCGCGCCCGAAGGCGCAGGGGCTTTGCTCCGTTCTTCCTCGGAATGAACGCGGCCACGATCGTCCTCGCGGGCAAGTTTGGATTCGAGAGCGATGCCGCGATGTACGCGGGGCTCGGGCTGCTCGTCGCGGCTTCGATTTGGAACACCTGGCCAAGCCGCGCCACCGTCGCGTGTCCGGCGTGCATATCGACATGAAAGGACGGCGAACGACATGGCGAAACGACAAGTAGAGGTTTTCAGCGCGGGCTGCGGCGCGTGCCAGGAAACGATCGACC
>JBDTCO010000213.1:0-7060 GCA_039923495.1 Polyangia bacterium
TCCAAAAATTTGTAGGTGTGTGTACGACGAACCTACAGTGGCTTACATGGCGAGACCGCTCCGTAAGCCCGACCTCGATCCGATGGAGCCTGCGTACGAGGCCGCGAGCACACGCCGCGGCCCGATCGCGAAGGCCGCACCCGACGTGGTCACGTCGATCTCGTCCGCGCAGCTGTTCTTCGGCGCCGATCGCGACGCGACGGTGCACGCACGCGGCGAGGACTTCCGCCTCCTGCGTGGCGACTGCCTGAAGACCCTGGCGTCCCTGCCGGCTGCCTCGGTCGACATGATCTTCGCCGACCCACCGTACTTCCTGTCGAACGGCGGCAGCACCTGCTCCGGAGGCAAGCGCGTCAACGTCCACAAGGGTGGCTGGGATGCGTCTCGCGGCGTGAGCCAGGATCACGCGTTCAACCTCGCCTGGCTCTCCGCCTGTCAACGCGTGCTCAAGCCCAGTGGCACGATCTGGGTGTCGGGCACGCAGCACGTCATCTTCTCCATCGGCTTCGCGATGCAGACCCTTGGCTTCCACTTGCTCAACACCGTCACCTGGTTCAAGCCGAACGCGGCTCCCAACCTCGCGTGCCGCTTCTTCACCCACTCCACCGAGATCATCCTGTGGGCCGCGCCGAACCGCGGGAAAAAGCTGCTCCACACGTACAACTATCGCGACATGAAGGCCGAGAACGGCGGCAAGCAGATGCGCGACCTGTGGGCCATGCCCGAGCCCGGTGGCGAGCAGGTGGTGTGGTCGCTGCCGACACCGCCGAAGAGCGAGAAGTCGCACGGTCGTCACCCCACGCAGAAGCCGCTCCAGCTGCTCGAGCGCGTCGTCCGCGCCGGCTCGAGCCCCGGCCAGGTCATCCTCGATCCGTTCAACGGCTCCGGCACCACCGGCGTCGCGGCGATCGCGAGCGGCCGCAAGTACGTCGGCATCGACGTCGACGAGAACTACCTCGACCTCACCGCGCGTCGCATCACCGGCGCGAGGTAGCATGCGCGCTCTCGTCGTCCTCCTGCTCATCCTCGGCGGCGCCACTGCGCACGCCGACGGCATCCAGAAGGACGGTCCCGAAGAGTTCCCCGGCAAGCACGAGCTCTCGGCCAGCCTCGGGTACCAGCTCGGCTTCGGCGGCAAGATCGGCAGCCCCGACGGTGCCCGGCTCACCGCGGAGTATGCCTATCGCTTCCACCGCATCGTCTGGTTCGACGTTCAGCTCGGCCAGGTCCTCGGCGCCGGTCCACGCACCGACGTGTGCCCCGGCAATTCCCAGCAGCTCTGCTACCGCGGTGGCTGGGCCAGCGAGCTCGCCGTCGGCGTGAAGGTGAAGATCCCCACCAAGCTCCCCGTCATCGTCGAGATCCCGATCCTCCTCGGCATCGTCGGCCTCTACGACCGCGCCTGTGGCGACGACGCGGTCGGCATCCCCGTCGGCCGGACCGGCGTCGGGGTGAAGTACTTCATCAAGAAGTGGGTCGGCGTCGGAGCCGGCATCAACTTCGATCTCGGCCCCGCCTTCCACCAGTCCTCTGCCTGCAAGAGCGGCGGGAACTACACCGATCTGTACGGCGCCTTCGACTTCAACATCGGCGCCGAGTTCATCTTGTAGATTCGCTCGTGCCAGCCACCCCGCAACAGTAAAGTGGAACTCGCCTCGGGATCGCGGCATCGTAGAGGCCCGATCCGGAGGTAGTGCGTGAAGCGAATCTCGTTGTTGGTAGTGACCCTGATGTTGAGTCTCGGAGGGATGTCCCTCGCCCATGCGGACGGCATCCAGAAGGACGGGCCCGAGGCGTGGCCCGGCAAGGTCATGATCGGGGTCGCACCGCTCGGCGTCTCCGCCGACTTCAACAACTACTATCACGGCTACATCGGCTACGCCGGCGACGGCTACGGGTCGTACAAGTTCGGCTTCAACGTCGCTGGCATCGTGGCCGACCTGCCGAAGCTGACCGTCTGGCTCGGCGGTGAGCTCAACGCCGGCGGGCGCGCCTACTTCGCGCAGATCGAGCCCGGCATCTTCGTCGGATTCACGCTCGAGAAGCTGCTCCGCATCCCGCTCGTCCCCATCATCACCGTCGGGATCGCGGGCCCGATCTTCGCGCCCTATGGTGCCGGCAACCCCGGCATCGGCGGCGCGTTCGAGATCAAGGTCGGCGTCGGCGCATACTACTTCCTCACGCGCCACATCGGCCTCGGCGCCGAGACCCACCTCTCGTTCGGTCCGGGCTTCGTCGACGACGGCTTCGGCCACCGCAACACGATCTTCGCCGGCTACTTCGACTTCCTCGCCGGCGCGAAGTTCGCGCTGTAGCACCGACCACTCCGCGCGCCGAGCCCACGCTCGCAGCGAAGCCGACCGTCAGCTTTCGCGCGGGCTCCCGCGCAGCACGGCGTCGATGACGAAGAACAGCGCGAAGAGCGCATCTTCCGACGACGCCGACCCACCCTGCGCGCGCTCGCCCGCCTCGCGGAACCGCTGGTAGCGATCGCCGGGCAGGCCGAGCATCAGGGCCCGCATCACCGGCCCCTCGCCGGCCCTACCCGTCGCGCCGAAGCTCCCCTCGTCGAACAGCTTCCCCGCCGTCAGCACCGCGTTCGCGTAGTCGCTGCGCGAGAGCTGATACTCGACCGCCACGATCGCGTCGCGCGCTGCCCCCGGCGGCACGAGGTCCGAGAACGTCGCCATCCCGCGCGCGACCTGCGCCCTCGTCGTCGCTTTCTCTTCGGGCTCGAGCGGCTGCAGCACCAGCTCGGGCGCGCTCGGCGAGTTGCGCTCGGCCAGCGCCTGCAGCGAGGCGGCGATCGAGTCGGCGGTCTCCGTCGTCGGCGTGCGCTGCGAGCTCGGCGGAGACTCGAGCTTCTCCTGGTCGAGGTTCACGGGCGGCGGTGCGCGCCAGACGCCACGACGACGCAGGTCGGTGAGCACGAGCGTCGTGATGCTCTTCAGCGACTCGAACACGCCCTGCCCCGTGGTGGCGTTCGTCTCGAACGACGGGGCGCCGTGCTTGTTGAGCGCCTCGTTCATCTCGACGACACCGAGTACGTCCGGGGCATCGCGCTTGTTGAGCTGGAAGAGGTGCGGGATCTCCGCGAGCGACGTGCCCTGCTCGGCGAGGTTCTCCTCGAGGTTCGACAGCGACTCGAGGTTGGCCTGCTCGCGATCGCGCTGGGAGTCGGCGACGAAGATGAGCCCGTCGGCGTTCGCGAGCACGAGCTTGCGCGTCGAGTTGTAGTGGACCTGGCCGGGCACCGTGTAGAGCTGCACGCGGATGGTGTAGCCGCGCAGCTTCGGCAGCTTCACCGGCAGGAAGTCGAAGTAGAGCGTCCGGTCCGAGCCCGTCGCGAGTGACACGAGCTGTCCGCGCGCGTCCGGCTTGATCGCGCGGTGGATACACTGCAGCGAGCTCGTCTTGCCGCCCAGGCCCGGGCCGTAATAGACGAGCTTGATCGAGACTTCACGTGAGTACAGGTTGACGGAGCTCAAGCCCGTTCAGTTTATCACGCGGAGGCGTGGACCCTGCTATGCAGCGGTAAGAGACTCGACTTCGTCGACTTCCTTGGGGATCGAGGCTGTCAGGTTCGTCCGCCCCGATCCATGAGCCACCGCCGTGACGAGGATGTCGTCCTCGATGCGGACGCCGATCCCGCGGTACTCGGCCGGGACATCGGTGGCGGACGCCGGGATGTAGAGGCCCGGCTCGACGGTGAGGATCATGCCCGCCTGAAGCAGGCGCGGCTTGCCCGCCACACTGTAGGCACCGACGTCGTGCACGTCGAGACCGAGCCAGTGCGACGTGCGGTGCATGTAGAACCTTCGGTACGCGCCGCTCTCGACGAGCAGCTTCGGGTCGCCGTGGAGCAGCCCGAGCTCGACGAGGCCCGCGGTGAGCAGCTCGACCGCGAGCGCGTGGATACCGTCGATGGTGGCGCCAGGGCGCACGGTGTCGATGCAGGCCTTCTCGACGCAGAGCACGAGCTCGTACACACGGCGCTGCGCGGGCGAGAAGCGCGCACCGACGGGATACGTGCGCGTGACGTCGGCGGTGAAGCCGTCGATCTCGCAGCCGGCGTCGACGAGGAGCAGCTCGCCTTGCCTGAGCGGCATCGAGTTGTCGACGTAGTGGAGGATCGTCGCGTTGTCGCCGCCGCCGCAGATCGTGCCGTAGCCGGCGTGACCACCGTGGCGACGGAACGTGTAGTCGATGAGCGCCTCGACCTCGTACTCCATCACGCCGTCGCGCGCGGCACGCATCGCTTGCGTATGCGCCTCGGCGGTGATCTCGACGGCGCGCGCCATCGTCGCCAGCGCCGCATCGTCCTTGAGGAGGCGCTGCTCGTGCAGGGTGGTGCGCAGATCGGAGATCGACCGCGGCGCGCGCATCCCGCGACGCTCGGCGGATCGCAGCTCGGCGATCGCGCCGTTGACGACCTCGTCCACGCTCCGCTCGAGACCCGGGACGTAGTGCACGGTGTCCGCGCCATCGAGGAGCTTCGGGAGCTCGCGGGAGAGTTGCTCGATCGCGAAGGCCTGATCGGCACCGTGCTTCTCGACCGCGCCCTCGAGCCCGGCGCGTCGGCCGGTCCACGTCTCGCGCTCGGGATCGCGCGCGCGTACGAACAGCGAGTACGGCTTGTCCCGACCCGGTGCGAGCACCGCCCACGTGTCCGGCTCCTCGACGCCCGTGAGGTAAAGGAGGTCCGATGGCTGGCGAAAGCGATAGTCGACGTCGGAGTTGCGGATCGTGATCCCGCGGCCGGCGATGATGGCGACGTCGTTCTTGCCGAGCGTCTCCATGAAGCGGGTCCGGCGAGAGGAGAGCGCTGCGCGATCGGTGCTCATGCCGAGTTGGTAGCGCGGTTCTGCGGTGCACGGCAAGCGCGTGATATGTACCCGTCATGCCCCTTCCACCCGACTTCGCGCGACTCGCGATGGAGGCCATCCCGTTCCACCGCTGGCTCGGGCTGCGCATCGCGTCCGGCTCCGTGGATGGCGCGCATACCGAAGGCTACACGCACGCCGTCTTGCCCTTCCGCGACGAGCTCGTCGGTGACCCGCGACGTCCCGCGCTCCACGGCGGCATCCTCGCCGCGGTGCTCGACGCGTGCGGCGGGTTCGCGGTGTGGTCGGCCTGCGACCTCGCCGAGGATCGCGTCTCGACCATCGACATGCGCATCGACTACCTCAAGCATGCCGGCCCGGAGCCACTCGTCGCCGAGGCCCACCTCGTGCGGCTCGGCAACCGCGTCGGCGTCGTCGACATGCGCTGCTGGCAGGCCTCGGCGCCCGACACGCTCGTCGCCACGGCAAAGGGCGTCTACAACGTGCGGCGCAAGGGCAGCTAGCGTGTCGGTCGTCGTCACGCTGACCGACAAGGGCGGCGCGCGCGTGCGCGGCGGCCTGCCGTGGGTGTACGCGGCCGACGTCGCGCGCCACGAGGGCGACGGCGAGGTGTGCACGCTGCGCGATCGCCGCGGCGCGCTCGGCTCGGCGCTCTGGTCGCCGCAGAGCCCGATCCCGGTGCGTGTGCTCGACCGGAACGAAGCGCCCGTACAGCTCGATCCGGCGTTCTTCGAGGCGCGCCTCCGTGCCGCGATCACGCGACGCCGCGCGGATGGCTATGTCGACGGTGACGAGAGCGCCGAGCGCCTCGTGCACGCGGAGGCCGACGCGCTGCCCGGCCTCGTCGTCGATCGCTACGCCGACGTCGTCGTGCTGCAGACCACCACCGCGGCCATCGATCGTCGCGAGGCGATGATCGCCGAGCTGCTGCGCTCGCTCACCGGGGCGCGGCTGGTCGTGGCGCGCGACGATGGCTCGGCCCGCGAGATGGAAGGCCTGGCACGTCGCTCCGGCGTGCTCTGCGGCAGTGGCGAGACGAAGGTCCGCTATCGCGACGCGGGCAGCCTCGTCGAGGTCGACGTGCTCGGTGACGGCAAGACCGGCGGCTACCTCGATCAGGTCGGCAACCACGAGGTCGCGGGGCGGCACGCGCGCGGCGACTGCCTCGACGCGTTCTCGTATCACGGTGGCTTCGCGCTCGCGCTCGCACGCGGCGGCGCGACCTCCGTGATCGCGCTCGACGAGTCGCCGTTGGCGACGGCGCGCATCACGGCCAACGCTGCACGCAACGGCTACACACAGGTCCGCGTGGAGACAGCGAACGCGTTCGATCGTCTGCGCGCGCTCGAGTCCGAGGGCCGCCTGTTCCACACGGTCGTCATCGATCCCCCCGCGCTCGCCAAGCGCCGGGGTCGCGGTCGCGAGGGCATCGACCCGGCGCTGCGTGCGTACAAGGAGCTCAACCTCCGTGCGCTGCGCCTCCTCCATCCCGGCGGCACGCTCGTCACGTGCAGCTGCTCGGGCCGCGTCGGCGTCTCGATCTTCGGCGAGATGCTCGAGTCGGCGGCGCGCGACGCGGGCCGCACGGTGCAGCTCCTCGAGCGTCGCGGGGCGGGCTCCGATCACCCGATCCTCCTCGGCGTCCCCGAGACCGAGTACCTGAAGGCGTTCGTCCTGCGCGTGATCCGGTGACGACGACGACGACGATCGACGCGTACCTCGCGAGCCTGGACCCGGCGCAGCTCGCCACGCTTGCCCGTCGCTACCAGACACTCGCGATGGCAGCTGGCGCACACGTGACGCTGGCCGACGGTGTCGAGCTGGCGATCCCGCCGATCCTGACGCCGCTCGTCGTCGCGTCGGAGGTGCAGCACAGCCTGTCGCTCGACTCGCACCGCATCGTGACGGCGATCGATCGCCAGGCGCGCGCGCTGCTCGATGCACCTGATGGCACGCTGCGTACGCGCGTGCTGTCAGCCCTCTCGCCGCTCGAGCACGCCGCGATGCTCGCGACCTATCGCGAGGCAGACGAGATCGCCACCGCGCGCGTGGACTTCCTCATCGACGATCGCGGCACCGCGCGCGCTCTCGAGGTCAACACCACGATCCCCGCCATGCAAGGCTACTCCGACGCGATCGCACAGGCGTTCCTGCGCGCGGTCGGCGAGCAGCGCGGGCTCGACGAGCAGCGCATCGGTGCAGCGCTCGCCGCGAAC
>JBDTCO010000214.1:0-11153 GCA_039923495.1 Polyangia bacterium
TGCGTTGGCCATCTCTTGAGCTTCTACGCGTGCTCCGGCTGCTTCTTCCGCTCGACCAGCTCGACGAGCTTCTGGCGGATCTTGTTTTTGCGGCTGTACACGGTGTTGAGCGAGATGCCCATCAGCCGCGAGATCTCCTCGGGTTCGAGATCGTCGACGTAGTAGTACTCGAGGAACAGGCGATCGGCCGGGCTCAGCTCGGCGACGACCTCCTGGAACTGTCGCACGAGGTCGCGGCGCTCCAGCTCCTCGCCGGGGTCGAGCGAGTCGGTCGGGATGCTGTGCGCGGCGGGATCCGTGTCTTCCAGCGACGCGGCGCTCCACACGTCGGTCGGCCCGCGCCGGCGCAGCCCGTCGAGCGCCGTGTTGGTGGCGATGAGGCCGACCCAGCTCGAGAGCTTGTAGCCGCGCGATGCGTCGAACGTGCGCAGCTTCTTGTAGTCGTCCTTGACGAGGTTGAACGCGGTCTGCGACGCGAGATCTTCCACGTCGTCGTCGCCGTGCGCGGCGCCGTAGCGACGCAGGACGCGGCGGATGCAGGCGAGGATCAGCCGCTCGTACTTTGCGAAGAACGTCGGCCACGCCGCGGGCTCACGGGCGATGACGGCGGCGCAGAGCTCGCCGTCGGAGGCCTCGTCGTACGCGTTGCGGAGCGCCACGCCCCGGGTTTACCGCGTCGCGAAGCGGTAGGTCAACCCGACGTAGGCCACGTGCCTGCGAAAGCTCGTCTGCTGCGCGCCGAGCTGGCTCGCGAAGAACGAGTACCGCGCGTCGACGGAGAGCCCGAGCTTCGGGATCTCGCGCTCGAGATCGACGATGAACGCGTTGCGGTTCTCGTCCTCGATCGTGGCGAACGTGAGGTTCGAGACCTGCCTGTCGAGCTGCACGCGATCGAGTCCGTTGGAGACGAGGAGCTGCGCCTTCACGCTCGCGTACAGGTGCCACGGTAGCCGGTAGCCGAGGCGCAGCGTCACCACGTGCCGCAGGAGCGACTGTCCGAAGCTGTTCGACCGATCGAGCTGGATCGCATAGCCGAGGCTCGCGAGCACCACGCCGACGTAGGTGATGTCGGCGCCCAGCTCGTGGAACTCGTCGACACGAGTGTGCGTGCCCGGCACGAGGCAGCCGTCGGCGAGCGGTAGGTCGGGCGCGCACGCCGGAACATTGTTGCGCAGCTGCTGCACGCCGTTGTAGGTGCGGTGCTCGACTCGATAGCTCGCCGAGACGGTGAGCTCGTGCGGATTGTCGTCGCTGCCGAGCTGCGTGCCGAGGCTCGCGCCGACCTCGCCCGACGGCGAGTGGAAGTCGAAGTAGGTGTCCGGCTTGTACTGGAACCCGCGGTACCCGCCGCCTATCCAGAACGAGCCCGGCCCGTCGAACGCCGTGATGCGCAGGCCGCCTTGACCCGTGCGGAAGTCGCGCCGCCGGAGGCAGTCGGTGCACGTCGAGGGGACGAGGTGCTGGTACGCGTCGTAGTAGTCGCCGAGGATCGAGAGGTCCGCATGGCGCGAGAGCCGCAGCCGTTCGTCGAGACCCGCCTGCGCGACGATCACGTCCTGGTCCGCGACGAAGCGGTTGAAGAACACCTTCGAGCCGAGCCCCGCCGAGAGCTTGAGCAGGCTGCGACCGCGCTTCCATGCGAAGCCGAGCCGAGCCGTCGTGCGTACCAGCGCCGAGCCCACCGGCGGGTCGGGGTTGACCGCGCCGCTCACGACCTCGGAGCGGTTGGCGTTCGAGTCGTACTCCGGCCCCAGCTCGAGCCGCAGCGTCAGCTTCAACACCGCGAGCAGCACGAGCGCGTGCATCGCCGTGCAGACTACATCAGTCGGGGCTACTTCTGCTGCTTCAGGTCTTTGGCGCGGCCGTCGAGCGCGGTGGCGCGGCGGTCGAGCTCGGCGGCGAGCGACTCCAGCTCGGCCTGCGCCTTCTTGAGCGCCTTCGTCTGACGGTCGGCGTCGTCGATGCCGTCGGACTGGCGGAGCTCGTCGAGCGTGGCGGGATCGACGAGGTTGCGCAGGACCGTGGTGTCGGTGCGCGCGCTCGACGGGCTGTTGGTCGTGGGCGCGCCGGTGAAGCCTCCCTGGGCGCCCACGCCGCTCGTGGGCGAGGCGACGGGCGAGCCACCGGTCGAGTCGGCTGAGCCCTTGGTGCCGCTGCTCGTCGACATGACGGTCGTGACCGTGCCGGTCGTCGCGCCCGAGCCGTCACCCGCCCGCGCGATCCGACGGTTGGACGCGCTCTCGCTGAACATGTCCTCGTCGAGCGCACCCGCCCGCTCGCGCAGCCGGCGACGGCGATCGACGCCGTCGATACGCGCGGACAGACGCTTGACCTCGCGGCGCAGCTTGTCGCCGGAGTCGCGTAAAAGGTCGGCCTTCTCCCCGAGCTCGCGCGGCCCGTCGAGCGGATCCACGAGGCCCTTCGTGTCGCGCGCGATGACCAGCGGCAGCGAGGGGCTCACCAGCAGTGCGACCTGCGCCGTGCGCAGCCGTTCGAGCTCGAGCCGCGAGGCCTCGGTGACCGCCTTGCCGTCGAGCACCTGGTCGATGGATCTGATGACCCGACGACGCAGCGCGGTGAGCCCGGGCTCGCGCCAGCGCAGCTGGGCCTGGGCGCTCTCGATCTCGTCCGTCTTGGTCTTGGACTCCGCGAGGTGCGCCTGCAGCTCGCGATCGCGACGCACGCCGTCGGGCTTGCGCTTGTCGGCGTCGATGGACGCCGCGAGCTGCGCCGCCTCGTTCTCGAGCTGCGCCTTCTTCGCGCGCAAAGGTTGTACGGCCGCCTCGGCCTTTTGCAGCTCGGAGCGCAGCGCCTGGAGCTGGCTGAGCTGCGCGTCCTGCTGCGATGCCTGCGCGGGCGCGGCGAGCCCGGAGCCCGTGAGAGGCCCGGTCAACAGCAGGAGGGTGAAGATCCAGCGACGCATGTCTCGGCAGGGTGAAAATGCAAACTATGTGCTCTACCTAACAGGTTGATCCGGAAGGGACCACCTGCCCAGAACTCTCAGATTTTCGTCGGACGCTCAGACGATCCCGTACTTTTCCAGCTTGTAGTACAGCGCGCTGGTCTTCACGCCGAGGAGGCGCGCTGTCTCCGTCTTCACACCTTGTGCACGTGTGTAGGCCTTGAGGATGAGCTGCCGCTCGAGGTCGTCGAGCACGTCCGGCAGTGCGCGATCCGGCGAGCCGAGGTCCAGATCGGCAGGCGAGAGCGCAGGCTTGGAGCCCGCTGCCCGGACGGCCTCGGGCAGCGCGCTGGGCGTCACCTCGGTGCCGTCGGTGAACACGAGCGCCTGCTCGATGACGTTCTCGAGCTCGCGCACGTTGCCGGGGAAGCGATACGCCATGAGCTGATCGAGCGCCGCCTGGCTGATGGTCTTCACGGCCGGGTTGGCGCGCGGCGCGAGCTTGCGGACGAAGTGCTCGGCGAGGATCGCGATGTCGCCGCGACGATCGCGCAGCGGCGGGATGGATACTGGCACGACCTGCAGTCGGTAGAACAGGTCCTCGCGGAAGCGGCCGTCGGCCACCTCCTTGCCGAGATCGCGGTGCGTGGCTGTCAGCACGCGGACGTCGACCTTCACCGTCTGCTCGCCACCGACTCGCTCGAACTCCTTCTCCTGCAGGACGCGGAGCAGGCGGGTCTGCATCGACGAGGAGATGTCGCCAATCTCGTCGAGGAACAGCGTGCCGCCATCGGCGAGCTCGAAGCGGCCAGGCTTGCGACGCACGGCGCCGGTGAAGGCGCCCTTCTCGTGGCCGAAGAGCTCGGACTCGAGCAGCGTCTCGACGAGCGCGGCGCAGTTGACCTTGATGAAGGGCTTGTCCTTGCGACGCGAGCGCGAATGAATCGCGTGCGCGACCAGCTCCTTGCCGGTGCCGGACTCGCCGTAGATGGCGACGGATGTGTCCGTGGGAGCGACGCGATCGACGACGGCGAACACCTTGCGCATCGCGTCGGAGCCTCCGACGATCTCGCCGTAGCTCTGGGCCTGCTCACCGCGGAGGTACGCGTTCTCTTCCGTGAGCCGCGCGCGATCGCGACGGGCCGCGCCGAGCTCGAGGGCGCGCTCGACCTTGAGGCGAACGACCTCGGGCGCGAACGGCTTGATGAGGAAGTCGAAGGCGCCGAGCTTCATCGCCTCGACTGCCGTCTCGACGCTGCCGAACGCCGTGATGATCATCGTCGGGCAGTCGGGATCCTGCTCCTTGATCCTGGCGAGCACCTCGACGCCGGTCATGCCATCCATCTTGAGGTCGGTGATGACGAAGTCGGGCGGCGCCTCCACGAAGCGCTGGAGCCCCTCGGCTCCGGACGCCGCGCACACCGGCGCGTGGCCCATGCGCCGCACGACATGCGCGATGCCGTCACGGATCGTCTCGTTGTCGTCGATGATGAGGATCGTCGCCATGAGTTCGCATCGTAGCGGATCTTCAGCGGCCTCGCGTGGACGACGGTGCCATCCTGTGACTACAAGGCCTTCAGCACCCGGATGCGATCCGCCATCGCGCGCCTGGTGACGGCGGCGCGCGGGGCGACGCGGTCGAAGCCATGCGGGCAGCCAGGGTGGACATGGAGCTCGACGTCCACGCCGGCCTGGCCAAGGCGGCGCGCGTAGGCGAGGTCCTCATCGCAGAACAGGTCGAGCTGACCGACCTCGACGTAGGCCGGCGGCAGGCGCGAGAGGTCCTGCGCGCGCGCCGGCGCCGCGTACGCGTCGCCCGGCCGCGGCCCGAGCAGCGCGCGCCATCCGGTGACGTTGTCCTCGGCCGACCACGTCACGAACGGCGCGAGCACCGGGTCCACCGTGACCGTCCGGTCGTCGAGCATGGGGTACACGAGGAGCTGCCGCGCGATCGCCGGCCCGCCGCGGTCGCGTGCGAGCAGCGCCGTCGCTGCCGCTAGACCGCCACCCGCGCTATCGCCCATCACCGCGAGGCGTGACGGCGCGCAGCCCTCGTGCAGCGCGAGGAACTGCAGCGCCGCGTAGCAGTCCTCGACGGGCGTCGGATGCGGATGTTCGGGCGCGAGGCGGTAGTCGACCGCGAGCATCGGCACGCCGCTTTCCGCCACGTAGCCCGCGACGACGAGGTGCGTCTCCTCGAGGCCGCCCATGATCATGCCGCCGCCGTGGACGTACAGCGCCGCAGGACCGCGCACGCCGCCTCTGCGCTCGTACCAGCGCAGCTTCACCGTCGCGCCATCGTGGCCGCGGGTCTCGAGGTCGCATGTCATCACGTCGGGCGGCCCGGGTAGCCCCACCGAGAACCGGGCGTAGTCCGCCGCGTGCTTGCGCCGCAGGGCCACGTCCCCGATCGCGGGACTGTCCGTGTGGCGCACCAGCGCTGCGAGCCGCTTCATCGCGAACGCCACTTCTGGGTCGATGGTGAACGCCATGGCAGATGGTACCGAGAGCCGGACTTCAGTGCAGCGTTCCACCACCGCCTCGCGGCAGCACGATCGTGAACGTCGTGCCGGCACCGACGGTGCTCGTCACCTCGATGGTGCCGCCGTGGTCCTGCACGATCTCGCGCGTGAAGGCAAGCCCGAGGCCCGTGCCCTTCTGCTTCGTCGTGAAGAACGGTGCCCAGATCTTCTCGACCAGCGCCTCCGGCATGCCGGCGCCCTCGTCGCGCACCTCGATGCGTGTGCCGTCTTGCGCGGCGCGCATTGTGAGCGTCACGCGCTGTCCGGCGCAGCTCGCCTGCACCGCGTTCCCGAGCAGGTTGAGCAGCGCGCGTCGCAGCTGACCCGCGTCGGCCGACAGCGTGACCCCCGCTTCGATGTCGGTCACGATCTCGACCTCGCCGCTCTCCACGAGCGGCAGCAGCTCGGCCGCGAGCGTCGCCCCGTCGATGGCCACGAGCGCGGGTCGCGGGCGACGCGCGTACTCGAGGAAGTCGGAGACGATGTTCTTCAGGTGCTCGAGCTCGCGCTCCACCTTCTTCACGTGTGCGAGCTGCTCGGGCTGCCCCTCGAGGTCTTCGCGCAGCAGGCCCGCGTACAGCTGCAACCCACCGAGCGGGTTGCGGACCTCGTGCGCGATGCCGGCGAGCATCATCTGTGTGCGCTCGTCGCGGGCGCGCAGCAGCTGTCGCATCTGCTCGAGGGTCTCCGCGACGTCACCGATCTCGTCGCGCGAGGTGCGTCGAACGATCGCGTCGAGATCGCCGCGACCGATGCGCAGCGCAGCGCGCGCGAGCTTGCGGACGGGCGTCACGATGAGCCCACCCGCGACGAGCGCGAGGAGCGCGACGAGCAGCACCCCCGCGACGCCCGTGCGCAGGAGCGTGCTGCGCAGCGTCGCGAGCTGCTCGTACATCGGCGCGGCCCCATCGACCCCGACGACGAAAGCTCCATCGGGCACGTGCGCGAACGCGCTCTTGTAGAGCTGCCCGTCGCCACCCGAGAACAGCACCGACGAGGTCGGACGACCCTGACGCGCCGAGGCGATCTCCGCGGTCGAGCGCGACAGTCCATAGTCGCGCTCGCCGATGGGCCGCGCGGTCGTGTCGCACACGGAAAGATCGCGCTCGTCGAAGACGTAGATCCGCGCGACGCCCGCGGCCTCGCGAAGCTCCTCGAGCCGACGCCGCACGTTTCGATACGTCCGGGTCTCCTCGTCGCCGGGCTGCAAGAGCGCGAGGCCGTCGTTCTCGATGGTGCGCGCTGCCGACGCGGCGACGCCGGTCAGCCTGTGACCGAGCTCGTCCTCGAGCAGCTGCGACGCGCGGTGGTGCGCGAGCAAGGCGAACGCGAGCAGCGTGAGCGACGCCGGGACGAGGAAGATCCCGAGCAGCTTGAGCGCGACGGGGAGACGCAGCTTCACGGCGCGACGGAGAGCGTCCACCCGTCGGACAGGAGGCCTGCGTCGCCTTTGCCACCGAAGAGCAGCATGCGGTCGAGCACGGTATCCCACGCGACGGACGCACCCGCGCGGCCGACGGGACCACCACCTATCGGAAGCCGATGCCAGGTCGTCGTGGAGAGATCGAGGACCCAGAGATCCGCGAGGTAGGCGCCCTGGCGGAGGCCGCCGAAGACATAGAGAAGGTGCCGCGTGGAATCGAGCGCGACGGCGGCCTGCGTGCGACCGAGCGGGCGGGGATCGTCGGTGTCCGACGCCACCGGATCGGCGGAGGTGCCGAGCTCTGCCCACACGGTGCCGTTGTAGATCCAGACATCGGTGCTCTCGACGCCGTTCTCCAGGCCGCCGTAGAGGATGACAAAGTCGGTGACACCCGCGTCGGAGGCGACGCCGGGATCCTCGATGAGCGAGGCGCCCACGCGACCGCCGGGCGTGTTGTCGGGGAGCTGCTGCGTGTAGGTGGACGTGGTGCCGTCGAAGAGCCACGTCTCGTCCGGCGTCGACGAGCCGCCGTACACGACGACGCCATGAGTGCGTGAGAGGTACGCGGCGGCGCAGCCATCACCGGCGGCGGGGCGATCTCCCGTGACGGGCGAGTACGCGTCGTTGCCGACGGCGAGCAACCGCGAGGCCGGCGGCGTCGCGTCGCGGCCGTGACCGCCGACGAAGAGCACTTGCGTCTGCACAGGTAGGTACGCGGCGCAGTGGCCGTCCCGACCGGGCGGGTTGGTGGTGCCGAGGGGCACGACGCTCCACGAGTCGTCCAGAAGCGAGAACGACCACGCGTCGGTCTGCGTGAGCGGCATCCCTCCGAAGCCGAACAGCGCACGCTGCTCGGGCGCGATGACGATGGGCATGTCGGCACGTGGGACGGATCCCGGTGCGTCGGTGCGCTTCTTCCAGACGACCGTCGGCAGCGCAGGCGTCATGTCCGTCGTCGTGGGCAACGGCGTGTACGGCTCACGACAGCCGGCGGCACACACGAGGAGCAGCAGAGAGACACGCACGTCGCACCGAGACTACGACAAACGAAAAAGAAAAAGGCGACCCCGTGGGGCCGCCTTTTTCGAGTGGTGCGAGGAGTGTTGTGTAGGGTCTAGCGCTTCGAGAACTGGAAGCGGGCGCGAGCGCCACGCTGACCGTACTTCTTGCGCTCCTTCTGACGGGAGTCGCGGGTGACGTAGCCGACCTTCTTGAGGCCGGCACGGAACGACTCGTTGATCTTCATCAGCGAGCGCGTGACGCCGTGACGGATCGCAGCAGCCTGGCCCGAGAGACCGCCGCCGTGCACGTTCACGAAGATGTCGTAGCGACCGATCGTCTCGGTGAGCTCGAGCGGCTGCCGGACCACCATCTTGGAGGTCGCGCGACCGAAGTAGTTGTCGATCTCGCGGCGGTTGATGAGGATACGGCCCGAGCCGGGCATCATCCACACACGAGCGACCGCGGTCTTGCGGCGGCCCGTGGAGTAAAAGGCGTTCTTCTTGTCGACCTTGAGCTGCGTGTCAGCCATGACGTTCCTTGTTCTTTACGCGTGCTTCGCGGAGGGGATCTTGAGCTCGGCAGGCTTCTGCGCCACGTGCGGATGCTTCTCGCCGGCGTAGATCTTCAGCTTCTTGAAGATGCGACGGCCGAGCGGACCCTTCGGCAGCATGCCCCACACCGCGCGCTCGATCATCTCGCGCGGGTTGCGCTGGACGAGCTGCTTGGCCGTGAAGGTGGTGATGCCGCCCGGGAAGAGCGAGTGACGGTGATAGAGCTTGCCGTCCATCTTCTTACCGGTGAGCTCCACCTTGCTGGCGTTGACGACGATGACGAAGTCGCCGCTGTCGACGTGGGCCGTGAAGGTCGGCTTGTGCTTGCCGCGCAGCAGGTGCGCGATCTGGGTGGCAGCGCGGCCGAGGGTCAGACCGCCGATGTCGACGATGTGCCACTTGCGGTCGGCCTGCGCTTCTTTGGTCGTGAGTTGTTGAGTTGAGCCCATGGTTTATCCCTGAAGGGGCAGACTTATAGTAGGCACCCCAAAGGGTGTCAAGCAGTTTGACCCGAGTCGTTCCGGCGGAGTTTGACCCAGCTTTTCGAGCCCGGTTGCCGGCCGGGCGGAGAGTAGGGTGAATGGAGGCGTTGCACCTAGTCTTTTTATGCGGCCGGTCCTCGCCTTTTGCCCCGGGCCGCTGACCCTTGCGGGGTTGCGACCAAGCACCCTAAGCTCGAGCCACGATGCCACGACGCATAGGGCTCCTCCTCAAGCGGGACAAGCCCGAGGCGCGTGATGTCGTCGCCGAGCTGACGCCCTACCTGCTCGGGCTCGGCCACGAGGTCTACGCGCTCGTCGAGGGCGCAGCGGGCCACGCGACGGCGCAGCGCGCGGCGCTCTCCCGGATCGCGGGCCTGCAGCTCATCGACGAGAGCGACGTCGCCGGCGTCGTCGACCTCCTCGTGGTGCTCGGTGGGGACGGCACGATCCTGCGCGGCTCGGCGCTCGTCTCCGACGGTGGGGTACCCATCGTGGGGCTCAACCTCGGCACGCTCGGCTTCCTCTCTACCGCGCCTCCGGAGCATGCCCGCGAGACCCTGCAGCAGGCGCTCGACGGCGTGCTGCCGGTCGAGGAGCGCCTGCGCCTGCGCTGCGAGGTCCAGCTCGCGTCGGGCGAGGTGCTCGTGCGTCACGCGGCCAACGACGCGGTCGTCAGCCAGGGGGCGCTGGCGCGGCTCATCGAGCTCGACGTCACTGTCGACGACGTCCTCATCACGCGCTACCGCGCCGATGGGCTCATCGTCGCCACGCCGACGGGCTCCACCGCGTACAACCTCGCGGCGGGTGGTCCCATCGTCGCGCCGGACGTGAGCGCGGTCGTCCTCACGCCGATCTGTCCGCACACGCTCACCACCCGTCCACTCGTGCTTCCCTCGACGGCGCGCATCGCCATCCGCATGCACAGCCCCGCCGAGCACTTGATGCTCACCCTCGATGGCCAGTGGGGCCAGCGCATCCAGCAGGGCGACACCGTGCGCCTCAGCCAGGGCTCGCCGCCGCTCCGCCTGTATCGCGGAGCCAAGGGAAACTTCGCGGTGCTGCGCGAGAAGCTGCGCTGGGGCGAGTGAACTCCGCGAGAAAGTACGCAACACTTATGAACCTGCTTCGATAAGCTCTCCGTCCCCATGCTCACGCACCTGCGCATCACCGACTACGCGCTCCTCGACGACGTGGAGATCTCCTTTGGGCCGGGTCTGAATGTCCTGTCGGGTGAGACCGGCGCGGGCAAGTCGCTGCTGGTCGAGGCCGTCTCGCTGCTGCGCGGCGGACGCATCTCGGCCGACGTGGTGCGCGCGGGCGCGGACGAGGCGCGCATCGAGGCCGTGTTCGAGCCGCCGCACGGGCCGGCAGCCGACGCGCTGCTCGAGCGGCTGAGCAAGGCCGGGATCGATGCGTCCGACGACGGGCTCGTCGTCAGGCGCGTGGTGCAGCGCTCGGGGCGCGGTCGGGTGTACGTCAACAACACCATCGCCACCGTCGCGGCGCTCTCGAGCGTGGCCGGCGTGCTCATCGAGCTGGCCGGGCAGCACGAGCACCAGACGCTCGGCGATGCGGCGCACCACCTCGCGATCCTGGACGCGTTCGCCGAGTGCGCGCCGCAGCGCGAGACGGTGCGTCAGGCGTGGGAGTCGCTCGAGGCTGCCACGGCCACGCTGTCCGGCGCGACGCTCGACGAGCGCAGCCGCGGCGAGCGCGAGGACTTCCTGCGCTTCCAGCTGCGTGAGCTGGAGGAGGCCGAGCTCTCGCCCGGCGAGGACGCAAAGCTCACCGCCGAGCGCGAGCGCCTGCGCGGCATGGAGAAGCTCGAGGCCGCCGTGCAGCGCGGCGAGGACGTGCTGTACGCGCGCGAAGGTGCGGTCGTCGACGAGCTGGGGCAGCTGGCGCGCGAGCTCTCCGAGCTGGGCCGCATCGACGAGACGCTGTCGGGCATCGGCAAGCAGCTCGAGGAGGCGCGCGTCATCGTCGACGATGCGACGCGCGCGCTGCGTCGCTACGGCCAGCAGCTCGACGCGAGCCCCGGCCGCCTGGCCGTCGTGGAGGACCGCCTCGACAAGATAGGTCGCCTCCTGCGCAAGCACCGGCAAGCTGCGACGACCGTCGAGGCCCTCATCGCGTACCAGGCCAGGCTCGAGGACGAGCTGGCCAAGATCACCGGGCACGAGACGCATCGCGCGTCGCTCGAGGCCGCCGTCGCAACGGCCCGAGGCGTCGCGGAGCAGGCCGCTCAGACGCTGTCTGCTGCACGACACA
>JBDTCO010000215.1:0-3841 GCA_039923495.1 Polyangia bacterium
CGCGATCACGTGATCGCGGATGGAGTGGAACGTGACGCGATGTCGCAGGCCCGTCACTTCGGCGATCACGAAGCAGCTCGCGAGCAGGAGCGCGAGCGCGCCGATCCGCAGCCATTGCGAGCGCGACATCCGACGAGCCTAGCGGATTGATCGCGATGGACACGCAACCATTCGCAGGGGTGCGTCGATAACCACGCCATCACACCGCGGCTCACGTCGATGAGCGCTCAAAGGACCCGTTCTCCATGCGATGGAACCTCTGCTTTCTTCTTCTGCTGCTGTCTGGCTGCACACACACGGTGAAAGACGCGACGTCCGGCACCGTCCCCGAGGGTGATGGCGGCACCGTCCCGCGCGTCGGTACGGATGCCGCGGATGGAGCGCTCGTGGTCGTGAGCACCGCACCTTCGGACGAGGCGCCGAGCGCGAGCCGCGCGAGCGACCTCGTCGTCGCGTTCTCCGCCGACATGGACCCCGAGTCCACGATCGCCGCGATGAGCTTCTCCCCTGCGCTGCCGTGCGATGCCGTCGTCAGCGGTGCCGTCTACACGTGCGCGCACGGCACGCTCCAGGCCGCGACGACGTACACGGTCTCCGTCGCCACCAGCGCGCACGACCTGCATGGCCGCGCGCTCGCGGCACCGTTCAGCTACACGTTCACGACGACGCCACCCGGCACGCCGACCATCTCGAGCGTGCGCGTCGAAGGTCAGCTCGGCGCACAGGTGCGGCAGGGCGTAGGAACGGTGACGCTCGACCTGCTGGGTGTCGATCTCGACGGCGCGACATCGGCCACCGTCGGGCCACTGCAAGGAACGATCACGAGCAGCGCGACGGCGGCGACGATCGTCCTCGACGTCCCCGTCACCCAGCTCCCCGGCAAGCTCCAGCTCGGGCTCACCACACCACACGGCTCCGCCACGTTCGATGGCGCGATCGAGGTCGTCTACCCGTCGGTCGATCCGGCGCTCGGCGACGACGCGAACCCCGGCACGACGGAGGCGCCGTTCCGCACGCTGACGTATGCGATGTCGCATGCCGCGAGCCCGGCGCGCATCCTGCTCGCGGACGGGACCTACAGCTCGGCATCCGGCGAGGTGTGGCCCACGCCGAACACGACGAACGTACCCGACGGCACTTTGCTCATCGGGCACACGTCGAACGCCGTCTTGTTGAAGGGGGACGGCGGCACCTCCGTGGCGCTCTCGTTCGCTGGCACCGCGACGGTCATCAACATGGACATCTCGGGCTTCGGCGAGGGCGTCGTCGCCCGCGGAAGCGCCGTCGCGTCGATCGGCAACATCCACATCCACGACAACCTCGACTGCGGCGCGCTCGTGTCAGGCACCGCTACCCTCGGCTTCGGCTCGGCCATCGTCGAGCACAACGGAGGCTCGGGCGTCATGGCCTCGGGCAACGCCACCGTCTCGCTCGGTGGTGCGACGTTCCGGTACAACCGCACGGGCGCATGGTTGAGCGGCTACGCGAAGATCACCGGTCAGAGTGCCCTCTTCGCGAACAACGGCTTCACCAAGGACGCCACGAACAGCGGGCTCTACCTGTCCGAGTACGCCAACGCGGACCTTGTGTACGCGAGCTTCCAGGACAACTTCACGTCGGGCATCGACGCGACTGCCTACGGCCACGTGAACCTCACCGGCGGCGAGGTGTCGGGCAACGGCAAGAGCTGCACGGCATCGCAGCTGGTTCCCAGCGTCTGCGGCGGGATCGTGCTCAAAGGCCTCATCCAGGACGTCACCATCGACGGCACCAAGATCCACGACAACACAGCCTACGGTGTCGTCGCGATCGGCGGTCACATCACGTTCACCCTGACGAACGCCACGGTGTCCGCGAATCAGCTGATGAACGTGGTGCTCGCGGAGACAGGGAGCCATGTCCTCGGCTGGACCACGGCCGTCATCACGAACAGCACGTTCACCGGCCCCACCAGCGTGAACCTCTGGTACGGCGGAGAGCTGAGCAAGGTCACACTCTCGAATTCGCGCTTCTCGGGTGGTCAGTGGGCGGATCTCGAGTCCGACTCCAGCACGGCCACGACGCTCTTCGGCAACGTGACCATCGACGGCGTGCTCTTCCCGTCGGATGGATCTCAGTCGCAGAACATCAGCTATCAGACCCACCCGATCCCCGCACACCTCGTCATCGATACGCAGGGCTCGATGTTCTTCTACAAGATCAACTGAGCCGTTGCCTTGTCGATGCAGCAATCGACGTTGTCGGCATCGGCCGCCTCGAGGTGAAAGGCGGTCCCGTCCGTCGCGAACGAGCTCGCGATGGGCTTCCCCGCCGAGCCACACGAGATGCACCCTCGACGTTCGACGTCGTCACGGTAATCTTCGCGACCGTGCTGAATATGCCTCGAGCGCGATCGCGATGAGACTTCCGCCCAGCACCACCGCGCCCGTCGTGATGAGCGCCGTACTCGTGCCGCTCGTGTCGTACAAGAACGGCGTCTGCGGGTTTGCCAGCGAGACGCCGCCGACGAAGTGACCGTCCAGCGAGCTCGCGTGCGCGCCGACGACGATCATCGCGATGCCACCGGCGGCGACGAGCGACGTCAGCCCGAGCGCGAGCGCAAGGTTGCGCTTGCGGTGCGGGTTCTCCTGCACGAACGCCGGCGGCGGCATCGTCACGGGCGTCGGCGCGACCACATCCAACAGCCCCGGCTGCACCACGACCATCGACGGCAACAGGCGCGCCGCGACCTGTTCGAGACGCTCGGCCGCCTCGACCTCGGTGCACACGCGGCACTCCGCGTCCTCGCTGTGCAGCGTGCCCGGAGAATCACGGTCGAAGCGATCGACGACCAGCTTGTAGCTCGGCGGTGAGCCCCGGTCCGCGACGACGCGCGCGCCGATCACGAGGTCCGTGCCCGCGGTCTCCGCGAGCCTCGCCATGCATTCGGCGGTACGACAGCTCGCCTCCGATGCCGGCAGGAGCCGAGATCTTCTTCCGGCGTGCCGTACGACGATACCGAGGCGCGTATCGACCTCGCGAAGCCACGCGGATCGCACCTGCGCACCGTCAGAGCGCGTGGGCAGGACCAGGACGATCGGCGCCTCTCCCCGCGCCGTCGCGTTCAGCAGCACGACCGCACATACGATTAGAAAGCGGAGCATGAGGTGCCGGAGAGTACGGCAAGCAGTCGTCCCGGAGAACCGTATCCGGCGCAGAGGCACCGGCGAGAGAACAGCACCGGGCGCAACGTCACGGCATGCGGCGACCTACTTCACCTCGTCGGCGCCGATGTCGTAGCCGGCGCCCTTCGGACGGGCTTCGTTGTCGATGTCGACCGCGGGACCGGTTGCGGCCTTGTCGATGCAGCAATCGACGTTCTTCGCATCGGTCGCGTCGAGGTGATAGTCGGTCCCGTCCACCACGAACGCCGGAGGCTTCATGATGCCACCCGTCGCCGTGTCACTACCGATCACCACATTCGTGAGCGTGCACGCCCCGTCGAGCTGGCTCGTCCCCCCCTTCTGATTCTCGACGACGATCGAGCTCACAATGGTCTTGCCCGCCGAGCCGCACGAGATGCCGCCCACGACATTCGCCATCGTCACCACGTTCTTGGCGACGGTGTTGAACTGGAACGTGCCCATCGAGCCATTGTCGAGTGAGACACCGGGCGAGGTCACCGACGTGTTCGCAACGATGAAGTTGTTCTCGACGGTGTACACGGTCCCGTTGCCCAGCGTGATGCCACCCTTGTTGAGCGTGATGAGGTTGCGCTGGAGCGTCAGCGTGCAGGACGCGGCATTCACGCCTTCCGCCGTGCTGTTCAGAATCTCGCTGTCACGCACGATGAGCGTCGCAG
>JBDTCO010000216.1:0-16232 GCA_039923495.1 Polyangia bacterium
GCTGGTCTTCATCGGTGCGTTCCTGGTCGGCGAGCTGCTGCACCTGCCCGGGATGTTGTTCTTCGCGACCGGAGTGCTCATCTGGGGCCGACTGCTGGGCGGCGTCATCGGCGGCGCGACCGCGCTGCTCTCCGTCGTGTTCACGTTCATGATCGTGCGCGTGATCGGCGGCCAGCCGCTCTCGAAGCCCACGCGTCCGTTCATGCAGCGCATCCTCGCGCACCTGGCCGACCGCCCGATCTCGACGGTGGCGATGCTGCGGATGGTGTTCTTCCTCACGCCGAGCGTCACGTACGCGCTCGCGCTCTCACCGATCCGCTTCGGTCAGATGATGCTCGGCTCGGCGATCGGCCTCGCCCCTCCGCTCACGATCATCGCCTTGCTGAGCGAACGCGTGATGCACTGGCTGCAGACGCGGTAGCCCTCAGTCCGGGATGACGATGGTCTTCGGATCCCAGTGCACCTGCGGGTGGTGCGGGTCCATCTTCTCGAGCGTCTCGACGAGGATCTCGCGCATCGCCAGATCGCGGTACCACTTGCGGTTCGCCGGCACGACGTACCAGGGCGCGCTCTTCGACGTGCACTTCGTGAGCGCATCCTCGTACGCCGACCGAAAGTCGTCCCACCGCGCGCGCATCTTCAGATCGTCGGGATCGAACTTCCAGTGCTTCCGCTCGTCGGCAAGCCGCGCTTCGAGCCTGGCCTTCTGTTCCTCCTTCGAGATGTGCAGGTACACCTTCACGACGGTGGTGCCGCCTTGCTCGAGCATCCGCTCGAAGTCGCTGATGAGCTCGTAGCGCGCCTTCCACGTCGCCTTCGGCACCAGGTCGAGCACGCGCGCGACCAGCACGTCCTCGTAGTACGAGCGGTTGAAGAACGTGATCTCGCCGGCGCGCGGCGTCTTCACGTGACAGCGCCACAAGAAGTCGTGCGCGCGCTCCTCGGGGGTCGGCGCCTTGAAGCTCACGACGTGAACGCCGCGGGAGTCGAGCGGACCGACCACGCTGCGCAGCACGCCGTCCTTGCCGCCCGTGTCCATCGCCTGGAGCACGACCAGGAGCGACTGCTGCTGCGCGGCGTACAGCTTCTCCTGCAGCGCATCGAGCCGCTCCGCCAGCGACTGCGAGAGGTCGAGCACCTTCGGATCGTGCTTGTCCTCGAACGGACCGCGCTCGTCCGGGTCGATGTCCGACAGCTTGAGGTGGTCTCCTGGCTTGACGCGGTGAGCGAGCATCCGGGCATCCTAATCGAAAGTCGGAGGGGTCTGCAGACCCAAGAGCCGGCTAAAGGCCTGGTCCGGACGTGTCGTGCGCTGTGTGCTGTGTATTAAAATCAACAGCTTGAAGTGATGCTCGCGTGGCACTTGGCTTGCTCCTGAGGGGGCCGTGACCGTCAAGCTTCGCTGTCTCTCGATCTTCCTCGCGCTCGCGGGCGCTGCCGTCGCCACGCCCGCGCACGCGGATTCGCGCTGGTTCGGCCAGGTGAAGCGCGGCGTCGCGGCGACGATTCGCCAGAAGCGGGTCGAGGATCAGACCCGCCAGCGCCGCCAGGAGGAACAGCTGCGCCGGGGTCGTATCATGAAGGAGCCGGACATGGTCCGTCACGAGGAGAGCCCCTTCTGGCGCAGCAACCGCACCGAGAGCGCGTGGTCGTCGCGCAACCCGTGGATGGCAGCCACGCACCCATCGCTGGCACCACGCGTGAACAAGTCGCTCTGGCAGCGCACCGGCGCGCCGCGCATGACGATCGCCGGACAGATGAAGACGGATCGCAGCGCGTACCAGGTGAGCAGCGTCCACCAGCTCATGATGCGCAACACGCGTGAGGAGGGTCCGCACCTCGACATGCTGAACGCGTACGCGCGTCACGGCGCCTCGCAGCACGGCGCGCACATGCACGGTATGCAGATGCATGGCGCGCAGATGCACGGCGGCCGCGGCGTCGACAACGTCTTCGACACCGCCACGACGATGTCTGCCGGGCCGTCGCTGTTCGCCTCCATCAAATAAACCGTACACGTCTCGAAACTTCGCTTGCGCGCGGTCGATAACCCGGCCGAGCATCCAGGTGGAGATAGAGAGACTAATGAGCTTTGTTCGTGGTTGTGCCGTTTCGCTTCTGATCCTCGTCGTCGGATGCTCGACGAAATCCTCGGTTCCCTGCTCGACGCAGTCCGACTGCGATCCGTACTCGATGACGCTCTGCACCGAGGGCACGTGCCGCCTCGTGAGCGAGCTCGATCTCGGGAACACCGACCTCGCCGGCGTCTTTTCGCACGATGACCTGTCGGTGGGCGACCTCGCCACCGCACCGCCGGACATGGTCGGGTTCTGCGGCAACGACACTGCGCTGGCGTGTCCCGACACGGCACCCATCTGCGCTGCGACGCAGTACTGCCGCGCGTGTGCGGTCGGCGACGAGGTGCAGTGCTCGGCGCGTGCGATCACCGCGCCTCGCTGCGACACGGGCACGGGCGCGTGCGCCGCGTGTCGTCCTGCGAACGAGGCCACCGATTGCCCGACCGCCGAGCTCTCCGTCTGCGGCTCCGACGGTAGCTGCCGCAAGGCCTGCACGAAGCACACGGACTGCGACTCGGGCATCTGCGACCCCGGCATCATCACGCCCAGCCGATCGAGCTGCGCGCGTCCCGACGAGGTCGTGTACGTGAAGGCGCAGTCGACGTGCCCGCCGACGGCCGACGGCACGAAGGCGAACCCCCTCTGCACGATGAACGATGTGCTCGCGAAGCTGCCCAAAGGCGGGTATGTGGGCCTGCTCCCGAGCCCGGCGGGCTCGCTCGCGCAGCCGAAGGCCTCGTACCAGGCGCCGTACGTCATCGTCGGCACGGGCACGCTCACCGGTGCCTCGTTTCAGGCGGGAATGATCACGTTTTATCCGCCGGCGATGAGCATCGACAGCGGTGGCAACGTCTATCTTTCGGGCGTCTCATTCGAGTCCAGCGTGAGTAACGGCATCGTTTGCTCCGGCGGCGCGAAGCTCACGCTCTCGCACGTCACGCTGGAAAAGTCGGGCGGCGGCGCGGTGATTGGGGGGGACTGCGAGGTCGCGATGGACGGGGTCTACGTGCGGGGCGGCGCGGGCGGGATCAGCCAGAGCGCGGGGACGCTCTCGGTGACCAACAGCTTCGTGACCGACACCACGGGACAGGGCCTGAACATCGGTCCCGGCGTGACGGTGGGCCAGCTCGCGCACCTCACGATCATCGCCAACAAGCCGTTCGTGACGACCGCCGGCGGCATCGCGTGCGGCGCGGCCGCCAACATCTACAACTCGATCGTGCGCAGCAACCAGCAGGTCGGCGGGTCGAGCATCAGCGGGGCGTGCAGCTTCCACTACAGCGACCTCGACGAGGCCGTCGCCACCAATGATCACAACATGACCCTTGCGCCGAGGTTCATCGGTCCCAGCGGGATCCCACAGATTCCCTTCAACTACAGTCTCAAAAAAGGAGACGCGGCCAACGTGGCCTGCTGCTTCGACCTGGGCGCCACATTGTCGTCGATCAAGGCCGACTACTCGGGCAACGTCCGTCCACTCGGCGCCGGCTACGACATCGGCGCCGACGAGGTGCAGTGAGCTACTTGCCGGTCTTCCTTGTCGCCGAGGGTGGTGACGCGGAGCTCCTGTAGAGCAGGTCGGGCAGCTGCGGCATGACGAGGAGCATAGGGGCCGTGATACGCTCCGTCGACTCGACGACCACCCACAGCCTCGCTCAGCGAGAGGAGAATCCCATGCAGACCACCCCGAGCGGCCTCCAGTACGAAGATACCAAGCCCGGCCAGGGCACCTCGCCGACGACCGGCCAGACCTGCGTCATGCACTACACCGGCTGGCTGTGGAAGGACGGGCAGAAGGGCGCCAAGTTCGACAGCTCCGTCGACCGCGGCTCGCCGTTCGAGTTCCAGATCGGCCGCGGCATGGTCATCAAGGGCTGGGACGAGGGCGTCGCGACGATGCAGCTCGGCGGCAAGCGCACGCTGCTCATCCCGCCCGATCTCGGGTACGGCCGCAATGGTGCCGGTGGCGTCATCCCGCCGAACGCGCACCTGTGCTTCGAGGTCGAGCTGCTCGGCGTACGTTAGTCCGGTGAAGCGCGGGGGCCGGTCGCGCCCCTGCGCCATTCCCGCATTGCCCCGCGCATTGCTGTCGTACGGACGGAGAGGCTCGTATGGCCATCGCAGATCGCTACGATGTCGAAGGTCCGATGGGAGAAGGCGGCTTTGCCCACGTCTTCCGTGGACTCGAGCGTGCGACGGGCCGGCCTGTGGCGCTCAAGGTGCTCAAGACCGCGTTCCACGACAACAAGGAGGTGCGCGAGCGCTTCCAGCGTGAGGTGTTCGCGGTCGCGTCGCTGTCGAACCGCCACATCGTCGGGCTCTACGACTTCGGGCTCAACGAGTCAGACGTGTACATCGCGATGGAGTACGTCGCAGGCGCGACGCTGCGTGAGCGCATGCGCTCGCCGCTCACGCTCGCGGAGCGGTTCGCCATCGTGGCGCAGGTCGCCGATGCCATCGCCGCGGCGCACGCGAGCAACATCCTGCACCGCGATCTCAAACCGGAGAACATCAAGGTCGTCGACGGGCCGGACGGCTCGATGGTCGTGAAGGTGCTCGACTTCGGCATGGCCAAGATCTCGGAGCTCGAGTCGAGCCTCGAGCTGCAGCCGCTCACGCGCGCGGGCATCTGCTTCGGGACGCCGCACTACATGTCGCCGGAGCAGATCCGCGGCAGGCTCGACGAGCCGGCCATCGACCTGTATGCGCTCACCACCATCGCGTACGAGCTGCTCAGCGGCGGGCGGCCCTGGGACGGCGACGATCCGTACGAGGTCATGCGTGCCGTCCTGCGCACGCCGGCGCCACCGCTCGCGCACCTGCGCGGGGTCGTGGGGGGGCAGGATCCGCAGGTGCTCGCCGACGTGAACGCCTTCTTCGTGCGCGCGTTCGACAAGCAGCGCGAGAACCGTCCGCAGGACGCGGCTGCGCTGGTCCTCGAGCTCGAGCGCGCGCTGTTCGGCGTGAGCGGCGCACCGGCCGTCGAGTCGTCCGCCTACGTGCACGTGCCGCATCCCGACGACACGAGCAAGTACGCCTCGCACAACACGCAGTCGCTCATGCTGCACCTGCCTCATCCGGATACGATCGACGACGTGGTCACCGAGACGTCGTCGCCCGCGCTCGTGCCGGTCGTGGAGCGCGTGCGGCCCCGGCGCTCCGCGGTGGAGATCGAGGCGCGTCAGGCCGCGGCCCTGGCGGCGGTCGAGTTCGGCAAGACGCGGAAGCGCGGGTTCTTCTGGCCGCTCGTCATCATCGCGATCCTCGGCGGCTCCATCGGATGGTTGCTGGCGAACAGCGGTACCAGCACCGCGGCGGACCAGGTGCACGACTTCCTCGTCGGCAAGAAGTAGCCCCGAGTTGCGCTAAGGTGCGTCCATGGGACGCCCCGATCCGCACTCGTATGCCGACACCCGCCACGTCGAGCTCGCCGACCTGACCTGGTCCGCGCGCGTGGACTTTGCCGCGCGCCGCATCGAGGCCACGGCGACGCTGCGCCACGCCGGCAAGGTCGATGCGCTGCCGCACGTCGACCTCGACACGCGTGGCCTCGAGATCCTCGACGTGCAGTCAGGCGAACGCGCTCTCGAATGGAAGCTCGGCGACGACGACCTCGTCCTCGGCCGTCGCCTGCGCATCACGCTCGCCGACCCGACGCGCGACGGTGAGCTCACGATCCGGTACCGGACCGGCGTCGACGCATCGGCGCTGCAGTGGCTCACGCCCGAGCAAACGGCAGGCGGTGTGCATCCGTTCCTGTTCACGCAGTGTCAGGCCGTGCACGCGCGCTCGCTGGTGCCGATGCAGGACACGCCGCGCGTACGCATCCGCTATCGCGCCGAGCTCCGCGTGCCTGCGGCGCTGCGCGGGCTCATGGCTGCGCGCGCGGTCGGTCGGCGTGTCGACGGAGATACCGCCATCGAGTCGTGGGAGATGCCCGAGCCGATCCCGCCGTATCTCTTCGCCTTCGCCGTTGGTGAGCTCGTGTCCGCGGAGCTGGGGCCGCGCTCGCGCGTGTGGGCCGAGCCGAGCATGCTGCCGAAGGCGACGTACGAGTTCGCCGAGGTCGACCACATGCTGGTGGCCGCGGAGCAGCTCTTCGGTTCGTACGACTGGGAGCGCTTCGATCTGCTCGTGATGCCGCCGTCGTTTCCGTACGGCGGCATGGAGAACCCGCGGCTCACGTTCGTCACGCCGACGCTGCTCGCCGGCGATCGGTCACTCACCTCCGTCGTCGCGCACGAACTCGCGCACTCGTGGACGGGCAACCTCGTCTCGGGTGCGTCGGCCGAGCACTTCTGGATCAACGAGGGCATGACGGTGTGGGCGGAGCGCCGCATCGTCGAGGCGCTGTGGGGTCGCGAGCGTGCCGAGCTCGACGCGGCGCTCGGTCGTCGTGAGCTCGAGCGCACGCTCGTGTCGTTCGCGTCGCGGCCCGAGCTGACCTCGCTGCGCACCTCGCTCGACGGAATCGACCCGGACGAGGTGTTCTCCGTGGTGCCGTACGAGAAGGGCTATCTGCTGGCCCGTGCGCTCGAGGAGGACGTCGGTCGCGAGCGCTTCGACGCGTACGTGGCGTCGTACGTGCGCACGTTTCGCTTCCGCTCGATCACGACCGACGACTTCGTGGCGCTCGTGCGCGCGGAGCTGCCGGGAGCACTGGAGCGCGTGCACGCAGCGCTGTACCTCGAGGCACCCGGGATGCCGCCGAACACACCGGTGGCGAGGTCGACGCGGCTCGATGCGCTCGTCGCGCTCGGCGACGCCATTCCGGACACGCCGACGGCAGCGCAGCTCAGCGCGACGGAGTGGCAGCTCTGGCTGGACGCCCTCCCGGTGCCGTATCCGCGGGCGGCGGAGCTGGACGCCATCTATGGTCTTTATCGAAGCGGCAACTTCGAGATCCGTGCGGGCTTCGTCGAGGTCGCGCTCGCGGCGGGGCTGCCGGACGCGCTCGACGAGGCCGATCGTCTCCTCGGCGAGGTGGGTCGCATGAAGTACCTCAAGCCCGTCTACAAGGCCCTCAAGCTCAGCGACGCGGGTCGTGCGCGCGCCGTGTTCGCGCGGCACCGCGGCAAGTACCACCCGATCGCGCTGCAGGTGGTGAGCGGGCTACTCGCCTAGCTTCCGTACGGCGCTGCGGTCGAGCTTTCCGCTCGGCAAGAGCGGCAGCGCGTCGACGAAGAGCACGCGGCGCGGGCGCTTGTACGTGGCGAGCCCCGGCGGCCAAGGGTGGCGCAGCGCGTCCAGGTCCGCGCCGCTGCGCGGAACGATGACCGCGGTCACCGTCGCGCCATGGACCTCGTGCGGCGCGCCGAAGACAGCGCACGCGGCGACGCCGGGCAGCGTCGAGAGCTGTGCCTCGACCTCGAGTGGATCGATCTTGTGGCCGCTCGACACGATGACGTCGTCGGCGCGCCCAAGGAGCACGAGGCCCGAATCGGTGATCGTCGCCCGGTCCCCCGTGCGCAGCCAGCCATCGCTCGTGAACGGCGCAGCGCCGTGCACGCTCGTCGCGCGTGCCGGCGTGCTGAGCTCGAGTTGGCCCGAGGCGAGCCGCAGCGCAACGCCTTGCAGCGGACGCCCGACCGCGGAGGTGCGCTCCCCGATGTTGGACGCGACGCACATGCCGCACGTCTCGGTCATGCCGTACGACGTGACGATGGGCCAGCCCGCGTCGAGCGCGCGCGACACGAGCGCGGGCGGCGCGGCCTGTCCACCGAGCAGGACGCTGCGGAGCGCGCGCCACGGAGCCACACCCGCGTCGAGCAGGCACGCGAGCTGCACCGGCACGAGCGACAGGCGTGTGATGTCGGCGTGCTCGCCGATGTGACGCGCGAAGGCGGGACCGAGCCTCGGCGGCTCGTCGAGCACCGCCGTGGCCCCCGCAACGTGGCAGCGCACCACGATGGAGAGGCCGCCCGCGTGCGCGAGCGGTAACGTCACGAGCCAGCGATCGTCGCAGCGCAGGCCGAGGTGCGCGATGGCGGCGCCCGCGTGGGCGCGCCACGCACGCCGCGAGAGCTCGACGCGCTTGGGGGTACCCGTGGAGCCCGAGGTCGACAGCAGCGTCATCGTGTCGGGGTCGAGCGTGAGCGAGCGAAGGCTCGTGCGCAGGCCTTCTTCATCGTCGGCGCTCGCGTCGGGGTGCAGGAGCGCGAGCGGCGTCCCGCCGTCGAAAGAGGCGAGGATCGCTGCGATGGTGGATGGGGCCGCGCTCGCGCGCAGCACGGTGGGCTCATGCATCGGATAGCCCCGGCCGCTGTGGCGGGTGCAGGTGTCCGTGGCGGATGATCGCGGCGAACTGCTCGGCCCCGAGCGCGGGCTGCGGCGCGAGGCCCTGGGCGAGCGACGTCGCATCACCCAGCGCGAGCGCGACGTGCAGCGCAGCGAGATGGCCCGTTGGCGCGTCCCACATGTGCGTCACGATCGGTTGTAGGCCGAGCGCGCGGGCCGCGGTGCCGAGTCGCCATGCGCCGAGAAGGCCATCGCGTGCGGGCTTGAGGACGGCGGCGCGCACGGACGGCGCGACGTGCTCGAGCTGCGTGAGGGCCAGCGCCGCCGTGCGTGCAGCCAGCGACTCATCGGCACCGAGCGGCAACCCGAAGGCCGCGACCGATCGGAGGTCGCCGTCGAGCGGCTCCTCGATGAGCTCGGGCGCGAGCGCGACGAGCGTCGGCGCGATGCCGCTCCAGGTCGCGGGTGACAGCGAACGGTTGGCGTCGAGTCGCAGCGCACCGAGCCCGGCGAGTGTATCGAGCCGGGTGCTCGCGTCGATCTTGCGCTTGAGCGTGACGTACCCTCCATCGCGGAGCTGGGCCGCCTCGGCGACGAGGTCGTCGCCGAGCAGCATGGCGGACAGTGGGAGCGCCGGTGCCGTGCCGTCTCCGCGCAGCAGCGCCCACAGCGGCACACCCTTTTGCTGCGCGAACAGATCGAGCAGCGCGCACTCGAGCGCTGCGCGCGCGGATGGCGTGGCGTCGGCGAGGTGTGATTCGACCTCCTCGAGATCGGCGAAGCGACGCGGCAGCGCGAGGGTCAGGAGGCGAATCACGCGCAGCGCACTGTCGAGGTTATCGAGTGAGTAACCGGGGAGCGGCGCTGCTTCGCCGCGGCCGATGCGGCCAGCCTCGTCGCGCAGCTCGACCTCGAGGACCTCGCGCGTCGAGGCTCGGTGCGCCGCACCACCGACCGGGAGCGCGAGCGTTCGGATCACCCGTCGGGTCTGGCACGCGGTGACGCGGATCATCCGATGCGTGCGCTGAACGCGGCGTCGAGCGCGACCCCCGCGGCCTGCAGCACGCCGAACAGCAGCAGGAGCCGCGCGGTGGCGCCGAGCAGCGGGTTGAGGCCGACGCCGTCGGTCACGCTGACCTGACGGGCGGTGCGGAGCGCGAGCGGGAACGACAGGAACGGCAGCGCGAACAGCGGACGATGCACGAGCAGCGCGAGCACCATCATGCAGGCGTACGCGCCGAACACGAGCAGGCGGTACTCGACGAGCGTGCCCGCACGCCCGAGGCGCACCGCGAGCGTACGCTTGCCGACGCGCTCGTCCTGCACGCGATCGCGCAGGTTGTTGACGACGATGATCGCGCTCGACAGCAGCCCGACGGGGATGGCGTCGACGAGCACGCCCGCGTCGAAGTGACCGGCCTCCACGAGATACGTGCCGCCGATGGCCACGAGCCCGAAGAAGAGGAAGACGAAGACCTCGCCGAGCCCGTGATAGCCGAGTGGGTACGGACCACCGGTGTACGCGAGCGCGGCGAGGATCGAGGCGACGCCGATGACCACGATGGGCCAGCCGACGAGAGTCACGAGGTAGACGCCGACGAGGGTGGCGAGCGCGAAGACGATGGCGGTTGCGGCCTTCATCTCGCCGGGCGTGACGAGCCCGGCCGCGACGGCGCGCGTCGGCCCGAGGCGATCGGGCCCGTCCGCGCCCTTGCCGAAGTCGAACAGGTCGTTCGCGAAGTTCGCGCCGATCTGCAGCAGCAGCGCACCGAGCAGCGCCGCCGTGGCCGGCGCGATGCGAAACGCGTTGCGAGAGTACGCGAGCGCGCTGCCGACGATGACGGGGGTCGCCGCCGCCGGCAGGGTGCGCAGCCGCATCGCCATGATCCAGCGCTTCATGGGTGGCTACGGCAGTCGCTTGAACTGCTTGAAGTTCGGCTTGCGCTTCTCGAGGTAGGCGTCGCGGCCTTCCTTGCCCTCGTCGGACTGGTAGTAGAGCAGCGTCGCGGAGCCGGCGAGGTCGACGAGGCCGGCCTGACCGTCGCAGTCGGCGTTGAGCGCGGCCTTGAGGAAGCGCAGGGCGAGTGGCGAGTTCTGGAGGATCTCGCGGCACCACGTGACGGTCTCGGCCTCGAGATCGGCGAGCGGCACGACGGTGTTCACGAGGCCCATGTCGAGCGCCTGCTTCGCGTCGTACTGGCGGCAGAGGAACCAGATCTCGCGCGCCTTCTTCTGGCCGACGATGCGCGCCATGTAGCTCGAGCCGTAGCCGCCGTCGAAGCTGCCGACCTTGGGCCCGGTCTGACCGAAGCGCGCGTTGTCCGCTGCGATCGTGAGGTCGCACATCATGTGCAGGATGTGGCCGCCGCCGATCGCGAAGCCGGCGACCATCGCGACGACGGGCTTCGGCATGGAGCGAATCTGGCGCTGCAGGTCGAGCACGTTGAGGCGCGGGATGCCGTCCTTGCCGACGTAGCCGCCGTCGCCGCGGACGCGCTGGTCACCGCCCGAGCAGAACGCGTCGGGACCCTCGCCGGTGAGGACGATGACGCCGATGTCGGAGTCGTCACGCGCGTCGTCGAAGGCGCGCTGCATCTCCTTGATGGTCTGCGGCCGGAACGCGTTGCGGACCTCCGGACGGCAGATCGTGATCTTCGCGATGCTCTCCGCCTTCTCGTAGCGGATGTCCTCGTAGCCGCTCGTGGCGACCCACTTCGGTAGCTCTACCTTCGTGCTCATGTGTTCTCCTTGGGCGGGCGCAGCGCCTGCCACCTGATGGATGGTCCGTCGCCAACGACGGGCCGCGGGATCGGCGGCTGGTCCTCGCCGAGCAATGTCTCGATGCGGGCCGCGGTGACGAGCGGCTCCTCGAGGAACGGGTTGTGACCCGCCGCAGGAATGGTCTCGACGGCGAGTGCCGGCGTGGCGGCGCGGAGGCGCTGCGCGAGGCCGAGGAACCTTTCGTCGAGCGCGCCGACGAGCAGCGCGATGCGCGGCGCCTGCTCCGCGATCGTCGTCGCGTAGCTCGGCATCCTGCCGAGGCCGTGCAGCCGGAGCGACGCCGCGATGCCGGCAGGCTCGTGCGAGAGACGTGCCTTGCGCTGATTCGCGAGGAGGTGCGGCGCCACGCGGGCCTGGCTCGCGAACAGTGGCTTTCGCTCCCACTCGTCGACGAAGGCCTCGAGGCCGTGCTGCTCGACGAGCTTGGCATGGGCCTCGTCCTCGGCGATGCGTTGGGCGCGGTCTTCCCCGGCAAGCCCCGGATGCGCCGAGACGATCACGGCACGACGTACGAGCCCCGGGTGACGCGCGAGGAGCGCCAGCGCGAGGCGCCCGCCCAGCGAGTAGCCGACGAGATCGACCGGATCCTGCGTGCCGAGCTGCGCAGCAAGGACGTCGGCCGCCTCCTCGAACGTCGGTGGCACCGTCGACGCCGGTCGACCGTGACCGGGCAGCGAGAGCGCGAGCAGGCGATGGTCGCGCAGCTTCGAGCCGAGGACGTCGAAGAGAGCCGGCGTGCCGAGCAGGCCGTGCAGGGCGAGGAGGGTGCGCTTCATGAAGTGGCTCCGAGAGCATCGTCGACCAGCTTGCTCAGTCGAGCAGACCAGCGCGCCGCGCTCGTGGGCTCCACGACGAGCTCGAGCAGCGTAGCACCGGGGTGCTCCAGCGCCGCATCGACCGCGGCCTCCACCTGTGCGGCCGCGTCGGTGCGAGCGTGCCGCATGCCGCAGAAGCGGGCGAGCGCGGCGAGGTCGGGCGCGACCGGCGTGGTGAACAGCGGGAGCGCGGAGGCGAGGTCCTCGCGCCGACCGATCGGTAGCGTCTCGAAGATCCTGCCCCCACCGTTGCACACGACCGCGATGACGAGCGGTGTCGTCGCTTGCGCGGCGAGCCACGCGCCGTGCAGATCGTGCAGCAGGCTCACGTCGCCGAGCAGCAGCAGCGTCGGTGTGCCGTGCGACGCGAGGCCGGCAGCACCCGCACAGAGGCCATCGATCCCGCTCGCGCCCCGCTGGTGGTGCGACGCGAGCGTGCAGCCCGGTACGAGCGCGGTGGCGGCGGCGAGCTCGCGCACGGGCAGGCTGTTGCCGACGAAGACCAGCGCAGCTCGCCGCGCGGCACACCGCGCGATGGCGACGACGCTCGCGAGCTCGTCGGTGGGTGCGAGCGCGGCAAGCAGCGCGCGACCGACGTGGTCATGGCTCGCCTGAAGGACGGGCTCGCGCTGGAGCGCCGGCAGGCTCCGCGCGAGCTCGAGGAGCACCGAGGCAGGATCGCCGACGTGCACGGCATGCGCTCGGCTGTCGGCATCGACCTCCTCGCTGTGCGCGAAGATCTCGAGGTGGACCGCGGATGCGACGAGGCGCTCGTAGCTCGCAGCCACCGGCGGCGGGCCGACCTGCACGATCACGCGCGGCCTCGGCGCCGTGGTGCCCGCGTACACGGTGGAGAGCGCGCCCGAGAGCCCGGCGCCGAGCTGGCTCGTGGGCTCGACGACGAGCGGGTAGCCCGAGCGCGCGGAGAGCTCGAGGAGCGCCGCTCGCAGCGCCGCGTCGGGATGGGCGAGCGGACCAACGGCGATGATCCCCGCAGGTTCCTCGACGATGCGCGCGCGCAGCGCTTCGGGGATCGAGGTGGTGCGGCGCTCGGCGATGCAGAAGCGCACCAGCTTGCCGTCCGCAGCCGCTCGGATGCGCGTGGATGCGGCGCGCTCCTCGTCGGTGGCCGGCGTGGGCTCGAGTGGCTTGCGGATGCGCACGTCGAGGTGCACTCCGCCATCACTCGAGAGCGCGTACGCCTGCGCGATGAGGCGACGTGTACCGCGCAGCGCGCCCTCGGCGGCGTCGACGCCGCCGAGCTCGAAGAACTTCGCCCGTGCACCGAAGAGCCGTGCTTGATCGATGGTCTGGTGGGCGCCGGCGTGCTGTGCCTCGAGCGGACGATCGGCGGTGAGCACGAGCAGCGGGATGCGCGCGTGGTGCGCCTCGACGACCGCGGGGAGGTAGTGCGCTGGCGCGGAGCCGGACGTGCAGAGCAGCAGCGACGGGACGCCGGTCACGCGTGCCTGTCCGAGCGCGAAGAACGCGGCGGCGCGCTCGTCCAGGATCGTGTGGATGCGCAGCCGTGGCTCGCCTGCGGCCGCGAGCGCGAGCGGCGTGGAGCGCGAGCCGGGGCTGAGCACGAGCTCGCGCACCCCGGCGTCGGCGAACGCCGACATCACCATGCGCGACCACTCGGTCTGCGGGTCTTTTAGCTCCGGCGTCGACACCGCGCTCACAGGAACTCCAGCCCGAGCGCGTTCGCGATGGCGCGACGCTTCGACGCCGTCTCGGCGAGCTCGCGCGCAGGCTCCGAGCCGGCGACGATCCCAGCACCCGCGTAGAGCGTGACCGCGTCGCGCTCGACGAGCGCGCAGCGCAGCGCGACGGAGAAATCCCCGTCGCCGTCGGGCTTGAACCAGCCGATGGGTGCGGCGTACCAGCCGCGACCCTCGGGCTCGGCCGCAGCGATGAAGGCGAGGGCCTCACGACGCGGCGAGCCCCCGACAGCCGGCGTGGGGTGCAGCGCGGCGACGAGATCGAGCACGTGCGTCGGCGCGGCAAGCTCACCGTCGACGGTCGTGTGCAGGTGGTACAGGTGCGGCAGCGTCTGTACGCGAGGACCGTGCTCGACGTAGCGAGAGCACAGCGGCTGGAGCACCGCGGCGATCGCGGCGCGCGTGAGCTCGTGCTCGCCGCGATCCTTCGCGCTCTCGAGGAGCGCGGATGGGCCACGATCGGCGGCGTCGCGTGGCAGCGAGCCCGCGAGCACGTCGGCGCGGAGCTCGTTGCCGGTGCGCCGGACGAGACGCTCCGGCGTGGCGCCGAGGAACGTCGTGCCGTCGAGGCGGAAGGCGTAGCCGGTGCTGCTGGGCTGGCTCTCGCGCAAAAAGGCGAGGGCGCCGCCCGGCGTCTGCGTGCTGGCGGGCAGGCGCGTCTGACGGTGCACCACGACCTTGTCGAACGCACCACCGCGGATGGCGTCGCGCGCACGCTCGACCAGCGCCTGGAACTGCGCTGCCTCATGAGGGCCGTCGGTCGCGAAGCGGCTCGCTTTCCTGGGCAGACCGATGCGATGCATCGCGTCGCCGAGCTTCGCGAGCTGCGCGTGGAGCTCGGCCGCGTCGTCGGGCCGTCCGCGATCGAGCACCGTCGAGAGCACGGTCTCGTCGCCACGGTCGCGGAGCAGGAAGCGTGGCAGTAGCGCGAGCGCGTCGCCGAAGGGGGCCCGGCTGCCAGGAGAGAACGAGAAGCCGCAGTACAGCTCGGCCCATGCGGGCAGCGTGCTCGCGGCGTCGCGAAGCATGGAGAATCGCGCGTCTCCGCGTCCGCTGAGACGCAGCGTCGCGCCGAGCCCGAGCGTCGCGGGGGCACCGGGCGGTGCCCAGTAGACCATCGGCTCGTCGGCGAGCGCGTCTGCGAGCAGCGCCAGATCGACGTGCGGGACGCTCGTCTCGGTGCGCACGAAGCGCTCGCCGTAGGGCGACGCGACGACCTCGTCGACGGCGGTGGCGGTGGAGCGAAGCGTACGCATCAGGCCTCGCGCGCTCCCGGGCGATCGGGCTCCGCGATGAAGAGGTGCGCGACGCCGAACGTCAGCGGCCGCACCTCGATCATGCGCAGGCCGGACGCGCGCATCACGTCCGCGAAATCCTCCGCCGAGGGAAACTTCGCGATCGACTTCTCCAGGTAGCGATACTCGGGCGCGCCCGAGAGTAGTGCACCGAGTCGCGGCACGAGCCAGTGCACGTGGAAGCGGGCGAACGGCGCCATGATGCCGCGCCGAGGGTCGGTGAGCTCGAGCACCACGATGCGGCCGCCGTCGCGCGTGACACGTGCCATCTCGGCGAGCGCGCGCGGACGGTCGGGGACGTTGCGGATGCCGAAGGCGATGGTGACCCCGTCGAACTCACGATCGCTGAACGGCAGCTGCTGCGCGTCGCCGACGACCATCTCGATGCGGGTCTGCAGGTCCTTGCCGGCCACCTTCACGCGGCCGACCTCGAGCATGCGCTCGGACGGGTCGCTGCCGATGACCTGCGCCTCGGGGAGCTGGCGTGCGATCTCGAGCGCGAGGTCACCCGTGCCGGTGGCGAGGTCGAGGACACGCCGTGCAGCGCCGAGCGCACGCGTGGCCTGGCGTCGCCAGCCGATGTCGATGCCGAAGCTGAGGACGCGGTTGAGCAGGTCGTAGCGACGCGCGATGCGGTCGAACATCTGGCCCGAGCCGGGGCGAACCTCGGTGCTGAGTGCCTCGGTCATGGTGCACCTCGAGTGGAGAACAGCGCCGCGAGCTCTTCCGGGGGAAGGGCCTGGGGACCGTCGGAGAGCGCGTTCGCGGGGTCGTGGTGCGTCTCGACCATGAGGCCGTGCGCACCGGCGGCCAGGCCTGCGCGACCGAGCGCGGGGATGAGGTCGCGACGACCGGCTGCGTGCGACGGGTCCACGATGACGGGCTGTCCGAGCGCGTGGACGAGCAGGGCTACGGCGCCGAGATCGAGCAGGTTGCGCATCGACGGGTCGAACCCGCGCACGCCGCGCTCGCAGAACACGACGCCGGTTGCGCCCTCCGAGAGGCAGTACTCCGCGGCGAGCATCCAGTCCTCGACGCTCGCGGCCATGCCGCGCTTGAGCAGCACCGGGCGCTTCTGCCGACCGACGGCCTTGAGCAGCGAGAAGTTCTGCATGTTGCGCGAGCCCACCTGGACGAGGTCGGCGACCTCGGCGACCCGGCCCGCGTCCTCGGCGGTCATGACCTCGGTGACGACGCCGAGGCCATGGTGATCCGCGGCGGCGCGGAGCCACGCGAGCGCCGGTGGGCCGTGGCCCTGGAACGCATACGGCGACGTGCGCGGCTTGTACGCGGAGCCGCGCAGCA
>JBDTCO010000217.1:0-11679 GCA_039923495.1 Polyangia bacterium
GTGCTGCTGCGCGGCGTGAACTCGCAGGCGCGCACGCTCGAGGTGCTCTTCCGAGCGCTGCTGCGCATGCGTGTGAAGCCGTACTACCTGTTCCAGGGCGACCCGGTGCAGGGCACCGATCACCTGCGCACGCCCGTCGCTGCCGGTATCGACATCATGAATCAGCTGCGCGGCAACGTGACGGGCATGGCGATGCCTCACCTCGTCCTCGACGCACCCGGCGGCGGCGGCAAGATCCCGATCGGCCCGAGCTACCTGCTGTCGTGGGGCGAGCGCGAGGTCACTCTCCGCAACTACGAGAACCGCATCGTCACGTACGTCGAGCCCATCGAGCGCGATTGTCGCTGCGACTACGATCGCGTCTACTTCGCCGACGCCTGAAGCCGTTTCAGACCTTCTGATCGAGGTGCTCGGTGACCCGGAGCGGGACGATCGCGCCCTCCGACGCACGCACCCGCGCGATGAGCTCGTCGAGTCCGTCGGTGAGCGGGTAGTTGCCGAGATCTTCGAACCGGACGAAGCGCGCATCTGCCGAGTCGGAAGCAGCGCGCACGACACCGCGCGGCGCGTGCCCGAGGTAATCGAGGATCACGTAGTGGAACGCGATGCCGTCTGCGTCGCGCACGACGCGATCGAGGATCTCGACGAGCGGACCGAGCGTGCACTCGATGCCCGTCTCTTCCTTCAGCTCGCGCAGCGCGGCCACCTCGAGCGTCTCGCCGAGCTCGACCTTGCCGCCAGGCACCGTCCAGCGCCCGACCTGCGGAGGCTTCGCGCGCTGCACCAGCAGCACCTGGCCCTCGTGGAGCAGCAGCACACCAACGGCAACGACAGGACGCGTGGGACGTTCGCTCATCGCTTCTTCGCCTGTCTCTTTGCAGCGGGCTTCTTCGCGACGGGTCGCTTCGCAACAGCGCCGGGTCTGGCGCCCTTCATCACCTTGAACGCGGAAGGGCAGAGCGGCGCGAGCGTGCAGTCGTCGCAGCGCGGCGCCTTCGCGTCACACACGCGGCGTCCATGCCAGATGATCTGGTGACCGGTGCGCGTCCAGCGTGCGCGTGGCAGGAGCGCGCAGAGGTCGCGCTCGATCTTCACGGGATCCTCTTCGCTCGTGAGGCCGAGCCGGTGCGAGAGGCGCATCACGTGCGTGTCGACGGCGATCCCGTCCTCGAGCTCGAACGCGGTGCCGAGGATGACGTTGCCGGTCTTGCGCGCGACGCCCGGCAGTGTCAGCAGCTCGTCCATCGTGTGAGGCACCGCGCCGGCGAACCTCTCCATCAAGAGGCGCGCCGTACCAACGATGTTCTTCGCCTTGTTGTGATAGAAGCCCGTCGATCGCACGAGCGCCTCGAGCTCGGCGATGGGTGCATCGCTCATGGCGCGCGCGTCGGGGAAGCGCGCGAACAACGCGGGCGTCACCAGGTTCACGCGCTTGTCCGTGCACTGGGCCGACAGGATCGTCGCAACGAGGAGCTCGAACGGCGTGGTGAAGTCGAGCTCGCAGCGCACCTCGGGATAGAGCTCTTCCAGCGCATCCGCGATGGCCAGCGTACGTGTCACCAGCTTCGGATCGAGCTTCACGGGGTCCTGGCTCTCTCGAACGGGATGGCCTGGTCGAGCTCGACGGGGCGGCAGCGCGTGCCGCGACACAGCCACGCGAGCAGGTGTGCATGGAGCGTCGGCGTCGCGTCGCGGTGCGGGCGCACGTCGATCTCGAAGCGCGGCGTCTCGGCGCGCGGATCGACGGCGTCCTTCCGACCGAGGCTGCGCGTGGATGGATCGATGCCGGCGCCGTCGATGTCGAGCACGAGCGGCCCATCGTCGAGCAGGTGCAATCCCGGCGCGGGGGCGACGACGATCGAGAACATCGCCGCCTTGCCGTGATCGGCGACGCGCGTCACACGGAGCGCCACGAGCGGCTCGTCGGCAAGCGCGGGCAGCGAGAGGATCAGCGAGGCCAAGACGACGCGCACGAGCCTGCGGTGATAGCACATGGAGCCTGTGGAAAACGTGCGCCAACACACCGAGAGTGCATGAGAATTTCCAGATTCCGAGCGTGAATGACGCACTGTTTCCTGAATCCTTTCAATGGCATGCAAAGTATTTCATTTGACAGCCACACCAGCGGCGGAGTAGGAGATCTACTCACGTGCTCATGCCTGGCTGCAACTCCCACGAGTCCTTCGACAACCTCGTCGTGACCGCTGCACCCATCGGGTGCGGCGAGGACGAGAGTGACGACGCGAACCGTCGCATCGAGCCGCGCATCGATACGGCGTTCTTCGCCGTCGAGGTGCGTGGCCGCGAGCTGCACTATCGCCTCGTGCGCAACATCAGCGCGAGCGGCTTCTCGTTCGACGATCGGTTCCCGCTCGATCGTCCCGGTGACCCCATCGTCATGGAGTTCCCGCTGCCGGGCTCCGCGGAGCCGATCCGCGTCGACGGACGCGTCGTCTACGCGCGTCCCGACCGCGGGGTCGGTGTTCACATCGAGCACGTCGAAGAGTCGCGTTACCGCCAGCTCATCGCCGTCCCGCCGCCCAGCCGCTCCTCGAAGGAGTAGCGCCCGGAGCTCGACCCTCGACGCCGCGCCCGAACCTCGCTACTTCACAGGATGTTCGCCGCGAGCTCGGCGAGGGCGGAGCGCTCGCCCTTGTTGAGCGAGACGTGGCCGGCCAGCATCTCGCCCTTGAACTTCTCGACGACCGTGGTGAGGCCGTTGTTGGAGGCGTCGACGTAGGGGTTGTCGATCTGGTGTGGATCACCGGTGAGGATGATCTTCGTGTTCTCGCCGACGCGCGTGATGATGGTCTTCACTTCGTGCGGCGTGAGGTTCTGCGCCTCGTCCACGATCATGAACTGGTTCGGGATGGAGCGACCGCGGATGTACGTGAGCGGCTCGATCTCGATGTAGCCGAGGTCGATGAGCTCCTGGTGCGAGCGGCCTTCCTTCTTCTCGGCCTTCGAGAAGCCAAGGAGCAACTCGAGGTTGTCGTAGATGGGCTGCATCCACGGGTTCAGCTTCTCCTCGATGTCGCCGGGGAGAAAGCCGATGTCCTTGCCGAGCGGGAAGATCGGACGCGAGACGAGGAGCTTCTGATAGACGCCCTCCTCGACGACCTTCTGCAGGCCGGCGGCGATCGCGAGCAGCGTCTTGCCGGTGCCGGCCTTGCCGACGAGCGTGACGAGCTTGATGTCGTCGTTGAGCAGGAGGTCGAGCGCGAAGTGCTGCTCCTTGTTTCGCGGACGGATGCCCCACACGCCTTCGCGCAGCTTGCGCACGGGCTGGATCTTCTTCGTCGGCCCGTCCATGCGGCCGAGCGCCGTGTGGGACGCGTTGTCCTTGTCCTTGATGAGCAGGTACTGGTTGGCCAGCACCGGCTGATCGACCGAGAGCGAGCCGTCCGCGTAGAACCTGTCGACCTCGGCGGCCGAGACCTCGATCTCGCCGGTGCCCGAGTAGAGCTCGTCGATGTCGATGCTCTGGTGGTTGTACTCCTCGGCCTTGAGCCCGAGCGCATCGGCGCGGATGCGGAGGTTGACGTCCTTCGTGACGAGGATCGTCGGGACCGCTTTGTTCTGATCGCGGACCTCGAGCGCGACGCCGATGATGTAGTTGTCCATCATCGTCGAGGCCTTGAGCGCCTCGGGCAGCTTCTGCACGGCGAGCGCGACGGTGAGACGGCCACCCTTGTCGAGCGTCACGCCCTCCGACAGGCTCTTGCCCTCCTCGCGGAAGCGATCGAGCTGGCGAGCGACCTCGCGCGCGTTGCGGCCGCGCTCCGACAGCTCCTTCTTGAAGTTGTCGATCTCTTCGAGGACGTAGATCGGAATGATGACGTTGTTGTCATCGAAGCTGTAGATGGCGCGCGGGTCGTGCAGCAGAACGTTCGTGTCGAGGACGTAGTTCTTTTGCATGGGTGTCTCGACGGTACCACGGATGCGCGGGGTCTCGCCAGAACGCTACGCCTCCGGCGTTTCGCGGAGCCGCTACGGCACTTCGGACTTCCACAGCGGCTCGGCCTCACCGCGCTGCTTCACGTTCCAGCGACCCATCACGTAGAGCATGTCGGAGAGGCGGTTGAGGTAGCGCACCGCCTCGGGGTCCACCGTCTCGTGCTCCGTGAGCCGCACCGTGATGCGCTCGGCCCTCCGGCACACCGTGCGCGCGAGGTGCAGGTACGACGATGTCCAGCCCCCACCGGGCAGCGTGAACGAGCGCAGCGGCGGCAGCGTGTCGTTCATGTGATCGATGTCGTGCTCGAGCGCTTCCACGTGCCGCGCGAGGATGCGCGGCTGCGTCGGCGCGAGATCGGCGGGCAACGTCGCGAGCAGCGAGCCGAGGTTGAACAGCTCGCTCTGCACGCGCTCGAGGATGCCGTCGAGGTGCGCTCGATCTGCGTCCGCCCCGGCGTCGTCCTGGTTGGCGCGGCGCACGAGGCCGAGCACGGCGTTGAGCTCGTCGACGGTGCCGTACGCCTCGATGCGATCGGAGGACTTCGCGACCATCTTGCCACCGACGAGCGCCGTCTGACCGCGGTCGCCGGTCTTCGTGTAGACCTTCGAGATGTAGATGGACATGGCGCGCATCATACGCGCGTCGAAAATCCGAGGGCGTCCTCGAGAAGTTGAGGCGTGCTGACCGGACTCTCGAGTGCTTGAAAGTGCTCGCGTGCGGTCCCGAAATTGCTCGAGACCGAGACCATGCGTACTCGAAACCCCGTTGTTCCGCTCTCGATCCTGCTGTTCGCCTGCTCGCCGTCTTCACAGACCCATACCGACGCCGCGACGGCAGGGATTACGCGCACCGCGCAGGATGTCGCCCCGACCGCCCCGCTGACTTTCGAGATCGAGGCGGGCGCCGTCGGCGTTCATCTTGCCGCCACGTCGGATATCGCCGGTGACGTGGTGGTGATCGAGTCGCTCGTGGGGCCGGAAGGGACGGCTTGGGTGAGCGCCGGAATGCCTCTTGGGAGCCTGATGACGACGGACCAGGGCGTGCAACTCGCGACCGTCACGCTGCCGATGACGTCGGCCATGCAGGCACAGTCGCTCGCCGCGGGGACGTACACGGCCACCCTCAGCAGCTTCTCGGGTGCACCCACGTTGCACACCGTCGTCGCGGTCCAGCACACGCCGGACGGCGCTTTTCACGGCGGCGTGCTCGATCTCGATCTCTTCATCCCGGATGGCCTCGTCATCCAGAACCCCGGTCGATCGCACATGATCGACGCGACCGTTGCCGCGCAGGACGCCGCTGTCGCCGCGAGGGTGGACGCGTTCTACGCCTCGGCGCTGACGCTGGCGGGGCTCGACCGCGGTGAGGTGCGCTTTCATGCCATCGACGCCAGCCTCGCCAAGATCGTGAGCCAGCCCGAGATCGATGCGGTCCACGAGCAGACGCAGCTCATCGACACCGATCGCCCGAGCGCGCGCGTCATCTGGAGCAACCAGCTGTACGACGGGGCCACAGTCTGGGGACAATCGGGCGGAATCCCCGGGGCGGGCGCGATGCGCGGCGTGATCGGAAGCGCCGTGCTGCTGCAGGTCTCGCCGGGAGCATCACCCGTGGGCGACGGAATGACGATGCTCCACGAACTCGGCCACTTCGCCGGTCTCTTCCACACCTCCGACGGCGGCGGCGGCGGCGATCCGATCGACGACACGCCGGAGTGTGCGGACCCGAGCCCGGACAACTACGCGGCATGCGAGGACTCGCACAACCTCATGTTCCCGTTGTACTGGGGCGCGAGCGGAGGAAAAAACGTGGTGTTGAGCGACGGACAGCGACGTGTGTTCGAGGCATCGCCGCTGTACCGCGCTACTTCACGGCCTTGAGCTTGCGCGGTGCGCCCGCGTCCGCGGCCTCGGGCCACGCGACGGCGCGGTTGCGACCGTTGTGCTTGGCGTAATAGAGCGCCTGGTCGGCGAGCCCGATGATGCCTGGCTTGTCCTTCGCGTCGTCGGGGTAGACCGCGATGCCGAGGGAGATGGTCACCGAGAATGGCCCCTTGTCCGACTGGAAGACCTGCTTCTCGACCTCGGTGCGGATGCGCTCGGCGAGCATGAGCGCGCCCTTGTGGTCGGTGCCTTCGAGCACGACCGCGAACTCCTCGCCGCCGTAGCGCGCGGCGACGTCGACCTTGCGCACGCACCCCGAGACGACCTGCGCGACGGTGCGGAGGACCGCGTCGCCCATCGGGTGACCGTACGTGTCGTTGACCTTCTTGAAGTGATCGATATCGGTGAGCAGCAGCGCGTGGCGGCCGTTGGTGCGCTCGGCGCGCGCGATCATCTCGGAGCAGCGCTCCTGGAACGTGCGGTGGTTGACGAGGCCGGTGAGGCCGTCCGTCGTGGCCATCTCTTCCATGCGTCCGTACATGCGCGCGTTGGCGAGTGAGACGGCGACGTGGTTCGCGAGCACCGACAGCATCTCGCGCTTGTCCTTGCCGAATGCGCGCTGGCGCTTCGCCGTCACGGTGAAGGAGCCGACCGCCTCGTCGGCGACGATGAGCGGGAGGATCAGCAGCGACTCCATTCCGGCGAGGCGGACCTTGCGGTTGAACACGAGCGCGTCCTTGTCGCGCAGCTCGCCGCCAGCCGGCAGGAAGTGCTTGTTCTTCACGACCATCGAGACGAGCCCCGCGTTCTCGACGAACTCGAGACCGTCGACGCCCTTTGGTACCTCGCCGTGCGACGCGAGGACCGTGTGTTTGCGCGTCGTCTTGTCGAAGAGCGTGATGGCCCCGAAGTCGAACTCGGCGAACTCCTTGACGGCCGCGAACGTCGTCTTGCAGACCTCGCCCTCGGTGAGCGCGCGGTTGAGCTGCGAGAGGGCCGCGAAGAAGCGCTCGTGCTCGTACTTGCCGCGCTCGACGGCGGAGAACACGCGCTCCGAGCGGATGGCCCGGAGGAGCTGCTCGGTGGCGCCGACGAGCAGCGCCTCGTCCCTGGGACCGAACGGCTGGCTCTTGCCGTCGATCCCGGGCGCGCGATCGGCGCACAGCACGCCGCGCAGGTGACCGTCCTCGATGACCGGCACGCCGAGGAACGAGTCGATCGCGGCCTCGCCGGAGTAGTAGGGCAGGTGGCTGCGCTTCGGGTCCTTGAGGCTGACGAGGAGGCGGTTCTTGACGATGGTTCCCAGCGCGCCGGCGCTCGCCGGGAGCGGGACCTCCGTCACGCAGTCGGAGTCGGTGACGAGCTCCTTCACCTTGAGGCGCTCGCCCGTGTCGTCGAGCCAGAGCAGGATGCACGTGTGCAGGCTGAGTGACTCCTTGAGGAGCTCGAGCGTGTAGAAGAGCGTCTCGTGGATCGTCTCGACCGCGCCGATCGCGAGGCGATCCTGGTCCTGCTCGCGGGTGCGGGTGCGCGGATCACCGGCGAGCGACGCGGAGACGAGACGGAAGTCGCGCGCCTCGTTACGCAGCGACGTCACGGCGCGCCCGATCTCGACGCGGTGCGCGCGACGCTGACGGAGCACCTCGGCCTGCAGGAAGACCGCGTGCAGCAGCGCGAAGAAGGTGAGAAAGCCGTAGTGCGTGAGCGCGAGCGTGCCCTGCGACGCGGGCGAGGCGGTCTCGAGCAGACGCTCGAGCCCGAGCGCCATCAGCACCGCGGCGACGCCGACGATGCGACGGTGGAAGGTGACCGAGAACGCGAGCATCGCGTAGACGAGCGGATAGATCGGGGAGCCGAGGCCACCCGTGAGCGCGATGACCACGTACGCGGACAGCAGCAGTGCAGCCGAGAGCTCGACATCGAGGCGTGCCTCGAGCGCGGGCGGATCGTTACGGTTCCGACCACGGAGCGCGAGCGGCGAAGGGGACACGACGTGCAGGCGGTCGACCATGCGCACGCCGACGAGCAGCAAGAGGAGCGCGCCGTAGCCGAGCGGCAGCGCAGCACCGTGCTGCGCGCGCGCATCGGCGAAGCGACCGGTCGCCAGCAGCCACGCACCCACGCCAACGACGAGTGAAGGGATCGCGGCGCGCATTGTGCGACGGACGCGATCGAGCATGCGCTCGGCGAAACGACCCAGGCTCATCGCGGTGCTCCTTGAACGACCTGGAAGACGATCTCACCCGGACGCACGAGCCCGAGCTCGTCACGTGCGGCGCGCTCGACGACGGACAGCGGTAGCTCGGCGCTCTTGTCGCGAGACTCGCCCGCGCGACCGAACCCCTCGAGCTCGGCACGCAGGCGACGCGCTTCGATGCGCAGCTCGTCGTTGTGTTTCTGGAGTTGCTTGAGCTCGAGTGACAGCTCGACGTACTGACGCAGCCCGCTCTTGCGATAGACGCGATACGGCAGGTAGCCAAGCGCGAGCGCAAGACCAAGGGCGAATCCGACGCGTCGTAGCCACAGCGCTCGCATGAGACGGTGGCCATGGTAGGGGGTGAGATCTCACCTCGCAAATTTTGTGCTTCACGTGAGACTTCGACGGAAAATCACGCGCCAAGCGCGCGGAACTCGGAGCTGCAGGAACGTCTACGGCTCGACGATCGAGATGCCCTTCTTCGTCAGCACCCAGACGCGGTGCTTGTCGTCCACGGCGAGGTCGATGACTGCGTCGTCCACGAGGCCGCGCTTCGAGTCGATGACGTCGTCGCTGCACGCGCCGTAACAGAAGAGGCCCTTGTCGGTGCCGAGGAACGTGTGGCCGAGGTCGTCGCGCGCGATCGCGTTGGCGGGCAGGTAGAAGCCGCCGAGCTTGTCGAAGTGCCAGCGCGTGCCGTCGTAGTGGCCGGTGCCCTTCGTGGTCGCGGCCCAGATCTGGCCGTTCGGACCGACGCCGATGTCGTGGATGATCTCCGACTCCATGCCGTCGTTCTCGGTGAACACGGTGAGCTTGCCATCGAGGAGACGCGCCGCGCCGGAGCGCGTCGCGAACCACGGCTCGTCCTCGGCGCGCCACGTGAGCGCGACGACGTTGTTCGGCAGCTGTTGCGCGGGCGGCAGCGCGGGATCGAGGCGGTGGTACTTCACCATACCGGTGGACAGGTTCATCTCCGCGGCACCGAAGTCGACCGTGTCCTTCTCGTTGTCGGTGTAACGTAGGCCGACCCACAGGTTGCCCGTCGGTGCGAATGCCGCGAAGTTGAGGTCGGGTGCGCCCGTCGGCACCGAGACGCCCTGCATACCAATCGGCGTCCAGTGGCCGTCGTCGACACGCGAGATGCGGAGCAGCGCATCCTTTGCGCCGCGGTGGATGGCCATCACGACACCCGACGCATCGCGCACGACTGCGAGGACGCGCGAGCCCGGCTCCGGATCGACGGGCGCAACGTTGAACGACTGCCCGTCGAAGGCCCACGCGTGCGTGCCGCCCGTGGCGAGGTAGCACTCGTCGTTCGCGCCCTTCGCGCAGGCGACGGTGATGCGATCGGCGCCGGCCGTGAGGTCCTCGGTCTGGAAGTGGCGGAGCAGGCCCCCCTCGATGCGCACGATGCCGCGGAAGCGCGAGCCGACGAGCGCGCCGCGATCACCGCTCTGCACGGTCAGCACGCCCTCGGGCAGCTTCTGGTTCTCCTGCAGCGAGAAGAGCACCGGGCCCGTCGGCAGACCGGGCTGCGGCCTGCCGTTCACGACCTGCGGAGCGACGGGCGGTGCGGCCATGCGCTCGAGCGTGTCGAACACGCGCGACGAGATGCGGTCGGACAGCGGCGCCATGCGCGCGCCGACGACGCGCGAGGCGATTGGCGTGAAGCGGATGCTGCCTTCGTGCGCGTCGGCGGGGAACTGGTTGAGCGTGATGCGATAGAACGTCTGGTCCTTGCCTGCGTAGATCTCGTTGCCACCGCGCGCGGCCCACTCGATGGCGGTGCCGACCGAGGCGGGGCCGACCTGATCGATCCCGTACGACCAGAAGCGATTGCCGTCGAAGACCGCGGCGCGTGCGCCCTTCGCGTTCTCTCCGACGACGAGCACCCAGTCGTTGCCCGCGACGACCGCGCGGATCACGTCGGGCTCGCAGCCCTCGGCGACGCCGTACTGTTCGACGGTGTCGCCGGTGCGCGGCACGCGCAGCACGCCCCGACCGGTGGTGCCGAGCCAGAGCACGCCGTTCGGTGCCATCGAGATCGCGGTGACCGGCGTCTCGTCGAAGAAGTGGTTCCAGACGCCGTCGCGGAGCCGTGCGACGCCCTGCGGACCCGCGGCCCACACCTCGTCACGATCGATGGATGCCGCCATGCCGACGATGAACTCGCCGACGGGTGCAGGCGGATAGCTCTTCCAGCCCGTGCGCGTGCCGCGCGCGATGCCCTTTGCCGTGGCGACCCACACGGCGCCTTCGCGATCGGTGGTGACGGCGAGGATGCGACCGGCCGGCAGCCCGTCCTTCGCGGTGAACGCGCCGTAGGTGTTCTTCGCGATGTCCCAGCGGAGGAGGCCCTGGTTGGTGGCGGCCCAGAGCGCCGGACCGCCGTCGACGACCGAGGTGACGGAGTACGTGTCGGTGAACGACAGGATCCGCGAGCCCTTGTAGGGAGACCGCTCGTTCTTCTGGTGTGCGGGCGTGGTCGTCGTCGGCACACAGCCCGCCGCGAGCAACGTCGCGCCCACCAGCGCGGTCCCCACAAAACCCACGAGTCGATCCACGAGGCCCACGGCGCGCATCATGGGGTCAAGGTGGTATCGACCCGCGCCACGCGTGTCAACCGGCAGCCCCGTCGGCGCCACTCGTTGACAGAGGGCTGCAAGGGTTGCTAACTCGAAAGCATGTCGGAGCCCGGCGATCGCGACGAGTGGAAGCGGCAGCTCGGGACGCTGTGGAGGGTCGCTTCTTCAGGCATCGACACGCTCCGCGACGTCGTTGTGCGGTCGTCGCAAGAGGGCCGGCTGCGGGTCGACCTCGCAGTGTACCAGCGCGAGCGGCGGGACCTGTTCGAGGAGATCGGTCGCGCGGTCGTGCAGCTCGCGGACGCGGGCCGTATCGAGCTGCCGGAGTCGCTGAGCCTCACGCTCGTACGGCTGCGTCAGGTCGACGAGCGCATCGCGATGGACGGCGCGCGCATGAGCGACAACGCCTTCGGCGCGCCTCGAGGCTACGAGCCCGAGGCCGGCGACTACGGAAGCGACGACGACTCGGACTCCGTCGCTGCCGACGATTCTCGACCCGACGCACGTAAAAGGCCCTAGACGCGCGTCGCAAAATAGGTAGGATGCCGTCGTTCCATGGGGATGTAGCTCAGTTGGTAGAGCGCCGCAATGGCATTGCGGAGGTCGACGGTTCGATCCCGTTCGTCTCCACCGAAAAGCATACGGGCTCCGCAGAGATGCGGGGCCCTTCGTGTATCTGGGGATCGCCTCCGAGGAGGAGATTAGGAGGATATCGAGGGCCGCTTTGGGGTTCTCTACTCCCGTCGCTGGCCCGTCGAGCTGTTGCCCTACGAAGACCGCTACGGATGCCGCTACGTTTGGAGCCTTACTCTGGCGCCATGCTCGCCAGCTTGGCCGGCGTGCAAGCTCCCCTGAGGGGTGAGAGGCCCCAAAGATGTCGTCCGCGTCCCAGGAGACCCTGGTAAAGTGACGCGCGTGGGTCGACCGCGCGCTGCAAAGGCAATGACGCTCTTGCGCGTGTGCCTCGTGGCCTGTGCGTTGCTCGCCGCGTATTCACCCGCCGCGCGAGCTGACGATGCGGCCGAGCTCATCGCGCACGGGTTCTTCCTGCGTGGC
>JBDTCO010000218.1:0-15293 GCA_039923495.1 Polyangia bacterium
GTGCTCCTCGACGACGAGACCAAGGTCGTCGGCGTGTACAACCCGAAGCACGTCGCGCCGCTCACCATCCTCATCGATCGCAAGGGCCAGATCGCCCGCGTCCGGAACGGCTACAACGCCGGGGACGAAAAGCTCGTCGCAGACGACATCAAGTCGCTGCTCGACGCTCCGCACTAGAACGTTCTTCGCATGAAGCCGCGCTCGACGCTGGTCGCCGTCGTGGCGTTCGTCGCGATGCTCGGCGTGGCGCAGCCCGCGCACGCGATCGAGTTCACGCTCTTCAAAGAGCACTTCACGATGAACATCATCGAGTCGATGGTCACCGCGTACCACGGTGACATCGGACCGGACCTCCGCGTCGAGACCGACAGGTCGGGCCGACCCACGCAGCAGCTGCGCTTCGCCGATCTCGTCAACCGCCTCAACATCGATCTGCAGTGGCGGCATGTCCGCCTGTGGACGCGCTTCGACACCGCCGTCTACATGGACCGACCGGCCGGTGCGTGCGGTCCGCCGGCGACCACCGAGTACGTGCTGCGCTCGCGCTACTGCAACAAGCCCTTTTACGGCGAGAAGATCGCCCTCGAGTACACGAGCCGCAACGTCGAGGCGACGCTCGGCGACTTCTACGTCTCGTTCGGTCGCGGCCTCGTGCTCTCGATCCGCAAGCTCGACGAGCTCGGCATCGACACCACGCTGCGCGGCGCGAAGTTCGTGTACCGCGACGGCGCGTTCGCGATGACGCTCGTCGCTGGCTTCACGAACATCCAGAACGTCGATCAGGCCACGGGTCGCTTCGCGGCCGATCCGAACGACTTCATCGGCGGCGGCCGCACCGAGTATCGCTTCGCCGACAAGGTGAACGTCGGCGTACACGCGACCGGCGGGATCCAGCACAACAACGAGGCCACCGTCCAGCCCGTCCGCAAGGACTTCTACATGATGTACGGCGGCACCATCGATGCGCCGAAGCTCACGCGCTGGCTCGGTCTGTACGCCGAAGGCGCGGGCCAGCTCACGAGCGTGGCGGACGTGCGCAAGAACGCGGGCGCCGCGTACGCAGCGCTCACCGGCTACTTCGGCCATGCGACGTTGCTCCTCGAGTCGAAGTACTACAACGACTACCAGCCGTGGCACTCGAGCGTGCCGTCGAGCTACGTCGAGTTTGCGCCCATCGCGTACATCAACCCGCCGACCGCCGAGCGCATCGTCACCGAGCTGCAGGCTCCTATCTTCTCTGTCGGCGGCATCCGCGCCCGGCTCGACTATCGCATCAACCCCTCGGTGCAGCTCTTCGTGTCGACGGCGTACTTCGAGGACGTGTCGCAGCCGAACCTGCCGCTGCGCTTCAACGATCCATACGGCGGCGCGGAGTTCCGCTGGGATCGCGGGAGCTCGCACTTCTTCCCGTCGGGCGGGTTTCGCTACGAGCAGGATCGCTCGACCGGCAAGCTGCACCAGCAGATCGGCCACGTGGAGTGGGACTTCACGCAGCACCTCCCGCACGGCCTGTCCGTCGAGTCGCAGGGCTTCGTCTACATCCGCAAGGAAGACATCATCACGGCCGTCGACAAAAATGGCGTCACCTACAACCCGACATGGACGGTGGGCACCGCGTACGCCGCGATCAAGTGGACGCCCTACGTCGTCGCCGCGTTCGGCTACGAGTGGACCACCCAGCCGAGCGGCGATCGCACGAAGAACTTCTTCAACGGCTCGCTCCAGTACAACATCACCACCGCCTCGAGCCTCCGCGTCTTCGTCGGCGGCAACCGTGGTGGCCTGCGCTGCATCTCGGGCATCTGCCGCGACTTCCCGGCGTTCTCGGGCGCGAGGCTCGAGCTCGTCGTCCGGCTCTGAGACGAGCAGGAGGAAGCGCTAGTCGTTGTAGCGCTTGAGCTTCGGGCCGACGCCGCCGACACGAATCGAGAGCGTGAGCCCGACGATGTGCCGCACGGAGTCGTAGACGGCGGTGCCGGGCGAGAACGAGACGAGGTAGCCGGCGTCGAGCGCGACGTCGCTGCGGTGGTAGCCGAGGCCCGCGGAGACGATGACGCGATCGCCGTCGGGGAACGCCGGATCGAGGTTGCGACGCGCGGAGCCGAGGTCGTAGCCGACACCCAGGCGCAGCGCGAGGTGATCGTGCAAGAGCAGCTGCTCTGCGCCGAGCCGGAGCTGCACGCCGGCGGAAAGATGGAGCGGGATCGACAGCAGCGTCGCGGGTGGCTGCTCGGTGTCGTGATACGTGAAGCCGCGCAGGTCGTGGAGCAGCGCGATGCGCGTCTCGAACTGCAGGCTCGTGCCCGCGTGCGGACGGCTGCCGAGCGCGAACGCGAGCTGGTGTGGGAAGGGGAGCGTCGAGCGCGTATCCTTGACCGAGAGCGACGTGCTCGAGTCGGCCGGCGTCGCCGTGATGCGGCCACGTCCGTCGAGATCCGTCGACGAGCGATACGAGAAGCCGAGCTGGAGATACTGGCGATACAGGCGCGCCCACAGGCCGACGCTGGCGCCGAGGCTGACCGAGTGGGTCGTCGCGCGCTGCAGCGTCTCGTAGCTCGCGTCGCCCTGCGCCTGTTGCACGTCGGCCTGCCCGAACGTCACCGCGATGCCGAAGCCGACGGACAGCCACGACGCAGGGCGAGCAGCCACCGTTGGTGCGATCGTCGTGCCGCCGAAGTCCGCGCGCTGTACGTGGAAGCGACCCGCGTAGGTGCTCGGGTACTCGAGCGACTGCGCCATCGCGCGGTACACGCCGAGCCCGATGCCGTAGTGATCGCCGATGCGCTGCGTGATGAAGAGCGAGGGGGCGAGATCGACGGTGCGGGAGCTCGCCGATGCCGCGCCCGCGAGGTGGACGCGCGTGCGATCGTCGGCGAGCGACGCGCCGACCTGTATGCCGAGGCCGCGCCCGAGCGTGATGCCAGCCGGGTTGTAGTAGACGGCAGACGGCCCGTCTGGAAGCGCCACCGCGGTGCCCGCGCGACCGAGCGCTGCGGCGTCGGGCTCGGGCGTCGACAGCCCTCCGGCGTGCGCCAAGAGCGGCACACCGAGCACGAGCGCGATCGCGACCCCACGGAGCACGGCGGGGAAGCTAGCTCGGGGCGTCGCCGTCGCCAAGCCGCTTGTTGGAGGCTGGGTTTCGTCAGCGCTCTCTTGCGCGGGGCGGTATGCCGCCACAAGCTGACGCCGTGAGCGACGAGACGGCACAAGATCCGGTCGTGGTGGCTCGCGCGCTCGACGCAGAAGCGCTCGAGGGCGAGGCGCTGCTCCTGTCCGCGCTCGGCATCCCTTTCGACCTCCGGCCCGACGGTGACGCGATAGAGCTCGTCGTCCTGGCGGTGTGGGCCGAGCGGGCGCGCACGGAGCTGTCCCGCATGGGTCAGGACCGTCAAGATCCGGTCGTGCAGCCCGCGCTGCTCGGCGGCCGACGCGCGGCGATCCCCGCGGCGCTCGGGCTCGTGGCGTTCCACGCGTGGCTCGTCTCGCTCCCGTCCGCGCGACGTGACGCGCTGTACAGAGCCGGAGATCTCGACGGTGTGAAGGTGCGCGCGGGCGAGCTGTGGCGTACGTCCACCGCGCTCACGCTGCACGCCGATGGCGCGCACGTCGTGGGTAACGCGCTCGCGACGATGATCTTCGTCGGCGCCGCGGGTGACTGGGTCGGCCCCGGCGTCGCGCTCCTTTGCACCGTGCTCGCGGGCATCCTCGGCAACGCCGCGTCCGTGCTCGTCGATCCGCACCACCACGCCATCGGCTTCTCGACGGCGACGTTCGGCGCGCTCGGTCTCACCGCCGTGTTCGGCTTCGTCGCGCGCTACCGCAGCCGGCTCGAGAGGCAGCGCGCGTGGCTCGCGCTCGCAGCCGGCCTCGGCCTGCTGGTGCTGCTCGGTGCGGGCGAGCGCAGCGATCTGCTCGCGCACATCTTCGGGCTCGTCGCGGGCGCGCTGATTGGCTTCGTCGTGACGCGCGCGCGTCCGCTGCGTGCGCAGGAGCCGGTGCAGGTCGGCGACGCGGGCCAGTGGCTCGCGGCCGTGATTGCCGTCGTGCTGCTCGTCGGCGCCTGGCTACCCGCCGTCCGATGAAGCTAGGCGATCCCGTCGCGGTAGCCGGTGGGCTGCCGGACGGCGTCGAGCGCGCGGTTGAGGTGCTGGGTCACTCGCTCTGCGTCGACGAGCGTGCGCACGGGGAGCGGCAAGGCGCGCGATTCGCCGCCCGCGAGCCGCACCTGCACACGCCAGGAGTCGAGCTCGCGCTCGTCGTCGGGCAGGCCGGTGGAGCTCTCGGCGACGAACTCGACGATGCGGTCGGTCGGGAGCAGCATCGCCGGGGCTCGTGCACCGAGCAGCGCCTGCTCGCCGACTGACAGCCGGAGCGAGTCGAGCAGGACGACCGTGCGCCCCATCACGAGCCGCACGCTCGTGCCGATGAGGCTTATGCCCGCGAGCAGGAACGGCAGTCCGAAGAGGAACAGGAAGCCGCGCGAGCTGTCATGACCCGAGAGCAGCACCAGCGCGTACCAGCGCCACAGGAAGCGCAGCCACAGGAACGTGAACAGCGCGACGGGGAGCGCGTATAGCCGGCTCGGCCAGAGCTCCAGCCTCAGGCGAGCGGACTGCCACGTCGTCGAGAGGCGGAGAGCGCCGGGGCGGCGGGTACGACCGCCGCGTGCCGCATCACTGTTGTTGCTGTGCGACGAGCAATCCATCACTAGTTGAGGATATCAGATGACACCCATCATCGCCAAAAATATTTGGCGGCCCGCCCGAGCTGGTACCGTGTGCCGGTTTTCATGCGTGTGCTCGTGGTCATTCCAGCGTTCAACGAGGAGGAGGCGCTCGGCCGCCTGCTCCTCGAGCTGAGGCATGCGTGCGAGAGCAGCGAGGACGAGCTGTCGCTGCTGGTCGTCGACGATGGCTCGCGTGATGCGACGCGCCGCATCGCGAAGGAGGGTGGGGCGCGCGTGCTGCGCCTGTGCGCCAACCTCGGCATCGGCGGAGCGGTGCAGTCGGGCCTGCACGTGGCGTATCGCGAGGGCTTCGCGTGTGCGGTGCAGCTCGACGGCGACGGGCAGCACCCACCCGGCGAGCTCGCGAGCCTCCTCGCCACGATGCGCGCCGAGGACGCGCCCGATCTGCTCATCGGCTCGCGCTTCCTGTCCGGCGACACCTCCGAAGAGAACTTTCGTTCGACCCTCGTCCGCCGCGTCGGCATCGGCTGGCTGAGGCTCGTGCTGCGCGTCGTGGCGCGCACCCGGGTGACGGATCCCACCTCGGGCTTCCGCGTGTACGGGCGGCGTGCGCTCGCGCTCTTCGACGAGACCTATCCGTACGATTTCCCGGAGCCCGAGGCGATCGCGGTGGCCGCGGCCGTCGGGCTCACCCATCGCGAGGTGCCGGTGCGCATGCGCGAGCGACTCGGCGGCACGTCGAGCATCGGGCCCTTCGATGCGGTCTACTACATGGTGAAGGTCACCGTCGCCGTCGTGCTCGCCTACGTGCGCAACCTCGAGAGGTCCCCGTCGTGACCGAGCTCAACCAGTACTGGATCTTCGCGCTCGTCTGCCTCGTCGTCGTGGGCGTGCTGCTCAGGCTCGTGCTCCGAGAGCGGCTCATGCTGCAGGGCAGCCTGTCGTACATGGGCTTCCTCGCAGTGCTCGGCCTGATGGCCGTGTTCCCGTCGCTGAGCCAGCGACTCGCGCACGCGATGGGCTTCACGCTGCTGTCCAACTTCTTCTTCGCGGTGGCGATCTGTCTGCTCTCGCTCCTGCACCTGCGCGCGCTCGTGACGCTGTCGAAGGTGCATCAGCGCACGGTCACGCTCACGCAGGAGCTCGCCATCGTGAAGGAGCAGCTCGAGCGCGAGTCGGATCGCGTCGCGTGAAGCTCCCGTCGCTGTCCATCGTCACCCCTTCGTACAACCACGCGGAGTTCATCGACCAGACGCTCGCGTCTGTGCTCGAGCAGGGCTATCCCGCGCTCGAGTACGTGGTGATGGACGGCGGGTCCACCGACGGCACCGTGGAGGCACTCGAGCGCTGGCAGGCACGTCACCCCGAGCTCGCGTGGGTCTCGGAGCGCGACGGCGGCCAGGCCGCGGCGCTCAACGCGGGCTTTGCGCGCACGAGCGGCGACGTCGTCGGCTGGATCAACTCCGACGACTTCTACGCGCAGGGCGCGCTGCTCGAGGTCGGCCGCGTGTTCGCGGAGAACCCGGACGTGCAGTGGCTCTATGGTCGGTGCCCCATCGTCGATCGCGACGGCCTCGAGATCCGTCGCGGGGTCACGCGCTACAAGGAGTTCTGGATGCGCCGCTATCGGTACGAGCGGCTCATGATCGAGAACTTCGTGAACCAGCCAACGGTGTTCTTTCGGCGGTCGCTGCTCGAGGCCGTCGGGCCCATCGACGAGGCGATGCACAACGCGTTCGACTACCACCTGTTCCTGCGCATGGCCGAGCGCGCGCGCCCGTACTTCCTCGATCGCGAGGTGGCGAGCTTCCGCGTCCACGCGGAAGCGAAGACGTCATCGAATTTCCATCGCAGCTTCCGCGAGGAGGCCGACGCCGCACGCCGCGTCGCCGACGGCAAACATCCGGTGCTCATCGCGCTGCACGAGCTCAACTACTACAAGCTCACGACGGCCTACCGATTGCTGAGGCTGCTCGGGCGCTGACGACGAATTTTCGTGAGTCGTCGTGACGCAGCTCCGCGAAAGCACGCACCGCGCATCCGGCATCGCACTTGCTCTTGGCAGGGTCATGAAACGCTGCCTCCTCGCCCTCGCGCTCTCCGCCTGCTCGGCGCCCGTCACGTCGACCCACTTCGACACGGACACGACGTACTCACATGCGATCCCCGGCTGCGACGCGGCACCGCCTGCCAACTGCTCGCAGAACGCGACGTTCAGCGCCGATGGCACCGCGTTCGTGCTGCTCACCGACGAGGCGAACGCGGGTACGTATCTGCTCTCGAAGGACCACCTCGACGTCACGTTCACGACGCACGCCGATGGTGGCAACGCGCTGTCGTTCACCTTCGACGGCTCGCAGGAGCAGATGACCAACGACTCCGACGGTCAGTGCTGGACGCGCGTCACCACCGACTGACCTACTGCTTCGTGAACCCCACCACGGCCTGCGCCGTCGTGGTCGGTGCGCCGAGCTGCGTGAGCGTCGTCGACGTCGCGGCGAACGTCGTGTTCCGCGGGAACTTCTCGGCGCAGTTGGAGAGCACGAGCTGGTTGCCGACGACCTTGATGAAGCCGGCACTCACCGTCTGGATGCCGTCGAGCTCGATCGCGCCGGCCCACGTCGGAGCGGTGACGCGGAACTGACCGCGCGCCTGGGTGGTGGCGGGCATGAGGTCGAGGTCCTGCCCGTAGTACGTGTACGACGAGAGCACGTAGGTCCCATCGAGGAGCGTGCCGCCCGACAGCGTGGGCGCGTCCCCGGCGATGAAGGTGGAGCTGACGAGCGGCGCCTGGTCGAAGCCGATGCTCGCGCACGTGATGGAGGCCTGGTCGCCGACCGACAGATCAGCGACGCCGAGGTCGAAGCTGTCGTGGTGCGCGCCGCACGCCGACAGGAGCAGCGCGACCGCGACGAGGCGCATCAGCTCGCCTCCGCGTTCTGGATGTCGATGCCGAGTCGCGAGACGGTCGCGAGGCGCGTGCCGGTGCGAACCCTGTCGACGTGCTCGACGAACTGCACGTGGGTCTGAACGATGACCGACCGCTCCATGCCGCGAAAAATAGCACGGCCCCGACGGTGCGAGCGAGGCGATGCGAGCGGCACGTTCCTCGGCGAGTCGAGTTGCCGTACCCGACGTCGATGGGCACCGAGAGCGACAGCGGCCGGCATCGTGTGCCCGATGATCCTGTGGCGACTCCCACGGCCGCTCGCGGATTTGCTCCGCGACGCAGAAGACCGCACAGTCGAGGTCAGGAGGATCAGCATGGCCAAGGGACAGGTAAAGACCGACTCCAAGAACAAGCCGAAGCTCTCGACGGCGGAGAAGCAGAAGAAGAAGAAGGAAAAGAAGGCGGGCAAGTAACAAGGCCCCCATCGCGATCGTCGGACGCACCGCGGTCTTCCGACGATCGCGCCGCTTGCCGCGACGGTGCGGTCGTGCGAGCGATCCCTTCTTCGACAGGCTCATGGCCATGGATCACGATCTCTACGTCTTCGATCTCGACGGCACGCTGCTGCACACGCTGCCGGACATCACGCGAGCGCTGAACGCCGCGCTGGTGGAGGTGGGGCGTCCGGTGCGCACGGGAGCCGAGGTGCGCAGCTTCCTCGGTGAAGGTGCGCGAGAGCTCGTCGGCAAGGCTGCGAGCTGGCCGCGGACCCACGAGGGTCTCGACGCGCTCGTCGAGCGGTACCGGCACCACTATCGGCAGGCGCTGGTCATCGACACGCGACCGTATCCCGGTGTCGTCGAGACGCTCGCGCGCATCACGGCGCCGATCGCGGTGCTCACCAACAAGCGCGGTCACGAGGCGCGCGTCATCCTCGAGGGCGCGGGCCTGCGTGGGTTCGCGATGGTGATCGGCGACGGCGACGGCTACCCACGCAAGCCGGATCCCACGTCGCTCTTGCACCTCTGCAAGGACGCGAAGCGCCCGCTGTACATCGGCGACTCGCAGGTCGACGCCGAGACCGCGCGTCGAGCCCAGGTCGAGTTCGTCTTCTGCGACTGGGGCTACGGCACGAGCGACCACGGCCGTCGCGTCTCGCGCTTCGAGGACGTCATCCCGTAGCGCGACCGAGGCCCTCCGCGACGCTGGCGAACGCGTCGGCGGAGCGGAGCTTGTCCTTGCCGAAGCGCTGCTCGAAGAGCATCTGCACCGATGGGATCTGCGATGAGCCGCCGGTGAGGAACACGGCATCGACGCCATCGGCGGCCTGATCCGCGCGTCCGAGCAGATCGGCCACCGCGTCATCGAGCGTGCCGAGGAGCGGCTGGCAGAAGCGGTCGAACTCCGTGCGCGTGAGCTGCTCGTCGAGCACCACGTGCGCCTCGTCGAACGCGATGCGCGTCGATGACTTCGTCGAGAGCTCGATCTTCGCCGCCTCGATGGCGCGGAACAGCCGGAAGCCGAGGTTCTCCTCGACGAGGTCCACGAGCGCCTCGATCGCGCGCACGTTGTCACTCGTGTGCAGCATCTGCTCGAGGAGCTGCATCGTGGACTTCTCCTTGATGAACGACATCTCGTGCCACGCACAGAGCTTTCCGAGGATGGCCATCGGCATCGTCATGCGCTTGCCCATCACCTCGTAGGTCGAGCCGGCGCCGAACTTCGGCAAGAGCTTGTGACGCATGATCTCGGCGTCGAAGCGATCGCCGCCGATGGGGACGCCGCCCGAGGCCACCACGTCACCGCGACGATCCCCGCCGCGGCGCCGGGTCGGACCCACGCGCATGAGCGTGAGATCGGAGGTTCCGGCGCCGAAGTCGGCGACGAGGACCAGCTCGTCCTTCGTGAGCGTGGCCTCGTATGCGAGCGCGGCTGCGATCGGTTCGATGAGGAGAGAGATGTCGGTGTAGCCGGCGAGCTTCGCGGCGTCCACGAGGCGCGCCTCGGCGGCCGCGTCGCGCTCGGCGTCGAGCGAGAAGCGCGCGGGTCGGCCGAGGACGACGCGGTCGATCGGGCCGCCGGTCTTGTGCTCGGCGATCTCGCGGATGCGCCGCAAAAGGAGCGCGACGAGCTCGTCGAGCCGCATCGGACGACCGCGGATGACGGTGGAGTTGAACGTCGCGCTCGGCAGCCAGCTCTTCACCGACTGGATGAAGCGGCCGTTCGAGCGCGCGAGGTACTCGTCGATCGCGGCCTTGCCGGCGAAGGTCTCGCGGCTGTCCTCGGGGAAGAAGAGCACGGAGCGAAACATGCGCGAGGTTCCGTCGAGCGCGATGACCTCGCCGGAGGGGAGCGCGATGGCGCTGTTGCTGGTGCCGAAGTCGAGGCCTACGGCGGTCAACTGACCTCCACGAGGGTCCACTCGCGGGCCTCGCCGCCGATCGTCACGTCGACGGAGTCGCCGGCGCGCTTGCCGAGGAGCGCGCGCCCGACGGGAGATGCGGGCGTGATGACCGAGAGGAAGCCATCGCCGTCGGGGCCGGTGAGCTCGGTCCCGGCACCGACCGGCAAAAGAAAGTACGTCCGCTCCTCGGTGCCGCGCGCGCTCTCGACGGAGACATCGACGATCGCGCCCAGCTCGACGGGGCTCTTGCGCCCCAGCTTCGGGAGCCCACGGTTGTGGAACTGCGCGAGCGCGCGCAGCGCGTCCGTCACCTCGCGCGCCCGTCGCTCCTGGCCGGTCGCGAGGCTGCCGAGCTCGAGGAAGGCCCGCCCGTCTTCCTTCTTCTCGGCCTCGGTCTGCATGCTCTTCGCGGCCTCGCGCGCCTCCTCGCCCTCACGACGCGCGAGCTCGGCCGAGTCGCGCAGACGAGTCGCGAGCTGATCGATGAGGAACCTCTTGTCGAGCATCCGACGATTGTAGCGACGGACGGCCACACCACAAAAAACGCGACGGTCCAGGCGTTGCAGTCTCCGCAGCGTATGTCCGCAGGAGCGCAGCCCGCCGAGGTCCCCATCGTCCACAAGCGGAGCGCGCTCGTCAGCCTCCCACCGACGGTGCAGCAGCCGCCCATGAGGGCTCGCAACGTCGCGTTCTGGAGTGCGCTGGTGCTCGCTCCAGCCGCCACGTACCTCGCGCTGCGCCTCGCCAAAAAGCCACGCAGTGGCGTGATCGCCGCAGTCGGGGTGGCCCTCGGGCTCGGCGTCGCGAGGACACAGCTCGCGCGCCACTTCGGCAACGAGCTTGCACACCGCGCGCTGCCCGGGCCGGGCCTCCTCGAGCTGCGCGACTATCCTGCGCACGACGAAGCGGTCATCACGATGAAGACCTCGTTCGCGCGCGCGCTCGACGAGGGCTTCCCGCAGCTGCACGGCTACATCTCGGGCAAGAACGCGCGCCGGCAGCGCTTCCGGATGGGGGAGCCGGTCCTCACGACGCCGCGCACGGACGGAGGCTTCGACGTCGCGTTCGTGCTGCCGCTCGGCGAGCGCGAGGCGCCGGCGGCGAACAACGCGGCCATCACCGTCCGCCATGTGCACGGTCGTCGCGTCGCGGTGCTGCGCTTTTCGGGGCGGTTCACGAAGGCGAACGTCCAGCGCCACGCGGACACGCTCGAGGCACTGGTGCTGCACGCGGGCATGACGATGATCGGCCGTCCTGCGTTCGCCGCCTACGACGCGCCGATGACCCTGCCGGCGCTCCGTCGGAACGAGCTCTGGGCCACCGTCACCCGTTGAGCTAGTGTCGGGCGCGTGAAGCCCTGGGTAGAGATCGCGTCGTCGAAGACACAGCGTGGCGCCAAGTTCTCGCTGTCGCAGCGCGACACGGAGTACGCGATCCTCGTCGAGCGCAAGGTGCTGATGCTGAGCCGCCTTCACCACTCGGAGGACCTGCTCGCGACGCTCGGCTGCAAGCTCGCCAAGACCCTCGAGCGACCGCGCGTGCTCATCGGTGGCCTGGGCATGGGCTACACGCTGCGCGCGACGCTCGACGTGCTCCCGCCGAACGCAGAGGTCGTCGTCGCCGAGTTGATGCCGTCCGTGCTCGAGTGGAACCAGACGCACATCGCACACCTCGCGGGACGTCCACTCGACGACAAGCGCGCGCGCGTCGAGCTCGGCGACATCGCTGTCCTCATCCAGAAGAGCACGGCCGCGTTCGATGCGGTGCTGCTGGACGTCGACAACTCTCCAAGCGCGTTCACGCTGCCCGAGAACGGCTGGCTGTATCGCGACGATGGGCTGCAGGTGATGAAGAGGGCGCTCAGGCCAGGTGGGACGCTCGCGGTCTGGTCCACCGACGAGGATCCGGCCTTCGAGAAGCGGCTCACGAAGAACGGCTTCCTCTCCGAGACGAAGAAGGTGCGCGGGCGCAACGCGAAGGGCTCGCCCACACACCTCATCTTCCTCGGGACCCTCCCGCCGCCGGAGGACGAAAAGAAACGGCGGAAGTGGCAGCCGTGATCTAGGCGGCGTAGGCGACGGGTGCCGTCGCGAGGTGACGCGTGAGCTGCTCGCGCACGTAAGCGCGGGCGCGGTAGGCGCGGGTCTTCACCGTCGCCACGTGGAGCTTGAGGCGGGTGGCGATCTCCGTCTCGGAGTAGCCGTCGATGAACCGCATGTTGAAGATCTGGCCGTACTTGTCGCCCATGTCGGCGAGGTGCGTCTCGGCGAGGCGCACGGCCTCGGTCGCGCCGGAGACCTCTTCCGGTGACGAGTGCGGATCACCCGGGTCGATGCTCGACGACTCGTCGTCCGACAGGCTCTGCATGACGCCGACGCGGCGATCCTTGCGCAGGTGCATGAGCGCCGTGGTGGCCGCGATGCGGTAGAGCCACGTCGTGAAGCGGGAGTCGCCGCGGAAGCTGTCGCGGTGACGGTACGCGAGCATCATGGCGTCCTGCGCCACGTCGCTCGCGCGCTCCTCGTCCTTCATGTATTTCATCGCAACACCGAACACGAACTCACGCTCTTTGGCGGTGAAGCGAACAGTCTCGGGGGGACGCTTTGCTATCGTTGCCATGTCGGTCGTCTGAGCATGGTCGGTGCCAGGTGTAAGTGAGCGAATGAGAAGGACTCCACGCCGCAGAGCGTCCAAGAAAATGGACAAAAGGTGTCTGTCTGGACGGACAGTCGCTCCGCGTGATACCCCGAGGGCGTGAGCCGCGTCCTGGTAGTCGACGACGAAGAGGCATTCCCGCGCCTGCTCGCAGCGCTGCTCGAGAAGTCCCATACGGTAGATGTCGCGAAGGGGGCGGACGACGCGCTCCACCGGCTCGAAGCCGTCGCGTACGACGTCGTGCTGACGGATCTCAACATGCCACCCGGTCCGGATGGCATCGAGCTGCTCCGCACGGCGCGTGCGCGTGGCCACGAGGTCCCGTTCATCGTGCTCACAGGACAGGCGAGCGTGGAGACGGCGGTCGGCGCGATGCGCGAGGGCGCGTTCGACTACCTGCGCAAGATGGCGTCGGCCGAGGAGCTGCGGACGGCCGTCAAGCGCGCCATCGAGCACGGGCGCATGAGCCGCGAGGTGCAGCGTCTGCGTGGCGAGCTCGCGCAGGCCCGCGGGGTCGACAGACCCGTCGGTGACTCGCCGAAGATGCGCGAGGTGATGGCGCTCATCGATCGTGTCGCGCCGTCGGACGCGAGCGTGCTCGTGCTCGGCGAGTCGGGGACCGGCAAGGAGCTGCTCGCGCGCGTCACGCACCGCCAGAGCCTCCGCCGAGATCAGCCCTTCGTGGCGTTCGACTGCTCGGCGCTCGCGCCCACGCTGCTCGAGTCCGAGCTGTTCGGTCACGAGCGCGGCGCGTTCACGGGCGCGGACCGCGCACGGCTCGGTCTGTTTCGCGAGGCGCAAGGCGGCACGCTGTTCCTGGACGAGATCGGCGACATCGCACCCGAGGTACAGAACAAGCTGCTGCGCGTGCTGCAGGAGCGCGAGCTCAAGCCCGTCGGTGGCGACACCTTCGTGAAGATCGACGTGCGCATCGTCGCGGCCACGAACAAGGATCTGCGCGCGCTCGTCAAGAGCGGCCGCTTCCGCGAGGATCTCTTCTATCGCCTCGCGGTCGTGCCCATCGAGCTTCCTCCTCTGCGCGAGCGCGTCGGCGACATCCCGGCGCTCGTGGCGCACTGCCTGCGTCGTCGCAAGTCGGCCGGACCGCGGCCCGTCGACGTCACCCCCGAGGTGCTGCGTCGGCTTGCGGTGTACCCGTGGCCCGGCAACATCCGCGAGCTCGAGAACGTCATCGAGCGCGCGGCCATCCTGTCCGACGGCAAGCTCATCCACGAGAGAGATCTCCCGCCGCTCGGCCACATGGGCGTGCCTGGCTCCCTGGACGTGGTGTCGTCCTCGGCCGAGGCGCTGCCGGCCCCGTCGCTGGAAAAGCCGCTCAAGGATCAGCTGCTCGAGGTCGCGCAGGCCGTCGAGAAGCGTGCCATCGTGGCCGCATTGCGCGCCGAGTCGGGAAGTCCAACTCGTGCTGCACGAAGGCTGGGCATCAGCCGCGCATCGTTTTACAACAAGCTCAAGGAGCTCGAGATCAACGTATGACGACGAAGCGTGAAGTGACCCTCATCCGTGGTGATGGCATCGGTCCGGAGATCAGCGATGCGACGGTGCGCATCCTCGAAGCGGGTGGTGCCTTGCTCGACTTCGACGTACAGCCGGCCGGGCTCGAAGGCGTGGAGCTCGAGAAAGACCCGCTCCCACAGCGCACCATCGCGTCGATCGAGCGCACGCGGATCGCGCTCAAGGGCCCGCTCGCCACGCCCAAGGGCGAGGGCTTCCGATCGGTGAACGTGGCGCTGCGCCAGCGCTTCGACCTCTACGCCAACCTTCGTCCCGCGCGCACCATCCCGGGCGTGCCGGCGCGCTACGAGAACGTCGACATCATCGTCGTCCGCGAGAACACGGAAGATATCTACGCCGGCATCGAGCACTACGTCGGCCCTGGTCGCACCGCCGCGGAGTCCATCGCCGTCATCACGCGCTTCGGCTCGGAGCGCATCATCCGCTGGGCGTTCGAGTACGCGCGCAACGAGGGCCGCAAGAAGGTCACGCTCGTTCACAAAGCGAACATCCTCAAGTACTCGAACGGGCTGTTCCTCGACGTGGGCAAGGAGGTGGCGAAGGAGTATCACGACATCTACTTCGACGACATGATCGTCGACGCGTGCGCGATGAACCTCGTGAAGGACCCGACGAAGTTCGACGTCATCGTGACGATGAACCTGTTCGGCGACATCCTCTCCGACCTGTGCTCGGGCCTCATCGGTGGCCTCGGCGTCGCGCCCGGCGCCAACCTCGGCAAGGACATGTCGATCTTCGAGGCGGTCCACGGCACGGCGCCCGACATCGCCGGCAAGGGCTTCGCGAACCCGACGGCGATGCTGCTCGCCGGCTGCACGATGCTCGATCACATCGGGCAGCGTGACGCCGCCGCGCGCATCCGCCGCGCCACGTACGACACGCTCGCCAGCCCCGCCGAGCGCACGCGCGACCTCGGCGGCCAGGCCGACACGAAGGTCTTCACCGACGCGGTCATCCGCCGCATCGGCGCCTAGGCTCCAGGCTTCTTCGCCAGCCTCCGCGAGGCGTCCCCCATGGACGCCCGCGGCCTCGAGCCATGGGTTCTCATGGTCGCGTGCCTCACACGCGACCGGCTCAGTCGCAGAAGCCGTTGCTGTTGCACGACAGGCTGCAGCAGTCGC
>JBDTCO010000219.1:0-19767 GCA_039923495.1 Polyangia bacterium
GCGCGGCTGTCGGGCATCTCCACGGCCGAGCTCGTACGCTACGAGGACGAGGCCGTCCCGACCTCCATCACCTACGACCAGGTGGTCGTGCTCGCGCGCGTGCTCGGCGTGTCCCTGGAGGATCTCCCTGGCCTTCGTCCGAGAGAGGAGCGCTTCCCGCTCGGCCTCACGCTCGCGGAGCTCGAGCGCGCTCTCTTCGGTGCGCCGCTGCTGCGCTTCGAGGGCGCGAGCGGCGAGCGCTTCGGCGGCGACGTCGAGCGCGCAGCCGCGTCGAAGGCCTTCACCGTGCGCATCGACGACGACAGCCTCGCGCCAGCGATGTTCCGCGGCGCGCTGCTCGGCTTCATGAACGGCACGCGCGTGCGCCCCGGCTCGGTCGTGCTACTGCGGCACCGGCGCTCGTCGCTGATGGCGATGCGGCGCCTCGATGCCACGCTGTATCGCGGCATCCTGCCGTGGCAACCCAGCTACCCGATCGGCGGCGAGTGGCTGGTGTCCGGCTCACTCGAGGTCACGCTTCCGCCGCGCTGATCATGACCGCCCTCGAGCACCCATCATCTCCCTCGCCGCACACGGTGCCCATCTTCGCGTACGGCTTCGCGGCGACGTTCCGCCTGCGCGACCTCGTCACCGCGTTCGCCGATCTGGGGCCGGCCCAGATCGAGAAGGACCGCCTGCTCGTCGGGCTCGGCGAGGAGCGCTACGCGCTCGCGTTCGACTTCGGCGCCGTCGTGTTCGTGGGCATCGACGACGAGCTGCGCCGCCGCACCATCGAGCGCCTGCTCAAGGTCCTGCCGCCCGAGCCCAATCCGCCCATCACGGAGACGTTCCTCATCGAGGTCCGCGACGTCGCGCAGCCCGAGGTGCGGTTCGATCGCGTCGTCGTGCGCGCGCTGACCGTGCCTGTCCTCGATGTCGTCGCGGAGGTCGTCGCGCAGTCGGTGGCGATGGACTATTACGCAAATGACGTCGATCAGATCGAGACGCAGTTCGATCGCATCGTCGATCGCCTGCGCACGGGCAAGCGCTCGGAGTCCGTTGGCAAGCTCACGCAGTTCATCGGTGTCTGCATCGCGCTACGCAACGACGTCATCTCCACGCTCGCGCTCTTCGACAAGCCCGACGAGACCTGGGAGAACGAGCAGCTCGATCGGCTGTGGATCGGCATGCGTCACCTCCTCGAGCTCGACGACCGGTACCGCAACCTCGAGGCGAAGCTGCGCCTCTTCCAGGAGAACCTCGTCGTGCTCGTCGACCTCGCGCGCCAGCGCCACACGCTCGCGCTCGAGTGGGCGGTCGTCCTTTTGATCCTCTTCGAGAGCGCGGTCATGCTGTGGCAGACGCTGAGGCCAGGTCACTGATGCTCGCCGTCGACGTCGTCGTCGCTGCGTTCGACACCGCGGCCAGCATCACCGATGTGCTCGCAGGCCTCGCCACGCAGCACGTGCGGCACGTGTACGTCGTCGATCGCCCGGGCGGTTCGGCTGCGCGCGTCGCCGGAGATCATGGAGCGATCACGCTCGGAGAGAGCCGCCGCGGCTACGGCGCCGCGTGTCGCTGCGGGGTCGCGCACATCATCGGTAGGGGCTCGCTACCCGATGTCGTGGTCTTCATGCACGGAGGCGGCTCCGATGATCCCGCCGAGGTCGACGCGCTCGTGCGTCCGATCGAGCGCCAGGGGCTGGACCTCGTCATCGGTTCGCGCGCGCTGGGAGAAGACGACGCACCAAAGGGCCTGCGTGACCGTGTCGGTCGCGAGGTCGCAATAGGCCTCATCCGCGCGATCTACGGCCAGCGCTACACCGACCTCGGTGGCTTCCGCGCGATCCGTCTGCCCGCGCTCGTGTCGCTCGGCATGAGCGACGATGGCCCGGGCTACAACGTCGAGATGCAGGTCAAGGCCGTCAAGAGCGGGCTGCGCGTGGCCGAGGTGCCGGTGCACCGTCGGCGCAGCGCACCACGGCCGGTGTCGACGCTGCGCGAGCGCGCGGTCGCCTCCTCGAAGGTGCTGTACACGATCATCCGTCACTCCACCGCGCGATGAGCACGCTCGTCGTGTTCGCGCGCGTGCCGGAGCGCGGCTGCGTCAAGACCCGGCTCGCGACCGCAATGGGAGACGACGCCGCACTCCTGCTGTACGAGGCGTTCCTCGACGACACGCTCGCGATCGCGAACGAGGTGGCGAGCGCGTGCGGCGCAGAGGTCGTCGTCGCCGTCGCGGGACACGGGTGGACGCGCAGCGCGTTCGTGCCGCAGCCCGCCGGAGACCTCGGCGCACGCATCGGCGCGCTCGTGGATGCGTACGTCGCCACCGGCCCCGTGTGCATCATCGGCTCCGACGCGCCGACGCTCGCGGCCTCGCAGATCGTGCGCGCGTTCGCGGAGCTCGAAACGCACGAGGTCGTGATCGGCCCCGGTGTCGATGGCGGTTACTGGCTCATCGGTGCGCGTCGCTCGATCCCCGAGCTTTTGTGCGACATGCCGTGGTCGACGCCCGCGGTGCTCGGTGAGACGCTGGCTCGCCTCGAGGGGCGCTCGGTGTCGCTCGTCGACTTCTGGTACGACGTCGATGAGGCAAGCGATGTTGCGCTGCTGCGTGCGCACCTCGGCGTGCTGCCGATCGACGTGGCGCCGGCGACCCGTCGAGCGCTCGCGCAGCTCTCGCGGTAGTCGCACGTGCACGATTTTCTGCTAGGGTCCGGCCCCCATGGACAGCGACGCCCCGCTCACGCGCTACGCTCGCGACTTTCCCGCGGGCACCGTGCTCTTCGACGAAGGCGATCTCGGTGACGAGATGTACGTGATCCAGTCCGGTCGCGTGCGCCTCTCCCGCATGGTCCGTGGCGTGGCCCAGCACCTCGCCACGCTGCCGCCCGGCGAGTTCTTCGGCGAGCTCGCCATCATCAACGATCGCGCACGCTCGGCGACCGCCACGGTGATGGAGGACTCGACGCTGCTCGTCCTCGATGCGCAGATGTTCGAGGCGCTCGTGCGCGGCAACGCGGAGATCGCGATGCGCCTCATCAAACGCCTCGCCACGCGCCTTCAGCACGCGAACGCGCAGGTGGAGGTGCTGCTCGTGCGTGATGGGAACCACCGCGTCGTGCGGCAGCTCCGGCTCCTCGCGGAGACGAGCGGGGTGCAAGACGGTCCGGGTACGCGCCTCGACATCTCCGACGACGAGCTGTCGGGCCTCTGCAACCTGCCGCTCGACGAGGTGCAGCTCAGCCTCGAGCGCCTCGAACGGGCGCGCCTCGTCTGGCGCGAGGGTGCGTCGCTGTTCGTGCACGAGTCGCAACGGCTCGGCGAGTTTCTCGAGTTCTTGGAGTTGAAGGAGCGCTTCGGCGGCTGACGACATGGCCTGGTGGTCACGAACCAAACAGAAGAAGCAGCAACCTGCGCAGTCCGAGAAGATCAGCATCCCCTCGGGCCTGTTCCAGATGTGCGACGCGTGCGGTGCCACGCTCGAGAGCGAGCGCGTGCGCGAGGCGCTGTACTGCTGTCCGCGCTGCGATCATCACTTCGCGATGCCCACCGAGGCGCGCATCCAGCTCCTCGTCGACGAGGGCTCGTGGACCGAGAAGGATCTGGGCGTCAAACCGCTCGATCGGCTCGGCTTCACGGACGGAAAGCGCTACGCCGACAGGCTCGTTGCCACGCAGCGCAAGACCGGCATCAACGACGCCTTTCGCGCCGGCTCGGCGACCCTCGACGGTCGGCGCATCGAGGTCGGCGTGTTTGCGTTCGAGTTCATGGGGGGCTCGATGGGCTCCGTCGTCGGCGAGAAGATCGCCCGCCTCTTCGAGCGCGCCGAGGCGAGCCGCTGCGCCGCCATCGTGTGCAGCGCGTCGGGGGGCGCGCGCATGCAGGAGGGGATCCTCTCGCTGATGCAGATGGCCAAGACGACGGCCGCGCTCGCGCGCCTCAAGGCCGCCGGCCTGCCGTACTTCTCGGTGCTGCTGCACCCGACGACGGGCGGCGTCGCGGCGTCGTTCGCGATGCTCGGCGACGTCATCCTCGCCGAGCCCGAGGCGCTCATCGGCTTCGCGGGACCGCGCGTCATCGAGCAGACGATCCGGCAGCGCCTGCCCGCCGGCTTCCAGCGCTCGGAGTTCTTGCTCGATCACGGGATGGTCGACGTCATCGTGCGTCGCAAGGAGCTGCGCCAGCGGTTGTCCACGCTCATCGGTCACCTCGCGCCGAGCGCCTGAGCGTGTCTGCATACGAGCGCACGCTCGCGCGGCTGTTCGCGCTGCGACGCTTCGGCGTGCGGCCTGGGCTCGACGCGATCTCGGATGCGCTCGCGAAGCTCGGCGACCCGCAGCGCGCGTTCGACGCGATCCACGTCGCCGGCTCGAACGGCAAGGGCTCGACCTCGGCGATGATCGAGTCGGTGCTGCGTGCAGACGGGCGCAGGACGGGCCTCTACACGTCGCCGCACCTCGCGCGCTTCACCGAGCGCATCCGGGTGGGTGGCGCCGAGCTCGACCGTGACGCGGTGGCGCCGCTCTTCGACGAGGTGACCGCCGCGGGGCCCGGGCTCACGTTCTTCGAGCTCGTGACGGCGATGGCGTTCCTCGCGTTCGCGCGCGCTGGTGTCGAAGTGGCTGTCATCGAGGTCGGCCTCGGCGGGCGGTGGGATGCGACCAACGTGCTTCCGCGCACGCTGGTCTCGGTGATCACGGGCATCGCGCTCGAGCACACGGAGGTCCTCGGCACGACGCTCGATGCGATCGCGCGTGAGAAGGCCGGCATCCTGCGGGCCGGGGTGCCCGCGGTGATCGGCGCGGTACCGGAGGAGGCGCGACGCGCGATCGCGGAGGTCGCGGCGCGCGTCGGTACGAAGCCGCGCTGGCTCGATAAGGACTTTGCACGCATCGACAGCGCGCTGCTCGGTGAGCATCAGCGCGGCAACGCGGCGGTCGCGCGCGCGGCGGTCCTCTGCATGCCGGTGCCGCCGCGTGGTGACGCGATCGCACGCGGCCTCGCGAGCGTGCGCTGGCCTGGACGCATGGAGGTGGTAGCGGACGACGTCCTCGTCGATGGCGCGCACAACCCCGACGGCGCAAGCGCGCTCGCGGCCGCGCTCCCGATGCTTGCGGCAGGCCGCGCGATCCATCTCGTGATCGGTGTCGTCGAGGACAAGGATGTACGCGCGCTGTTCGAGCCGCTCCTACCGCTCGTTGCGCGCGTCTTCGTGACGACGGCGCCGAGCCCGCGCGCGCGCACGGCGAGCTCGCTCGCGTCGCTGATCTCGCATCCACGCGTGACGATCTGCGAGGACCCACTCGCGGCCGTGGCGCAGGCGCGTGTCGACGGCGCGCTCTGCGTCGTCGCGGGCTCGCTGTTCCTCGTTGGTGCCGTGCGCGCGCGCTTGCTCTGCGAGGACGTGGACCCGATCGCCGCACAGGATCCCGCCGCGCGCCCCTAAATTTGGCAGGCCGCTTACCTGGCTCTATCCTCGGCAACGATGCGTCTCCTCTCCGTCGTGCTCGGCCTCTCGCTCGCTGCCACTGCTCACGCTCAGTCCGAGGACGACGAGAAGCCCGGCGATCGTACGAAGGCCGCGCCGAACCGTCAGGCTCCGGCACGGCCGAGCGGCGAGACCCCGGTCGAGGCTGCACCGAACACGCAGGCGCCTCTGCTCACGGATCCGCCGGCGCCCGCGTACGAGCTCGACAAGGGCGCGAGCGCGCCGCCGGCCGCGCACGGCACGGGCGGAGCAACCGAGGAACGCTACCTGGGCGACTCGCCGCTCCAGCTCCAGCGTCGTCGTCCGACCGGCGCGGTGCAAGGCTCGCACACCGAAGGGACCTACACCGGCGTATCGCTCGACGGCCAGGGCACGCCACCTCGGGCCTCGAAGCGGCCGGTGAAGAAGGGCTTTCAGCGCCTCACCTGGCCGGGCTTCCAGGTGCGCGACGGCATGCCGACGGTCTTCCTGCAGACGACGGGAACCCCCGACTACACCGTCACGCAGACGCCTGGCGCGCTGCTCGTCACGCTGCACGGCACCACCATCAGCCTCCGCAACAACTCGCGACCGCTCAAGGTCGCGGCGTTCGGCACCGACGTGAGTGAGGTCTCCGCGAAGGCGCACGGCAAGGACGTCGTCGTCACCATCCGTCGCACGGGCACCGCGCACCGCGAGCGCGTCGAGGCCTCTGCCGGCGGTTACCAGATCCTCGTCATCGAGCTTCCGCAGCAGCCGTAGCTGCCCCGAGGCTGCTCGCTCAGAACTCCGTACGCTGTGACGGCGGCGTGTTGCTCATGAACGACATGTTGCCGTCGGGCACGGGCTTGAGTGGGACGGGGATGACCCAGAAGAGCTTGAGCGTGCGGTTGCGACCGAGGCGCGAGTAGCCGAAGAGGCCCTCGAGCACGTTCCACTCGAGGTCGCCGGTGCGCGGGTGCCCGATGTCGAAGAAGGGGATGACGTTGAGCTTCCACGAGCCTTCGCGGACGCCCTTGCCCTTGCGGTAGTACGTGTTCAGCACGACGGTGCGATCGCCGTCGGGACGCGTCCAGCGTGCACCGAGCGGGAAGATGACCTGCGTGCGCGACTCGCCGTGCCGGAAGCCCCAGTAGAACGGGAAGACGACGGTGCTCGACTTGTCGACGCCGCCGAAGCGCCACACGAGCGGGAAGACGACGAAGTCGTGTGCGACGGGCTCGCCCTCGGGGTGTCGCGTGCGTCCCCACATGAGCAGCGGTGGGACGGTCCACCACGTCGACTTCGAGATCTCGGAGTGGTGCCGGATGAAGAAGGGCAGCACGCCAGTCGAGCGTGACTCGCCGTGCACGTTGGCGTCGAACACCAACGGCAGGCCGAGCGTGATCGTGCGCTCCACCGAGCGGTAGCGCCACACGAGCGGCGTGAACGCCTGGATGCGCTTGCCGTCGATCTTGTTCTCGCGGCTGAAGTAGAGCGGGAACGCGACGGTCGTCGTGGAGCCGGTCGATTTGTTGACACCGTGATAGATGATCGGGAAGAGGTACGTCGACGAGTAGTCGCGATCACGGCGCACGAACAGCGGTCCGATGAGCGCCTTGTACCCGCCCTCGTAGCTCGCGTAACCACCGAGCGGCGTGAGCAACGTCGAACCTGTCTTCCGCTTCGAGAAGTAGAGCAGCGGGAACACGACCGTCTTGCTGCGACCCTGGCCGTACTGGCCGAAGAAGAGCGGCGCGAGCCCGAGGTGCAGCTGACCGCCGCTGTGGCCCCAGTAGAGGGGACCGACGACGTTGACGTCGAGGCCCGTCGCGTGATCGGCCTGGTGATAGTAGAACGGCGTGACCGCGTAGCTCGTCGTGCCGCGACGCCACGCGAAGACGAGCGGGACGAGTCCGCTCGTGTAGCCGTCGGGGCGACGCGTGACGTAGAGCGGGCCGACGATGAGGCGACGGATGCCGGCGAAGTCGTCGCGCTGGTAGAAGAACGCCGGCCCACCGATGAAGCGGCTCACCTTGTCGCCCTCGTGCTTCTGGCCGAACGAGAACAGGCCGGGCAGCCCGAACTGCGTCCAGCCGTCACGCACGTGCCGCGCGTAGACGGGACCGAACAGCCAAGTGGTGGAGTGCTCGTTCTTCGCGCGCACGAACAGCGGCAAGAACGCGTCGACGTCGGTGTGGCCGCCGCGGCGGTGCCAGATGAGCGGGAGCAGCAGCGTGTCGCGCTGCGTGCCGTTGCGGACGGTCCAGAACAGCGGAAACACCGCGGCGAGGCTGCTCTCCGCGGACGTGTGTACGAACGCGAGCGGGAACAGGACGTGCGTCGACGAGTGCGCGTTCGCGTCGGAGTGATAGATGTACGGACCGAACACCCCGGTCGCGCGGCCATCCTTGCTGTGATACCCGCCGATGAGCGAGCCGACGGTGGTCTCCCCCGGCCTGCGCTGCACGAACGCGAGCGGAAAGACGGCGTCGGTGACCGTGTCGGCGTGCCGCGAGTGCACGTACGGCAGCACGACGGTGGTCGCGTCGTGGCCGTGTGCGACGCGGAAGAACAGCGGCAGTACGACCTGCGAGTTCGACGTGCCCTTCCTGTGGAAGAACGCGAGCGGCGCGAGGCCCGCGTCGTAGTCGCCTTGGGGGCCTTTGCTGCCGTACACAGGGCCCACGACGACCGTCGTGCGCTCGGGCGTGTGGCGGTACCAGAAGATCGGCGCGAGGTAGCCATAGCTGTGGTGGTCGTCCTTGCCGAAGAAGAGCAGCGGCAGGACGCCTGCATCGAAGCCGTGGGTGGACCGGTTGGTGCGCGCGAAGATAGGTCCTATGGCTGCGAGCTGCTTGCCAGTCGATGCGTCCTTCGACCACGCGAAGAGCGGGAGCAGCATCGCGTGCGTACGCGTGCCGCTGTGGCCGAGGAAGAGCACAGGCGCGAGCCCCCCGCCCCAGCCGTGCTCGCCGACGCCGTCGACGGGGGTCTTCTTCCAGCCGAAGGCCAGGAGCACCGCGCCGACCTTGTAGCCGGGTCGCTGGTGCACGCCACCGAGCGGCAGGAAGAGGTCGGTCGTGGCGCCGGTGCGCTTGTCCGAGATGTGCCAGAACAGGGGGAAGAACGTGCTCGTGCTGCCGTTCGCGTCGCTCACCCGACCAAAGGGGCCCGCGTAGGTCCCCGTCGAGCCGGTCAGCTTGTTGTGCCAGTGCGCGAACACCGGCAGCAGCAGGTCGAGCGACAGCTCCCGGTCTCGGCGGTGATAGAACGGCGGCGCGAGGAGGAACAGCTGCGTGCGGTGTGCATCGAGGTCGCGCTCGAAGCCACCCAGGAGGGAGACGAAGACGGTGCTCCGGCCGGCGCGTCGCTTCGCGTAGTCGAACAGCGGGAAGAGGAGGATGTTGTCGGACTTCGTCTCGTCGTTCTTGAAGCGCCAGAACAGCGGAAACAGCACGGTCTGCGAGGCGAGCCCGGAGCGATGGTAGAAGGCGAGCGGGAGCACCGTCGCGAAGCGGCTGCCTTGCTTCTCGAAGTCCCAGTACAGCGGGAACACCACTCGCTTCGTCGCGTCGTGGTCGTGCTTGTAATAGACGACTCCACCGACGAGGGCCTCCGTGAAGTCGCGCGAGGGATCGTGCTGCCAGCCCGTCAGCACGAGTGGCAGCGCACCATAGGAGTGACCCTTGTTGCGCTGCGCCCAGAACAGCGGCAGGAACGCGAAGCGCGTGCCCGTGCGCTTGCCGTTCTCGAGGTAGGTGCGGTGGTAGATGATCGGCCAGACGTTGTTCGAGACCCCGTCCTTGGTCTCGTGCCGCGAGAACAGCAGCAACGGGACGACCTTGGTATCGAACTCGTGGGCGGCGTCGTGCTTCCAGCGCTGGAAGTAGAACGGCGGGACGTAGTTGTAGCCGTTCTGCCGTCGAGGATGCGCGAACCAGAACGGCGGCACCATCTTGTTGAGGTGCTTGACCGAGCGGCACTCGTTGCGCTCGCAGATCTGGCCGAGCTTGCAGTCGTCGTCGACCTTGCACTGCGGTGCATCCGGTGACGGTGGTTGCTGCTGCGCGACGGGAGGCGGCGGCTGATTCTCCGGCTCTTCCGCCTTCGGCGTCTCGTTCTTGGGCTCCTCGACCACGGGCAGCTCGCTCGCATCGGGCGCGACGCCGCCGTCGGTGATGACATCGGTCTCGGCGCGCGCCACGCGACCCGTGCCACCGACGAAGGCGGTGACGGACAGCGCGAGGGCGAGGAGTCGGAGGCGCAGGGACATCGAGTGCTGCTACTGCGTCATCTTCCACTCGCCATTTTCGAGCACGAGTCGCACGTCGCTGGTCTCGACGTCGTCACCGTGGGTGCGCTGCACCTTCAGCGTCGCCTGCGTGCCGGTTACTTTGCTGCCCTTGAGCTCGAACTTGGTGCCCTCGATCTCCTTCTGCATCTTCTTGAGATCGTCGCCGCCGGACTGCTGGAGCTGCGCGCTCATCATGCCCTGGTACATGAGCGCGTAGCAGTCGATGACCTTGTTCATGTCACCCTTGAGCAGGCTGTCCTTGTAGCGGTTGAAGGTCTTCTCCGGTGTCGAGAACTCTGCGCGCGCGGGCGGCAGCTTGAAGGTCACCGACCTCACCTTGCCGAGCGGCAGCTCGACCTTCTGCCCGCTCGCGAGCTCCACGTGGAAGACGCCCTCGTAGTAGTGGAGGAGCTTGCCGGACAGCTGCGTGTTGTCGAGCAACTGGAACACCTCGGCGCGTGCGCTCGAGGTGCCGAGGCTGAAGAGGAGAGAGAGTGCGAGGGCGAGACCAACGACGTTGCGGCGGGACATGAGGGGTCCTCGGAAAGGGGGCCTGTCGTACCTTCTAGCGACGGGAGGTGTCAAGGTACGCGCGGCTGGTTGCTTGCGACTTCGCGCGCCGAAAAAGGTTGCCCACGGGCCAGCGAAAGACAGGGAACGCGGGCGGCGAGATCGCGCGGGACGCGTTACACTCGACCTGCTCATGTCGTCGTCCGATTCTCCGCGCGTGCCACCCACCGACAAGGCACACGAACGCTCTCGCGAGGCCGCCGATGAGCAGGTCGGCCCGCCGCTGACGGACGCGAACCCGCACGCGCTCGCGCCACATCGCGAGAGCGCGCTCGCGCCGCTCAATCTTCCCGCGGGGCCGGCGCCGTCCATGGAGCTCGCGTCGTCGCTGGCCTCGGCGCCGCCGCGCGCGTTCGTCCACGTCGACAGCGAAGGACAGGTGCGCTCGCCGGCGCGCTACAAGGTGCTGCAGGCGGTGTCGTACGCAGCCGCCGGGAGCGTCGTCGCCGGTGTGACGGGGATCTACGGCGCGCTGCTCGGTCCCCCGGGCATCCTCATCGGGCTCGGGCTCGGTGCGTACCTCGCCTGGCACGTGCGCAGGGGTCGTCGGCTGCAGGAGGCGGTGACGCTGCTCGCGCACGATCGCATCGACGAGGCGGAGCAGGCGCTCAACGAGGTGCGCTTCAGCTTTCGCTGTCCGCGTCCGCTGCGCGCGATGGCCGAGCAGAACCTCGGCGCCATCGCGAGCCGTCGCAAGGACTACGAGGCGGCGCTCGAGCACCAGCGCACCGCGCTCGTGCTCTACGCGCGCATGCGCCGCAAGAACCCCATGCGTCAGCTCACCGAGTATGCCGAGGAGGTCACGCTCGTGAACCTCGGTCGCACCGGTGAAGCACGGCAGCGCTTCGACGCGCGCTCGGCCGAGGGTTCAACGCTCGGCGACTACCTGCGCCTCCAGCACTGGATCGCCGAGCTCTACATCCACATGGCGGAGGGCAGCCACCGCATCGACGGGGACGAGCTCCACGCGCGCGCGCGCATCGGCCTCCAGATCTCCGGCGCCGCCGCGCTGCTCGGCCTGCTCGCGTGGGCCGAGCACGAGGCCGGCGACGTCGAGTTCGCGTGGCACCTCCTGCGCGAGGCGCTCGATCGCCGTCGACAGCTGCACATCCGCGAGGGCCTGCCGCTGCTGTGCGCGTGGATGGACGCGAACGCGGAGGCGGCGGGTGTGGACCTCGCGGCGCTCGCCGAGCGCGAAGCCGCGGACGAAGTGGCCTAGCTACGCCACGCGCGCTGACCCGACGTCCGGCTACTTCACGACCGCGGTCGCGCGCGGGTTGTCGAGGCCCGGGGCGAGGAAGCCCTCGGTGAGCGCCCTGACCTCGCCGAAGATCTTCGCGACGGTCGGCTCGTCGTCGCGCGACGCCGCGTCGACGGTACGCGAGATGAAGTCGCCGATCTGCTTCATCTCGGCCGTGCCCATCCCTCGTGTCGTGACGGCCGCGGTGCCGAGGCGGATACCCGACGGATCGAACGGCTTGCGCGGATCGAACGGCACCGAGTTGTAGTTACAGACGACGCCCGCGCGATCGAGCGCCTGCGCGGCCTTCTTGCCGGAGATGCCCTTGTTCGTCAGATCGACGAGCACGAGGTGGTTGTCGGTGCCACCGGAGACGAGCTGGAAGCCACGCTCGGTGAGCGCCTCGGCGAGCGCCTTGGCGTTCTCGACGATCTGCTTCGCGTAGGCCTGGAACGCCTCGGTGGACGCTTCCTTCAGCGCGACGGCGATGGCGGCCGTGGTCTGGTTGTGCGGGCCGCCCTGGAGGCCGGGGAAGACGGCCTTGTCGATCGCGCTCGCGTGCTGCGCGGTGCACATGAGCATGCCGCCACGCGGCCCACGGAGCGTCTTGTGCGTGGTCGTGGAGATGACGTCCGCGTGGCCGACCGGCGACGGGTGCGCACCGCCCGCGACGAGCCCCGCGATGTGCGCGATGTCGGCGCAGAGGATCGCCCCGACCTCCTTCGCGATGGACGAGAAGCCCGCGAAGTCGATGGTGCGCGGGACCGCGGTGCCGCCGCAGAAGATGAGCTTGGGCTGCTCGCGCTTGGCGATCTCGCGGACCTCGTCGAGATCGACGCGGTGCGTGTCCTTGCGCACGCCGTACGACGTGGACCGGAAGAACTTGCCCGAGATGCTGACGGGCCAGCCGTGGGTCAGGTGGCCTCCAGCGGGCAGCCCCATGCCGAGGATCGTCTCGCCCGGCTTCACGAACGCCAGCAGCACCGCGAGGTTCGCAGGCGAGCCGGAGTAGGGCTGCACGTTCGCGTGCTCGACGCCGAAGAGCGCCTTCGCACGATCGACGGCGATGGTCTCGATGGGGTCGATGTACTGCTGACCCTCGTAGTAGCGCTTGCCCGGGTAGCCCTCGGAGTACTTGTTCTGCAGCACCGATCCCGACGCGTCGAGCACGGCGCGCGACGCGTAGTTCTCCGATGCGATCAGCCGTAGCTTCTGCCGCTGGCGCTCGCCTTCCTTGTCGATGAGCGCACAGATCTCGGGGTCGGTAGTGGCAAGGCCGGGATCGCGCGCGGTCGTCGTCATGCGCAGTTTTTAGCTTCGAGGCCGTCGGCCGTCAACGCTAGGATGTCGTCGCGTTCCATGCTGCTCCTCGTCGACAACCACGACTCGTTCACGTTCAACCTCGCGCAGTACCTCGGCGAGCTCGGCGCCGACGTGCGGGTGATGTTCGCCGACGCGATCGATGTCGCGCGCGTGCGCTCGCTCGCCCCGAGCCACATCGTGCTGTCGCCGGGCCCGGGGCACCCTGCCGACGCTGGCTGCTGCGAGGCGCTCGTGCGCGAGCTCGACGTGCCGCTCCTCGGCGTGTGCCTCGGGCACCAGGCCATCGCGGAGGCGCTCGGTGGTCAGGTGCGTCGCGCATCGCCTGTCCACGGCAAGGTGCAGCCCATCACGCATGACGGCACCGGCCTGTTCGAGGGGCTGCACAGCCCGCTCCTCGCGACGCGCTACCACTCGCTCGTCGTCGACGTGCTACCGCCGGAGCTGGCCGCGTGCGCGTGGTCGGAGGAGGGCCATGTGATGGCGCTGCGTCACGTCTCGCGTCCGCTCTTCGGCGTGCAGTTCCACCCCGAGTCGGTGGGCACGCCCGACGGCAAGGCGCTCCTGCGCCGCTTCCTCGCTACGTAGACTCGCCGCGCGACGTGGCGCGACCGAGCAGCGCGGCGAACGCATCGCGCAGCTCGGGGTCCTCCATCTTCGCGAGCGCCTCGTACACTGACGCGGACGGCGTGACCGGGTTGCGTGGCAGCACGACGGGCGGCGCAGGCGCGGACGACCAGTCCGGCAGCTCGCTCACATCCCCCACGGCAAAGCGAAGCTCTTCGACAGCCTCGCCGCCGGGGATCGATCGCATGCGCTCGAGGATCGCCGTACGCATGATGTGGAGCTGCTGCGACCAGCCCGCCGACGCGACCCTGACGAGCAGCGTGGAGCCGCGCAGTCGCTCGGCGCGCGCGCGCAGCAAGATCTTCGGACCCGCCGCGATGCCGAACGCACGCATCGCGCGCATGCCGTTGACCGTGTCGTCGAGGCGCAGGCAGCGCAGCGTGTGGTCGATGAGGTTCGACGTCGACAGCGGCTCGGGCTGCTTGCGCCGAGAACGTATCGTGCGCCTCATCGCCACGACGCTAGCTTAGCGCCAAGAAACGCCGACGCGGCGAATCAGCTCACGCAGATGCGGCGAATCAGCTCGCGGAGCCGACGCGAGCCGCCGCCGTCTCGATACACGAAGCGGAGGCCGCTGCCGCCGGGCGTGTGATAAGAGACGCGTCCCGCGATCTCCATCTTCGCGGCGCCCCCGGGCGGCACGAGGTCGAGCACGAGCTCGGTGCCGAGCTTCATCACCACGCCGCCGAGCAGCGCGCCACCGACGGAGATTTCCAGCAGCTCGCCGCTCTGTGACTCCGTGGAGCCGACCAGACGATAGTTCACCCGGAGCTGCACCGGGATGCGCACGTGCTTGCGACGCGCCGAGCTCGCCTCGCCCGCGAGCGTGCGCAGGACGAAGTGGCGCTTCTCGGCCTCGCCGGCATGGAACACGACCGTGGCACCGGCACGCACGCGGAGCCTCGGCAACGCCGGACGCCACTCGGTGACCGATCCGCGGATGAGCACCTTGTTGGGGAGTCCGTCGCAGACCAGCTCGACGATCACGTTCTCGTCGGCTGCGATCGGCTGCGTGGTCGCGACGAACAGACCGCCCGTCGGTGCGTCCGACTGGTAGCTCTGCAGAAAGTCGCTCTGCCCCTGAAACTTGGCGCGCAGGAAACGCATGGCCATCAAAGTAGTGTACTGGCTTACCAAGCTTTCCGTCAACGGTCTGACGGTGTCTCGTAAATACTCGTAACGAGATGGTTCGAGCTGGCGACACGAGACCCCGCTGGGTGCGCGTACACTGGAGGGAATGAGCTGGGTCTTCGTCGATGGCCGTGTGTGCGACGCATCGTCTGCGCGCGTGCCCGTGCTCGATCGCGGCTTCCTCTACGGGGACTCCGTCTACGAGGTCACGCGAACCTTCGGAGGGCGCGCGCACCTCCTCGGGCCGCACCTCGACAGGCTCGAGCGCTCGGCAGACGGCATCTACCTGACGCTGCCTCCGCGAGGCGTGATCGAGGCTGCGGTCACCGAGGTGATCCGCGCGGGCGAAGGGCACGAGCTGTACCTGCGCATCGTCGTGACGCGCGGCGAGGGGGAGCTCGGGCTCGATCCGGCGCTCGCGGACGCGCCTCGTCTCGTCGTGGTCGGGCGCGCCGTGAATCCGCCGCCCGCTGCTGCGTATCGGGACGGCGTCGCGGTCGTGCTGTCGTCGCGCCGTCGCAGCTCGCCCGAGCTCAAGACGGGCAACTATCTCGAGAGCGTGCTCGCCACGCGCGAGGCGCGTGCCGCGGGCGCGCACGAGGCGCTCCTTCGCGATGGCGTCGGTCGCATCACCGAGGGCAGCTCGTCGAACGTCTTCGCGGTGGTCGGTGGTCGGCTCGTGACGCCACCCGTGAGCGCTGGCCTCCTGTGTGGCATCACGCGGCAGTCACTGATCGAGCTCGCGCGCCTCGACGGGCTCTGTGTGGACGAGGTGCCGCTGTGGCCCGCTGATCTGCTGCGCGCGACGGAGCTGTTCCTGTCGAGCTCCATCCGCGGCGTCCTGCCGGTGACGAAGCTAGACGGTGTCGCGGTCGGTGACGGCGTGCCCGGTGCCGTGACGAAGCGCGTGATGCAGCTGTACCAGGCGTCGACTTGAAGCTCGTCGTGGGCCTCGCCGTTCTCGTGGCCTACGTCGTGCTCACCACCGCGCTCGCGCACGTGCTGACGTGGCCGGTCGCGGTCGCGGCTGCCCCGCCGACGATCGAGCGCCCGCCGGCGCGTCCGGGTCACGCGCGCCTCCTGTTCCTCGGCGACACGGGGCTCGGAGATCGTGCGCAGGCGCTGCTCGATGCGCGTGGCTACGACGCGCCCTTCGAGCGGACACGCTGGCTCGTGGAGAGCGCCGACGTCGCCGTGGCCAACCTCGAGATGCCCATCACCGAGCACCGCCGACGGTTCGCGATGTACAAGCGCTGGCGCTACGCATCGTCACCTCGCGCGGCGCTCGCGCTCGCGTCGGCGGGGCTCGACGTCGTGACGCTCGCCAACAACCACAGCACGGACCAGGACGACGAAGGGCTCTTCGACACGCTGCGGCTGTCCCGCGCGGCGGGGCTCGAGCCGATGGGCGCGGGCAGCAACGAGGAAGAGGCGCGCCGCGGGCTCGTGATCCGCGTCGGCGATGTGAACGTCGGCGTGCTCGCGTACTGCGAGCGGCAGCTGTGGTGGGAGGTGTGGGACGATCAGTTCGCGCGGCGCTCGCGGCCCGGCGTCGCCGCGCTGACCGACGCGGGCCTCGCGGCGGACATCGCGCGGCTGCGGCCGCTCGTCGATGTGCTCGTCGTGACGCTGCACATCGGCTACAACTACGAGGCCCCGACCGAGGACACGCTGCGCTGGTCGCGGCGCGCCATCGATCTCGGCGCAGACCTCGTCGTGGATCACCATCCTCACTCCTCGCACCCCATCGCGCTGCATCGCGGGCGTCCCATCGCGCTGTCGCTGGGGAACTTCGTCTTCGGCACGCCCGGCCACAGGGAGCTCGACGTGGGTCAGATGCTCTTCGTGGAGCTCGACGGCAAGCGACTCGCGCGCCTCGAGGTGCTGCCGCTCGACGTGCAGAACAACCGCGTCGCGTTCGTCCCACGTCCGCTCGTCGGCGCGCCGCTCGATGCCGCGCTCTCGTCGCTGATCCGCGAGTCGGCAGCGTACGGGGCTGCGATGCATCGCGAAGCGGATCGTGCCGTGCTGGAGCTCGCGCCATGATCCCCGTCTGGTTCGTCTACGTCGGCGGCTTCTCGCTCGTCCTCCTCGGGCTCATGCAGATGAAGGTGCGGCCCAGCGAGGCGGGCGACTCGCTGTACACGAAGTTCGTGAACGTCGGCACGCTGTGGTCGCTGCTCTGCATCACCGTCGGCGCAGGACTGCTCGCGATGGCGCTCGGCTACTGGGCCGGGCCGTTCGACATCATGAAGCCGCCGCCGCCCCCGACGAGCAGGCGGCACCACCACTGAGCTTCAGCCGACCTGGCGTGCGAGCGAGAGCAGCCCGTCGAGGGATGACTTTTCGCGGCCCGCCTCGATGTCGCGCACGCGCTGGACGAGCGCCGCGTTGACGGGTGTCGGGATGCCGAGCGCGGCGCCGCGACGCACGAGCTCGCCGTTGAGGTAGTCGATCTCGGGCGGACGTCCGCGCTCGAGCGCGTACAGCATCGAGCTGCGCATGCGACGAAAGCGCATGCCGACCGCGGTCATGAGCACGTGCTTCAAGAACAGCGTCGGCGCGAGCGGGCAGCTGCGCTCGAAGCGCGTGAGCGTGAGCAGGTTCATGTCGATGGTGCCGCCGACCTTCGTCATGCGGACGCCGCTCGCCTCGGCGACCGCGCGGACCTCGGTCCACACCTCGAGCGAGAGCCGACGCACCAGGCGATGGCCCAGCAGCTTGCCGAGCGTGTCGCCACCGATGGCGCCGATCGTCGACGTGACGCTGTTGATGGCGAGCTTGGACCAGCGCACGCCGGGGAAGTTGTCGGCGAGCTCGGCCGGGCCCGTGGCTCTGAGCGCCACGCACAGCGCGTCGAGCTGCCCCGCCGTCGCGGGTGCGCCGACGCCCGCGAGCTGACCGAGCTGGAGCCCGCCCGTCGAGGTGCGCTTGAGCTCGCCCGGTGCGGTCATGCTCGCGCCCCACCCGACCACGCAGCCGACGACGCGCGCGTCCGGCACGAGCGCAGCGGCGCGCGCCTCGGGGAGGCCATTTTGGAACACGACGATCAGCGTCTCCGGCGAGAGCGCGCCACGTGCGCTCTGCAGCGCGGCCTCGAGCGCCGGTGCCTGCACCGCGACGATCACCGCGTCGAACGGCCCCTTCGCGTCGGAGAGCGCGGCGACGGGCGGCGCGGTCAACGGCACCTGCCATGTCGTACCGTCGAGGTTGGTGACGCAGAGGCCCTTCCGGGCCATCACCGCGCGCGCCTCGGGATCACGCGCGACTGGCGTGACGTCGACTCCCTGTCGAAGGAGACACGCGGCCGTCACGCCGCCGATGCCTCCGGTTCCGATGACGCCGATGCGCATGCGCCTTGTATCTAACGCGTCGCGATCCTCGTGGGCAAGCTGCGCAAAAAAAAACGGCGCCGGGTGAGCGGCGCCGTCTCGATGCGAGAGGTCCTTCGACTCAGGTGCCGTTGACGCAGGCCTGGAACTCGGCCGGGCAGCCGTGCGTGGCTTCGTACGAGACGCAGTCCGTGCAGCCCGACGTCACGTCCTTTGCGTCCGTGCAGCCGGTGATGCCCCCGTCCTCGGTGCCGCCGTCGAAGGTCTTGCCGATGCACTGGGTGTACCCGCAGGACAGGAGCGCCTGGAACTCGTTCTGCGCCATGATCGTGCCGCTCTCGACGGCAGCGGTGACGCAGGCAGTGACGTCGTTGCCCGAGCACTTTTGAGCGGTGAAAAGGATGGTGGTGCAGGCATTGTCGCCGTGCGCGATCTCCGCCATGTCGCCGGTGTGGGCCGCCATGTCGCCACCCGTGACGGCCATGTCTTCGGTCTTGTTGCTGGAGCTGCCACCGCAGGCGGCGAAGTAGAGCGGTGCAGCGAGGAGGGTGACGGCGAGCAGCAGGGTCTTGCGCATGGATGAGCTCCTTGGGGCAAAGCTAGGGTTCTCTCCATTATAGCCCCGTTTTCGAGGTGTGCCAATTCGTCACACGGGCGCGGCGGTGCGCTTTCTCACGACGGCACGGACGAGGTCGGCCTGCCCATCGGCGTGGTAGCTCGAGCGCACGAGCGGCCCGGCCTCCACGTGCGGGATGCCGAGCGCGCGGGCTTCCTCGGCGAGCGTGTCGAACTCCGCGGGCTCGACGAAGCGTTGCACCGGCAGGTGGTGCGTGCGCGAGGGCTGGAGGTACTGACCCAGCGTGAGGATGTCGACGAACGTCGCGAGCTCGGCGATGACCTCGCGCACCTCTTCGATGGTCTCGCCGAGGCCGAGCATGATGCCCGTCTTGGTGACGGCGCCGCGAGAATGGGCGTGGCGAAGGATCGCGTAGCTGCGCTCGTAGCTCGCCTGGACGCGGACGGCGCGCGACAGCCGCGGCACGGTCTCGAGGTTGTGCGAGAAGACGTCGGGCGCAGCGGCGAGCACCACATCGAGATCGGACGTGACGCCCTTGAAGTCACCGGTGAGCACCTCGAGGGTCATGTCGGGCGAGGCATCCTTGCACGCGCGGATCGTGGCCGCCCAGTGCGCGGCGCCACCGTCGGCGAGATCGTCGCGATCGACCGACGTGATGACCGTGTGTGACAGCCCGAGCTTCGCCAGCGTGGCCGCGACCCGGCGCGGCTCGTCGTGATCGACGGGCTCGGGCTTGCCGGTCGGCACGTCGCAGAACTGACACGACCGCGTGCAGATGCCGCCGAGGATCATGATGGTGAGCGCCTTGCGGTTCCAGCACTCGCCGATGTTCGGGCACGACGCGCTCTCGCACACCGTGTGCAGGCGCTCCTCGTGCACGAGCTCGCGCAGCTCGAAGAACGCCTCGCCCGTCGGCAGCTTCGCCTTGATCCAGGGCGGTAGCCGACGACGCGGTACCTCGGGGTCTGTCGAAGGCGACGGAGCGGGCGAGGTGCCGAGCACAGGCAGGTGGAGACGCGATGCGCTCGGGGCTTTCGAGTACCTGGAGCGCTTCAGCGTTTCCATGCTGGTTTAATGGGCCACGGCGTCGATGTCCGCAAGGCACTCCGCGCCATAGAGGACGTCCGAGCCGCCCGCGAGCGCCTGCTGCGCAAATGCCGCGGCGCTGCTCTCGCCCTCGTTCTCCCAGTACATGATGCACTTCGTGTTGGTGCAGTGCGCCCCGTGCGCGGTGTCCTGGTG
>JBDTCO010000220.1:0-27021 GCA_039923495.1 Polyangia bacterium
CCGCGACCTTGCTGCCGTCGAGGATCGCGCTCTTCTCGACGACGCCGACCGCGAAGCCGGCGAGGTCGTACTCGCCGTCGGGGTACATGCCCGGCAGCTCGGCGGTCTCGCCACCGATGAGTGCGCAGCCGGCCTGCTTGCAGCCCTCGGCGATGCCGCCGACGATGGCGACGCCGGTGTCGACGGAGAGCTTGCCGCTCGCGAAGTAGTCGAGGAAGAACAGCGGCTCGGCGCCCGACACCACGATGTCGTTGACGCACATCGCGACGAGGTCGATGCCGATGGTGTCGTGGCGACCGGTGGCGAACGCGACCTTGAGCTTGGTGCCCACGCCGTCCGTTCCGGACACGAGCACGGGCTCCTTGTAGCCGGTCGGCATCGCGAACAGCGCGCCGAAGCCGCCGAGCCCGCCCATGACCTCCTTGCGAAAGGTCTTCCTGACGAGCGGCTTGATGCGCTCGACCAGCGCATCGCCCGCGTCGATGTCGACGCCGGCCTGGCGGTACGTGATGGGTCCTTCGTCCGGAGGCATCGCGCACGCACGCTCTCGCGAAGGCGCCGTCTGCGTCAAGGGCAGACGCCCGCGCGATCGCAGCTCGGCAGATGACTACCGCGGTGCTCGAGGTGTCAGCCGGATAGCCGGCTGACACGACTGGACGGGCGTGGCCACTGCTCCGTGCCGATCTCGTGGCCGAGGTTACGGGTGGATCTAAGGTTGAGTTGCGATCTTGCAGGCGTCTTCGAACGCCCAGAGCATCTCGTCGTGCGTGGCGATGAGCCAGACGGTGGAAGGCGGTGGCACCTTGATGGCGCGGACCTCGTCGACCATGGCGCGAGCGGCCTCGTCGTGGGGCACGCCACCGATACCGGTGCCGATGCCCGAGAACGCGACCGTGTCGTAGCCATTGCGCACGGCGGCGAGGAGCGCTGCGCGTGTGGCGCGGCGGACGCCTTCGACGCCGATCTTCTGGCCGGGCTCCTCGGACGTGGGGGCGTGGATGATGGCCTTGCAGAACAGGCTGCCGGCGCCGGTGACGATGCACGCGCCCACTGCGACGGGGGCCATGCTGCGGGCCTCGTCCTCGATCTCCTGGCCGCCCGCATTGCGGATCGATCCAGACACGCCCTGATTCATGATCATCAGGGAGTTCGCGGGGTTGACGATGGCGTCAACGGTCAACTGAGTGATGTCGCCGAGGGCGACGTGGATGACCATGGGCGGCATCTTCGTCCATCAATCGGCCCAGCGTCAACACTTTGGACGCGTAATTGGAGTAGTGTTCGCACGATGGCGCTCTTTTTTACGATCGCAGCCGGCGTAATCCTTGGCCTGTGTGCGCTGGTCTACACGAGCTACCTCGCCTCGCGCTTCTACTTCGTTCCGAGGTTCCCGGACGAGATCCACTTCTCGACCACCGAGGACGGCTGGCGCATCGGCACCACGCGCTACCGCCCGGACGTCCAGAAGTTCGTCGAGCCCATCCTCCTGGTCCACGGCATCGCGTCCAACCGTTTGACGTTCGACCTCACCGATCGCCTCTCGCTCGCCCAGCACCTCCGGCACGCGGGCTTCGATGTGTGGGTCATGGATCTGCGCGGGCGTGGCCAGTCGGTCCGGCCGCGGCTGTTCTCGGGTCTCAAGTACGAGTGGTCCTTCGACGAGTACGCCGAGAAGGATCTACCAGCCGCCGCGCGCGAGGTCCTTCGCGCCACCGGCGCCAAACGCCTGCATCTCCTCGGGTTCTCGATAGGAGCGCTCGCTTGCTACGCGTACCTCTCGAGCCCCAAGCGGGACGTGGAGGTCGCGAGCCTGGTGTCGATGGCCGGCCCCACGAGCTTCAAGCGGCTCGACAAGTTCCTCTCCGCCTGGGCCATCCGGAGCCTGCGCTGGATGCGCCACCGCTGGATCATGCGCGTGCTCGCGCCGGGCTCGGGCTACCTGCACCCCTCGCCGCTCCAGCTCATCTACAACCCCGAGAACACGGACGGTCCCACGCAGCGCCGCGCCATGGTGAACGCGGTCGCGAGCTTCGCCAGCAACGAGCTGCTCCAGTACGCCGACTGGATCCGCAACGACCAGTTTCGATCGATCGATCAGCGCCGCGACTATCGCGCGGAGCTCGGACGCATCACGGTGCCGACCTTGTTCGTGGCGGGTTCGCGCGACCCGTTCGCAGCGCCTGACGCGATCAAGGAGACCGCGGACGCGTTCACCGGGGTGCCGAACGAAGAGAAGGAGTTCCGTATCTGTTCACGCGCACAGGGGCTGCGCGTGAACTACGGACACTACGACCTGCTGTGGGGGAGGGACGCGCCGGACGAGATCTACCCGGTGGTCGAGGCCTGGCTCACGCAGAAGGCGCGGCCGGCGGAAGTTGAAACACCCAGCGATACCGCTGGGTTTGCACTCAGCAGCTAAAGATCTTCTCGAGCTCTTTTTCGACCTTCGTCTCGCTGGTCTGCTTGGCCACCGAGAGCTCCTTGACGATGAGCGTCTTGGCCGCGTCGAGCATGCGGCGCTCGCCGAACGAGAGCGTCTTCTGCGTCTTCAGGCGATACAGGTCGCGGAAGACCTCGGCCACCTCGAAGAGGCTGCCCGTGCGGATCTTCTCCATGAACCCGCGGTAGCGGCGGTTCCACGTCTGCTTGTCGATGTGCAGCTCCTTCTCCTTGAGGATGTCGTAGACCTCCTCGAGCTGCTCGGCGTCAACGACGCCACGCATGCCGCACTGCTCGGTCTTGTCGGTCGGGACGAGGATCACGTTGTCCGTATCGAGGACCCGCAGCACGTAGAAGCGCTGGATGGTGCCGGAGATTTCCTTCTGATCGATACCCACGACTTCGGCGACTCCGCGTGCGGGATAGACAGCCTTGTCACCAACCTGGAACTCGAGCATTTGGAAATCCTCCGGGGCGCGGCGTCTGTACCGCTGCCGATGCCTGACCCCTAGAGCAGGTTGCGTGCCCAGCCGGTGACAGGCCCCGTTTGACCCATGGTTTCCAGCTGATCAGGAAAAAACCGCTGTCTGGGCGGATCGAGGAAACTGTGACAAAAACGCCCGTTGCCGCACGGCGTCTTCAGGGAAAATCAACGTATTAACAGTATATTAACCAGATATCTGCGTGCGCTTTTTTCGATCGAGGCGGGATGACCTGGCGACCTCCATGGCCGTCGACTGTCGCCACCTGCCCCAGGGTGCGTTGTCCCCAAAGCGTCCCGGGATCGCCTCGTCAGTTGAAGTCGTCGACCCGCCACTGTCCGTCCTCGGGTCGAACCAGGACGAAGAGGCCGCCTCCGTATTCGAAGTGAAGCGGCCAGGTCCCGTCCGGCTGCGCCGAGATACGCGGCAGCAAGGCACGCAGCCCGTCCGCCCGCTCGCGCGACGCCTGGACGAGCGAGCCATGTAAGGAGCGCGTCAGGATCGCAAGGGCGGGGTCCGACTCCAGCCGGTCGAGCGCCACGATCAGCTGCTCGACCGCCGCCCGCGGGTTCGCGGACGGGACCGCCACGCTCTCGGGCTGCACCTTCCAGCCGTCCGGGTCCTGGGTCAGCCACACCTCGGAGCCGAGCGGCCCGCGCTGCCGCACCTCGGCCGAGAGCCGCAGGCGTCCGGCAGCCGCGGTCCGCAACCTGGTGGCGAGCATGTGCAGCTCGGGGCTCTTCGCCTTCACCGTCTTCGGGTCACGGTCGAGCTCGTTCGCGAGTTGCAGGAGCCGCACGCGCGCCCGCTGCTCGGCGTTCGCGTGGGCCGAGCACCCGCCGAGGGACAGCGCAACGCAGAGCAGGAGCCGACGCGCGCTCACGTGGGTTCGGGGCCATCCCCGCGTCGCAGGACCGTGTCCTTGAGGAAGCGCGCGTCCTTGTCGGGGTGGTCGATGGTGTAGTGAAGGCCGCGGCTCTCCTTGCGGCGGAGCGCGCACTCGATGGTGAGGTGCGCGACGAGCGCGAGGTTGCGGAGCTCGAGCAGGTCGGACGTGACCTTGAAGTTCCAGTAGTACTCGCGGATCTCCGAGCGGATGAGCTCGATGCGGTGACGCGCGCGCTCGAGGCGGCGGTCCGAGCGCACGATGCCGACGTAGTTCCACATGAGGCGCCTGACCTCGTCCCAGTTCTGCGAGATGACGACGGCGTCGTTGCTGTCGGTGGCTGCGCCCGCGTACCAGGGCGCGATGTCGCGCGGTGCGACGGCCTCGGCGGACCTGGCGTCCTTCGCTGCGCGGTGCCCGAACACGCAGCCCTCGAGCAGCGAGTTGGACGCGAGGCGGCAGGCGCCGTGGAGGCCCGTCATCGCGACCTCTCCGATGGCATACAGGTTGCGGATGTTCGTGCGACCCCACTCATCGGTGACGACGCCGCCGCAGGAGTAGTGAGCTGCCGGCACGACGGGGATGGGCTGCGTGCGCATGTCGATGCCGAAGCGCATGCACTCGGCGAAGATGGCGGGGAAGTGGTCGACGAGGAAGACCGGATCGAGGTGCGTCATGTCGAGCACGACGGAGTCGTCGCCGGTTCGCTTGAGCTCGGCGTCGATGGCGCGGGCCACGACGTCGCGCGGCGCGAGCGACTTCATCTTGTGGTAGCGCTCCATGAACGTCTCGCCGTTCCGCAGCTTCAGCACGCCGCCCTCGCCGCGAAGCGCCTCGGAGATGAGGAAGCTCTTCGCCTGCGGGTGGTAGAGGGTCGTCGGGTGGAACTGGAAGAACTCCATGTTCGCGACCTTCGCGCCGGCGCGGTAGCCGATGGCGATCCCATCGCCGGACGCGATGTCCGGGTTGGTGGTGTAGAGGTAGACCTTGCCGGCGCCACCGGTGGCGAGCACGGTCACGCGCGCGACGGCCGTCTTCACCTCATTATTGGATTGATCGAGCAGGTACGCGCCGAAGCACGCCTCGGGTCCTCCGTACTTGCTCATCTGGAGGAGATCGACGGCCATGTGGCCGGGCATCAGCGTGATGTTGGGGTGCGCCTCGGCAGCGGCGAGCAGGGCGCGCTGGATCTCGCGACCGGTCGTGTCCTTCGAGTGGGCGACGCGTCGTGCGGAGTGGCCGCCCTCGCGCGCGAGGTCGAGCTCGCCGGCGCCGTCGTGATCGAAGCGCGCGCCGAAGCGGTCCATGAGCTCGCGCACGGCCTCGGGCCCGTCGGTGATGCAGAAGCGCACGACGTCCTCGTGACACAGGCCTTCGCCCACGGTGAGCGTGTCGGCGACGTGCGCCTCGATGGTGTCCGTCGGGTCGAGCACGGCGGCGATCCCGCCCTGCGCCCAGTTCGTGTTCGACTCGTCGGCTGCACGCTTGGTCGCGACGACCACCTTGCCGTGGCTGGCGGCCTCGAGCGCGAACGAGAGCCCGGCGATGCCGGAGCCGAGGACCAGATAGTCGCTGTGGAGGACGGACATGGCCTTCATGCGTAGTGAGCGCGGCGGCTTTTTGCAAACTCGACGTCCGTCTCGTCGGCTGGTTCGTCGCGACAGCGCGAAGCAGTGAAAGACGAACACGGGGCTGCGGCCCGCTTGGGGCCTCGACCAACGGAATGTCGAATCGATCGCTCCCGTGTAAAATCATGCCGTGGAATCGATACCGTACGATCTCATTCTGAACGGCGTAGGCGTCGGCGTCATGGTGCAGGACCGACGGGGGAAGATCATCTTCGTCAACGATCACGCGGCGAAGATGAGCGGTTTCCCCGACGTCGCGTCGATGGTGGCTGTCGCACCGGAGGCTCTGCGGAGACGCTTTGACTTCTTCGACCCGCGCGGCGTCCCGCTGTCTGTAGACCAGCTGCCGGGGCGCGTCGCGCTGGCAGGAGGCGGCGCGAACCACGCGCTCGTTCGCTACCGCACCGAGACTTCGTCCGAGGATCGCTGGACCAACCTGCATGCGAACCCGATCGACGACGAGCATGGTGCTGTTCGTTACGTCGTGAGCCTGTTCCGGGATGTCACGGATGAGCGACGCAACGACGAGGCGCGTCGCGTCGCTCACGAATGGCACTCGACCGTGCTGCAGGCGATCGGCGACGCCGTGATCACGACCGACCGAGACGAGCGCGTCACGTTTCTGAATCCCGTCGCCGAGGCGCTCACGGGCTGGTCCACCGATGCGGCCGCCGGGCGGCCGTTGCGCGAGGTCTTCCACATCCTCGACGAGGAGACGCGGCAACCCTCGTCGAGCCCCGTGGAGCGCTCGCTCGCCGAGGGCATCGTGGTCGGGCTGGCAAACCATACGATCCTCGTGCGCCGGAACGGCGACGAGCTGGCGATCGACGACAGCGCTGCGCCCATTCGCGAGGGCGATGGTTCGATCGCCGGTTGCGTCTTGATCTTTCGCGACGTGAGCGCTCGACGCGCCGACGAGAAACGGCGCCTGTTCCTGGCCCGCGCGGCCGCGGAGCTCAACTCGTCGCTCGACTACCAGCGCACGCTCGCCACGGTGGCGCGGCTCGCGGTCCCAGACATCGCCGACTGGTGCGCCGTCGACGTCGTCGAGCCGGAGGGCCTGACGCGCGTCGCCACCGCGCATATCGACCCGGCGAAGATCGTCTTCGTCGACGAGCTCGAGCGGCGCTACCCGCCGGATCCGAACGCGACCACCGGCGTGCCCAACGTCCTTCGGACCGGACAGCCCGAGTTCGTCGCCGCGATCCCCGAGGCGATGCTCACCCAGGCTGCGCAGGATGACGAGCACCGCGCCCTCATCCTCGCGCTCGGACTGCACTCGTACATTTGTGTGCCGCTGCGGCGCGGAGCTCACATCATCGGCGTCGTCACCCTCGTACAGGCCGAGTCGAAGCGGAGCTATGGCGAGGCCGACCTCGCGCTCGCCTTGTCGCTCGCTGACCGTGCCGCGATCGCGATCGAGAACGCGCGGCTCTTCCGCGAGGTCGAGCGTGCCAAGGCCGAGGCGGAGCGCGCGAGCCGCGCGAAGGACGAGTTTCTGGCGATGCTCGGCCACGAGCTCCGCAACCCGCTGGCGCCCATGCTCACCGCGCTCGAAATGATGGCGCTGAACGAGGGCGGCTCGGCGTCGCGGGAGGTCACCATCTTCGGCCGCCAGCTCCGGCACATGGTTCGACTCGTCGATGATCTCCTCGACGTGTCGCGCATCGCGAGTGGCAAGGTGCAGCTGCGGAAGGACGCCGTCGACGTCGGCGCGGTCCTCACGAAGGCCGTCGAGATGGTGATGCCGCTCCTCGTCGAGCGGCGGCACACGATCGACCTCCAGGTCCACGATGGGCTCGTCGTGAGCGGCGACGAGGTGCGGCTCGCGCAGGTCTACTCGAACGTGATCGGCAATGCGGCGAAGTACACGCCGGTCGGCGGCCGTATCGAGGTCGAGGCGCAGCGGCATGACGGCCAGATCGTGGTGCGCGTGCGCGACAATGGCCGCGGCATCGCGCCGGAGATGCTGCCGCGCGTCTTCGATCTGTTCGCGCAAGAGGCGCAGACGGCGGAGCGCAGCGAGGGTGGGCTTGGCCTGGGCCTCGCGATCGTGCGCAACCTCGTGGTGCTCCACGGCGGTACGGTCGTCGCTCACAGTGACGGCCTCGATCGCGGAACCGAGTTCGTGATCACGCTGCCGGCCGTGGCAGAGCCCGCGGTCGCGCGCACGCCGGTGGAAGGGCTGCCGGTCATCGGGATTCCCAGCCGGCCGCGCGTGCTCCTTGTCGACGATAACCGCGACGCCCTCGAGCTGCTGGCGATGGCGCTCGAGGCAATGGGCTGCGAGGTCGTCACCGCGGCCGACGGCGCCGAGGCGCTCGAAGTGGCGGAGGCAACGCCTCCCGCGGTCGCGCTGCTCGACATCGGGCTACCGGGCATGGACGGCTACGAGCTCGGCGCTCGGCTCCGCGCGCTGCCTGCGCTGCCCGCGCTGCACCTCGTCGCGCTGACGGGCTACGGCCAGGCGTCCGACGTCGCACGGTCGAAGGAGGCCGGCTTCACCGACCACCTCGTGAAGCCGATCACGCTGGCCGCTCTCCGTGAGGTGATCGATCGCATCTGGCGCGAACGGCGGTAGCGCGCGTCAGCGGTCACGCGACGTCGGACGCCGCGTACCCCGCGTGAACCTCTTTTTGCGAGCGGCCGCCGCAGCCCGTACCATGAGTGTGGATGCGACTCGTCGACCTGTTGTTCGCAAGCGTGGCGCTGGGCGCCTTGGCGCCTCGCGTGGCCCGGGCCGACGTCTTCTCGTACGAGGACAAGGACGGGGTCATCCACTTCACGAACCTCAAGCCGCAGGGGGCGAACGCCCACCAGTGGAAGTCGCTCTACAAGACCGGGCCAGGCAAGGCCGGCATCTTCTCCGGCGCCGCGCCGCCCACCTCGTTCGCCGGCTGCGCCGCGTCGCGTGCCGACGTCGTGCCGGCGACCGACCGCTCGGCCGATCGCTACTCGCGCTACGACACCTACATCGCCGAGGCGTCGCGGCTGTACGCGCTACCCGAGGCGCTCATCCGCGCCATCATCAAGGCGGAGAGTGACTACGATCCGCGCGTCGTGTCGTGCGCCGATGCCAAGGGCCTCATGCAGCTCATGCCCGACGTGCAGCGTGAGCAGCGCGTCGAGCACGTCTTCGAGCCGCGCGAGAACATCCTCGGCGGCACACGGCTCCTGCGCGTGAACGCCAACCGCTTCAAGGGCGACCTCGTGCTCACCATCGCCGCGTACCACGCGGGCCCCGGCGCGGTGCTCAAGTACCACGGGGTGCCGCCGTACGAGACGACGCAGTCGTACGTCAAGACCGTGCTCGCCAACTACTACAAGTGGAAGGCGCGCGCGCAGGTCGCGTCCGCCGAGCACGCGACCCGAGGCGCCGAGTGAGCGACGACGCAGCCATGTCCGAGGCCGACCTCGGTGCGCAGCTCGCGCTCGCCGCCGAGGCGCTGCGTGCCGAACGGCTCGAGGAGGTGCGTCACTCCGTCGATCGCCTCGTCGCTGCGGCGCCCGACGACGTACGCGTGCAGAACCTGCGCGGCCTCTACTACTTCCGGCTCGAGCGCTTCAGCGACGCGCAGATGGTCTATCGCGAGCTCGCATCGAAGCACCCGAAGGACACCGCGCTGCGCCTCAACCTGGGCCTGACCGAGCTCAAGCTCGGCGATCACGTCGCGGCAGTCGAGAGCTTGCGGCGCGTGATCCTCGTCGAGCCGAACAACCAGCGCGCGCAGGGCTATCTCGGGCTCGCGCTCATGCGCTCGGGCGATCTGCGTGGCGCGCAGAAGGCGTTCACGCTGTCGGGTCAGCACGAGCTGCAGGAGCGCGTCGCGATGCGCCTCCGCGAGCTCGAGGAGGAGGGCAGCCTCCAGCGCACGGAGCTCGAGCGCGCGGCCGGCCTCGGTTCGGCGCTGCTCGACGGGGATCAGCCCTTCGTGTCGCCGGAGAACGAGGACGCAAGCGTCGATGGCGCGCGCGGTGCGGGGCGCTGGCAGGTACGTGCACCGGGCGAGCGCGTCCCGCTGCCGACGGAGGATCTCCACGCCATCACCCCACCGCTCGCGATCAAGAGCGCCGAGCCCGTCGCGTCGTTCGCGTCTGCGCGCATGCTGCGGGCGAGCCCGGGTGGCGAGGTGTTCGCGCTCGCCGAGGGCGGCATGCTGATCACGAACGTCGTCCAGCGCGTCTACACGCGCACGACGGGCGCGGTCTCGTCGGCGGCTACCCTCGAGTTCGAGCCGCTCCGCCGGCGCGTGCGCGGACAGGTCGTGGAGGAGCTGTTCGGTGACGAGGACGCCCCGATGTTCCTGGCGAGCGGCCGCGGCACGATGCTCGTCTCGCCGCGCGGAGGTCACTTCGTGCTGCTGCGTCTCGAGGACGACATCGTGTACGTGCGCGAGCAGAATGCGTTCTCGTTCGACGACTCGCTCGGCTGGGAGAACGGTCGTATGCCCGGTGCGGGAGCCAACGTCCTGCCGCCGCGGCTCGTGCAGTTCCGCGGGCAGGGCTCCGTCGTGCTGCGCTCGGATCGGCCGCTGTTCACGCTGAAGGTCGATCCGACCACGCCGCACATCGTCGACGCCGTGGCGCTCGCCGGGTGGTTCGGGCGCGTCCAGCCGAAGCTCATGCGCGGCGAGAACGGTGAAGCGACGCCGTACGTCGAGTGCAGCGGCGAGGGCGCGCTGCTCATCGAAGAACCCCGCGCATGATGAAGGTGGCGGCGCCCGCGCTGCCCATCGGCGAGGTCCTTTGCCGCCTCAGCCGGGGCGCACGACCGTTCCTGCTCGATGGTGCGCACGATGGCGATGGGCTGGGGCGCTACACGTTCGCCGGCTGCGATCCGGACGATGGGCTGGTGTGGCGGCGCGGCGACGCGGGTGATCCGTTCCGCCTCCTCGAGGATGCGCAGCGACGGTGGAGCATCGGGCCGGTCGATGACGAGTGGCCCATCGCGGTGGGCTACATCACGTACGACGCTGCCGCGCACGAGCTCTGCAAGGCCCACGGTCGCACGCTCGCTGCCGTCGACGATCTCGATCTGCCGGGCCTCGACTTCGCGCGCTATCGTGCGGTGTGGCGGTACGATCGGAAGCGTGACCTCGCCGAGGTGCTCGCGCACGACGGTGCCTCGGCAGAGCACCTGCTGAACCGGCTGCAGCGCGCACCCCGGTCGCTCCATGCGGTGAGCGCCAGCACGCTGGTGCCGCTGTGGTCGAAGGTCGACTACGAGAAGAAGGTGGAGCGCATCCTCTCCCACCTGCGTGCGGGCGACGTGTACCAGGTGAACCTCGCGCAGCGCCTCGTGGCGCGCGTCAGCGACGAGAGCGCGCTCGCGCTGTATCTCGCGCTGCGTCGCATCGCGCCCGCACCCCTCGGCGCGTACCTCGCGACGGATGCCGGAACCATCCTCTCCAACTCGCCCGAGCAGCTCGTGCGCGTGGAGGCGCGCAAGGTCGACGGCCGCTACGCGGTGTACGCCCAGAGCCGGCCCATCAAGGGTACGCGCCCGCGCGGCACCGACGAGGAGGACGACGCGGCGCAGGTGCGCGCGCTCGAGGCGAGCGAGAAGGACGCGGCCGAGCACCTCATGATCGTGGACCTCGTGCGCAACGATCTCGGCAAGGTCGCGGGGCTCGGGACCGTCACGGCCTCGGCACGGCGCGTCCTCACGTTACCGATGGTGAACCACCTCGTCTCGACCATCGAGGCGGGGCTCGACGGCGGCACCGCCGAGCTGCTCGCGTCGGTGCTACCCGGCGGCTCCGTGACGGGGGCCCCCAAGCTCGCGGCCGTCGAGATCATCGACCAGCTCGAGGGTGTGGCTCGCGGCGTGTACTGCGGCGCGCTCGGCTGGATGGGCGCAGGTCGCGCGCTGCACCTGTCGCTGCCCATCCGCACCGCGGTGGTGAAGCGGGGCGAGCTGCTGCTCTCCGTCGGTGGTGGCATCGTCGCGGACTCCACGCCGGAGGCGGAGTGGGCCGAGACGCTCGTGAAGGCACGGGCGTTCACGGCCGCGCTATCATGAACGTCGAGTGAAGATCGGCGCACGCCTCACCCTCATCACGGTCACGCTGGTCGTGCTCACGCTCGGGCTCTACGGCACCGTGACCGTGCGCAACCGCCGCGCGGAGCTCAACGCCGACTCCGCGCGACGCCTCTCGGCGCTCGGTGGCCTCACGCGCGTCACGCTCGAGGCCACGCTCAAGGACAAGCACGTCGAGGAGGTTGGACCCCTCATCGCGCGCTGGCAGGCGACGGTCCCGGACATCCGCCTCACGTACATCGAGCTCGAGCGCTCGGGCCGCTCGGGCTCCGCGTTCCAGGTGGGCGAGGAGAGCCACGTAGACATGGGCGCCTCCGACATGGCGGAGGCGCCGGGCGGCACGCGCGCCATCTCCGTCAGCGGCGACGCGGTGTACCTGCCGCCCTCACGCGACCCCACGCGGCAGCTGCGTCTGCAGCGCGTCGTCGTCGAGGGCCTGCCATACGGTGAGGCGGTCGACATCGACGAGCGGCCCGTGTACGCGGTCATGGAGCCGATCCACGATGCCAACGGTCGGATCGTCGCCGCGCTCGAGCTCGTGCGAGAGGAGAGCGAGACCGTGCGCGCGATGCACGACAGCGTGTGGAGTGCGCTGTACGCGGTCGGTGGCCTCGGGATCATGCTCGCCGTGCTCGTGTGGCTCTCGGCCAACAGCACGCTGTCGAGCCCGCTCAAGCGCCTCGTCGAGGCCGTCGACGACGTGACACAGGGTGACCTCGGCCGCGTGATCCTGCGTGAGCGCGACGACGAGGTCGGCGATCTCGCGGAGCGCTTCAACGAGATGACCGGCTCGCTCCGCGAAGCTCGACGCGAGATCCTCGACGGCGTCGATGCGAAGCTCGCGCTCGAGGCACGCCTGCGTCATTCGGAGAAGCTCGCCACGATCGGGCAGCTCGCGGCCGGCATCGCACACGAGGTCGGCACGCCGCTCAACGTCATCAATGGCCGCGCGCGCAACATGGAGAAGCGCGCCGACGAGGCCATGCGCGACGAAGGTGCGCTGAGGCCCGAGGACGTCGCGAAGAACGCGGGCATCATCGCCGTGCAGACGCAGCGCATCACCAAGATCATCCAGCAGCTCCTGGACTTTGCGCGCCGCCCGCAACGCGTTCGCACGCCGGTCGAGCTCGGTCGCGTGGTGCACGACGCGGTGGACTTTCTCGATCAGCAGCTCGAGCAGGCCGGCGTCGTCGTCGTGCAGACACCGTACGCGCGCGACGCGCACGAGGATGACGCGCCACCACCGCCGCCCACACCCGAGGTCATCGGCGATGCGGACCAGCTCCAGCAGGTCGTGCTCAACCTGTGCGTCAACGCCATCCATGCGATGCCGCGCGGGGGCACGCTGTCCATCTCGCTGCGCGGGCAGTCGCGCCGGCGGCCGGGCCTCGAGACGGCGTCGCCGCTGCGCTTCGTGGTGCTCGCGATCCGCGACACCGGCGGCGGCATCCCCGAGGCAGATCGCGAGCGCATCTTCGAGCCGTTCTACTCGACGAAGACCGACGGCGAAGGACCGGTGGGCACTGGCCTCGGCCTCGCGGTCTCGAACGGCATCGTGAAGGACCACGATGGCTGGATCGAGCTCGACGCACCGCCCGAAGGTGGCACCGAGTTTCGCGTGTTCCTGCCGGCGGACGGCTGACACCGCGTATAGTCCGCACATGGACCGAACCGAGCGCGGCCGCATCCAGCTCCTCGTCGTCGAGGACGACGCGGCGATGCGGGACTTCGTGTCCGAGTCGCTGGCGGAGGAGGGCTACCGAGTCGACGTCGCGGCGGGTGGGCGTGCCGGGATCGCGCGCGCGAAGCAGGGTGGCATCGATCTCGTCATCACCGACGTGAAGATGCCCGACATGGACGGGCTCGATCTCCTCGCCGAGATCCGCGCCTCCGATGCCCCCGAGGGCCCACCGCACGTCATCGTCGTCACCGCGTTCGGCTCCATCGAGACCGCGAAGCGTGCGCTCAAGCTCGGCGCACACGACTACATCACCAAGCCCTTCGAGATCGAGGATCTCGTTGCTGCCGTCGCGCGTGCGCTCGACGAGCGCGTGCTCCGTACCGAGGTCGCGCGGCTCCGTCGCGAGGTCGCGCGGCCGTATCGCTTCGAGAACATCATCGGCCGCTCGCCGGTGATGCAAGACGTGTTCGCGCTCATCCGTCGCCTCAGCACGTCGGCCGCGAACGTGCTCGTCACGGGCGAGTCCGGAACCGGCAAGGAGCTCGTGGCGCGCGCGCTGCACTTCAACTCGCCGCGCGCGAAGAAGGCGTTCGTCGCCGTGAACTGTGCGGCCATCCCTGATCAACTGCTCGAGAGCGAGCTGTTCGGCTACAAGAAGGGCGCGTTCACCGACGCGCGCACCGACCGGGCGGGCATGTTCGCCGAGGCCGACGGCGGCACCATCTTCCTCGACGAGATCGGCGATCTCTCCCCCGCGCTGCAGGCCAAGCTGCTGCGCGTGCTGCAGGAGCGCGAGCTGCGTCCTCTCGGTGCTGCGCGCTCGGAGAAGATCGACGTGCGCGTGCTCTCCGCGACCAACCGCGATCTCGAGCAGCGTATGCGCGAGGGGGTGTTCCGCGAGGACCTCTACTACCGCCTCAACGTCATCGAGGTCGTACTCCCGCCGCTGCGCGATCGCTCCGAGGACACGCTCGCGCTCGTCGACCATTTCCTGCACGAGGCTGGTCGTCGCACCGGCAAGAAGCTGCGCGGGCTCAGCGAGGCCGCCAGCAAGATCTTGCTCTCGTACCCGTGGCCCGGGAACGTACGCGAGCTCGAGAACGTCATCGAGCGTGCCGTTGCGCTGGCGGAGGGCACCGTCGTCGACGCGGAGGATCTACCGCCGCAGGTGCGCGAGCGTCGCTCCGCCGACGTGCTCCAGGGCGCGCTGCAGCGCTCGCTCACGCTGGCCGAGCTCGAGCGCGAGTATATCCACCGCGTGCTGCAGGCCGAGGGTGGCAACAAGACGCGCGCAGCGCAGCGCCTCGGGCTCGATCGCAAGACGCTGTACCGCAAGCTCGACGAGTACGCGCGGCCGCCCGGCACCGCCGATACCGACGAGGCTCCGGCTGGTCCCGTGGCGCGCCCTGTGCCGCAGCTCCCCGAGCCCACGCAGCCGTTCGAGCGCCGCGTCGGCCCGCCGCCCGTGCCCACGGCCGCGCGCGCTCCAGCACCCGAGCCGCAGACCGAGGAGCACCGCGCCCCCGAACGGACGATGCCCATCGTCCGCGTCGAGCCTGGAGACGACTGAGCCTCGCAAAGCGAGCCGAAGGAGTGCCCTCGGGTACGACTGAGCCTCGCAAAGCGAGCCGAAGGAGTGCCCTCGGGTACGACCGAGCGGCATCCAACGAGGATGCGCGCTCTCCTCGTTGCTCTGATGTTCCTCGCGTGCGGCACCGCGCATGCCGTCGACTCCACGTATCCGTACGCGGTCGTGAAGAAGCTGCCCGCCGGCGTCGAGGTCACGGGTGCCGTCGTGGAGGCCCGCTCGTTCAGCGACGCGACGGGCGATCACATCGTCGTGGTCACACACACCGACGAGGCGACAGGCCAGCGCTTGCACATCGTGCACTTCGCGCATCGCGGCGCCGAGGCGTGGAGAACGGTCGCTCACGTCGACGACGAGGTCCGCGGCTGCAAGCAGGAGACGACGCTGCAGCTCGTGCCTCGCGCGATCGTCATCACGGATCTCGATGCGGACGAGCACGCGGAGATCGTGTTTGCGTGGGAGAAGTCGTGCCGGAGCACCCTCGGGCCCGATGAGCTCGTGCTGATGGTGATGGCAGACGACGCCCAGTACGCGATGCACGGCAGCACCGAGCTCATGGCCAGGCGACGGGACGGCGTGCCTCAGAAGCTCATCGAGAGTGGACCGCTGAGGGCGCCGCGCGTCGACGCCGCGCTGACGAAGCAGAAGCCGTTCGCGTCGTTCGCAGCGACAGCCTGGGAGACCTGGAAGGTGCAGCTCTACGTGCGGCAGTAGCTCAAGCGCGCGAGTCGAGCTCGGGCGGCAGGCGGGCGGCGAGCTGGGAGCCGTGGTTGACGCGCTCCTTGAGCTCCTTGCCGACCTTGAAGAAGGGGAGGCGCTTGGGCTGGACACCGACGGGATTACCCGTGCGTGGGTTGCGGCCCTCATAGGCCCTGTAGTGCCGGATCTCGAAGCTGCCGAAGCCGCGGATCTCGATGCGATCGCCGCTGCGGAGCGCGCGTTCCATGCAGTCGAAGACGCCGTTGATGACGAGCTCCGCCTTGCCACGAGGGAGCGAGAGCTTCGCCGAGACCGAGTCGACGAGGTCGCTCTTGGTCATGCTGCCATCGTCCTTGCCGTTCCCCGCCATCGTGGCCCCCGTATGCCCGGAATTCGAAGGCGTCGACGGTAACAGGCAACGATCTGCGCCGCAATCGCTCGCTAGAGCGCGTGCAGATACGCGTTGAGCACCGCGCGCTCGTCGCTGGACAGTGTTCGTGAGAATGGGTGGCCGCCGGTGCGCGCCGGATCCAGCAGCGCGTCGATCGACGGTACGGACGCATCGTGGAAGAGCGCGCCTCTGGTGCCGACGCCGCGCAGGCTCGGGACGCGATAGCCACCGGTACCTCGATCGGGCGAGTCGGCGGCGCGCGGGTCGGTGGCGACGGTTGCCGCCTCGACGGGCGGCCCCGACATCGCCTCGCCCGCGTGGCACGACGCGCAGTGGTCCTCGAACACGGCGTTGCTCGCGATGGCTGGGGGTGCGAGCGTCGCGAGGTAGTCGGCGAGCGCGAGTGCCACCTCGCGGGGTGGACGCAGCGCGCCGCCGTGCGCCGTCACGATCAGCGTCTCGATGCGGATCGCGAGCGCGATGCGACCGTTCCTCACCTCGCCGGAGGCCTGCAGGTTGTGCTGCAGCGAGGCCGAGCGCAGGTCCGCGATCGCGATCGGCGTCTCGGTGCCCGACGCGGACACGTCGACGTGGCCGGGCGGCCACGTCGCGCCGAGGAGCGCGCCGACGTCGAAGGTCTGGTTTGCGAGGCCCGGTACCGTGACGCCTTCGACGACGCGGCTGTGGCAGCTCGCGCACGACAGCGCCCGACCGAGCGACCCGTCGGCGAGCCGGACGTCGACGAGCTGCGGTCCCGTCGCACGCTCGTTCACGAGCTGCACGGGATAGCGGAAGAACGCGTGCTCGCCGAGCAGTGGGTCGTCGAGCTCGAGCTGCGCGACCGGCTCACCGACCGGCGCGCACGCCGGATTCCAGACGGGCAACGCGTCCCAGTCGTGCGCGTAGTGTGTGAGGCGCAGCGCGCCGTAGGCGTTCGTCGACGAGACGAGCGAGTCCTCGAGCGTCGCGCGCCGGAAGTCGCGGTCGCCGAGGTAGCGCTTACCGTCCGTCGGCGCGGCGCCGCAGCCGAGGAGCAGGACTGCGACGACTACGCCGCGCACGAGGTCGTCCTGCACTTCCGGCAACCGAGCGTCCAGCTGTACGCGCAGCACAGGGCCGGCTTGATGCCCGTGCCCTTACCATCGCTGTCGACGCGGCATCGTTCCATCTTCGGCGTGTTCATCCGGCGCACTGCGCGTTGCTGCAGGTGAAGTGACCGAGCTCCTGGAAGTAGATGCAGTGTGCGGTGCCGTACCCCAAGTCAACACCGGCGCAGTCGCTGTCGAGACGACACGTGTCCTTCGTCGTCGTGCAGGCCCAGCGCGTGACGCCCAGGAACGTGCCACACATCTCGTCCAGCGACGGCGCGCAGTACTGGTCCGTGCCGCAGTCCGCGTCGACGTGGCAGTTCGTCGGCACGCAGTGGTTCTGCACGCCATCCAGGCCTGCGTACGTCGTCGACGAGCAGCTGCACAGTGTCGTGCTCGGGCATTCTGCGTCCGCGAGACACGCGTCCGACGAGCACGCGCACGTGCCGGACCTGTTCGAAGAGAGGCAGCGCGCGCTTTTGCCCTTGCACTCTGTGTCGGCAGTGCAGTCGGACCCCATATCCGGTGCGTATGCTGGGCACTCGCCGACGCTGGAGGTCGCGGGGCACGCGTCGGCCGCGACGCGATGCACCGCGGGCGCTTCCGCGAACGTCGTCGCGCTCATGTCGCCACTCGACCTCTCGTTAGCCCCACCACATCCGACGAGCAGCAGCGCGACGATGAATCCCCAGCTCTTCATGTCAGTGACGAATTGCACAGGGCTGCCTCGCAGCCTGGACGAGCGAGGTCCGACGCTCGTGCGTTCGCCGAGCGACGAGATCGCGACGCCTGGCGCGCGGCGGCGTCACCCCGCGCACACGGTGCTCGTGCAGGCCCAGTAGCCGAGCTCGCTCGAGTAGTTGCAGTACGCGAAGCTGGAGTTCGCGTCCGTGTTACCGCAGTCGGCGTCCACGCGGCAACGGTCGTGCGGCGTCGTGCACCGGTACGCGGTGACGCCGACGTACGAGCCGCACTGCTCGTCGAGCGCGGGCGCGCAGAACTGTCCTTTGCCGCAGTCCCCGTCCGTCCGGCAATCGGCGACGACGCAGTGGTTGGAGTCGTCGGCGTTGCCGGCGCCGCCGCTGCACGCGCACGCCTTGCCCGCGCCGCAATCCGAGTCGGTGGTGCAGCGATCGTACGCGCAGTAGCAGGGGCCGCGGCCGGCGAGACAGCGGCCGTTCGTCCCTTCGGTGCAGGTGCTCGAGGTGGCGCACTCCGACGCACCCGGCTGACCGCCGGAGTTGCACGCGATCCCACCCTCGACGGTCGCGGCGCACGCGACAGCGACCGGGCGGTGCTCCGGCGGCGGCGTCGTGGAGAGACCGGTGCCGCAGGCAGTCAGAGCGAGGGTGCAGAGCAACGCGAGGTTCTTCATGCGACCGCTTGCTGCACCGAACGCGCCAACAAGGCCTTCGCAGACTTGCTGGACAATGTCGCGCTGCGAGCGCGACACCGATGTCACGTCGCCTCAGTTTTCACACCATGCTGCGAGGCGGCTCCGGGACGAGGAGCTTCGGCTCGGTCTTGGCCTGGACGGACTCGACCGTCTCCCCCGGTGCGAGCTCGCGGAGGACGAGGCCCTCCTTCGTGACGTCGAGGACCGCGAGGTCGGTGACGATACGGTGCACGACCTTCATCGCGGTGAGCGGCAGCGAGCACGCGTCGAGGATCTTCCTTTCACCCTTGGCCGTGTGCTCCATCAGCACGACGACGCGGCGCGCGCCTGCCACGAGGTCCATCGCGCCGCCCATGCCCTTCACCATCTTGCCGGGGATCATCCAGTTGGCGAGGTCTCCCGCGGCAGACACCTGCATCGCGCCGAGGACGCAGATGTCGATGTGGCCGCCGCGGATCATCGCGAACGAATCCGCGGACGAGAAGTACGAGGAGCCGGGCAGCTCCGTGACCGTCTGCTTGCCGGCGTTGATGAGGTCGGCGTCCTCGTCGCCCTCGTAGGGGAACGGCCCGATGCCGAGCATCCCGTTCTCCGACTGCAGCACGACCTCGATTCCCGCCGGCACGTGGTTCGCGACGAGCGTGGGCAGGCCGATACCGAGGTTGACGTAGAAGCCGTCCTCGAGCTCGCGAGCGACACGGGCGGCCATCTGGTTGCGATCGAGGGGCATGAGCTCTCAGGATCCTTTCGTGACGAAGAGGAACAGGCGGGGCAGGAAGATCGCGAGCAGCGTCGCGGCTGCGACCCACAGCACCCAGCGACCGCGCGCATGGGAGGGCGCAGCATGGTCGTCGGACGTGACCGAGCGTGCGGCCTCGCTCTCGGCGGCAGGCGCGATGACCTCCTCGTAGTCGCGGAGCACGAGCTGCGCGCGATCGATGTCGGCGACGAGCACGCGCACCTCGTACTGCAGCCCCTGCGCGCGCGGCATGTACGGGATGCCCGTGGTCGAGCGGACCTGCACGTCCTCGACGCCGCCTTCGGTGAGGACCTCGCGCAGAAGCTCGGCGGTCCCCGCGTCGGGAACCGTCGCAACTGCCTGCCAGGTGCTCACGGACGTGCCCGCGTCGTGCGTTGCTCGATGGGCTTCTCGTAGTCAGCGCCCTGGAAGATCCGGTTCACGTAGATGCCGGGCGTGTGGATCTCGTCGGCGGCGAGCTCGCCCACGGCGACGAGCTCCTCGACCTCGGCGATGGTGACCTTGCCGGCGGTGGCGACCACCGGGTTGAAGTTGCGCGACGTCTTCCGGTAGACGAGGTTGCCGAAGCGGTCGCCTTTCCACGCCTTCACGATCGCGAAGTCGCCGCGCAGTGCCAGCTCGAGGACGTGGGGACGACCATCGAAGTCGCGCATCTCGCGACCCTCGGCGCGCTTGGTGCCTGCGCCCGTCGGCGTGTAGAAGGCAGGGATGCCGGCGCCACCCGCGCGCAGGCGCTCGGCGAGCGTGCCCTGCGGACAGAGCTCGACCTCGAGCGATCCGTCGAGGAACTGGCGCTCGAACTCCTTGTTCTCGCCGACGTACGACGAGATCATCTTCTTGATCTGCCGCGACTGTAGAAGGACGCCGAGGCCCCTGTGGTCGGTGCCGCAGTTGTTCGACACCACCGTGAGATTCTTGCTCCCGCGCACGTGGATCGCGCGGATGGCGTTCTCGGGAATACCGCACAGGCCGAAGCCACCGGCGAGCACGGTCGCACCATCGAACAGGTCGTGGAGAGCTGCGTCTGCGTCGCGAAACGTCTTGTCCATCGCGCTGCATCCTAGCGGCGTGACTATCCTTGTCAACGCGACGGCGCTAGGCTGAGCGGAGGATGCGCCTCCTTGTCACCTCGGTATTCGCGCTCGCGGCGGGCGCGAGTGGCTGCACCGTCGGGACGGGCAAGGGCGCCGTCGAGGGCAGCGTGTTCATCCGGCAGTGCGCGCAACGCAACGTCGGCGCCGAGACGGGCGACAACTTCTCGTACGGCGATGATGGCAACCCCATCCCGTACGCGATGCACCCGTCGTTCTTCGGCGCGGAGCCCATCAACGACATCCAGCGGCTCATTCCGCAGAACCGCCTCGAGATCCGCATCCAGTCCACTGGCTCGCACATCAACGAGGCCGACGTCCTCTTCATCAACATGGCATCCGACGTGCCGGTCGCGCTCGCGCTCGGCACCGATATCGACGTTGGTCCCACCACCAACGTCCGCGCGACGCTCTCGCTCAACCAGAGCTGTCCGCAGCCGGAGGTGATACCCATCCTCGAGGGCACCATCAACTTCTCCTCGTTCGGCAACAGCGATGGCGTCCACGTGTCGCCGAACTTCAACAGCGAGGAACGTGACCGGTTGACGGCCACGTTCGCTTTTTCGCTCGTGGACCTTCGCGCGGCCACGCTCGGGGGTGTCGGCGCGGTGCCCACGGAGCCGACGGTGAGTGGCAACATCGCGGGCTTCTTCGACTTCGTCGTGTACCGCGGCCAGGCCGCGCAGATCCACCCGTAGACGGTGCCCGAGCTGCGGCTGCGCATCGAGTCGCTCGGCAAGGGCGGCGACTCGGTCGGACGTGCGGACGATGGACGCGTCGTGTTCGTCGATGGTGGCGTGCCCGGCGACCTCGTGCTCGTCGAGCTGACGGAGCAGAAGGCGCGCTACTGCCGCGGGACGGTCACCGCCGTGCTGGAGCCGGGGACGGCGCGCGTTCCGGCACCCTGCGTGTACGCCGAGCGCTGCGGGGGCTGTCCGTGGCAGAGCGTCGCGATGCGGGCGCAGCTCGAGGCGAAGCAGCAGATCGTGGAGCGCGCGCTGCGCAAGCTCGGTGCGCCCGTGGAGGCGCTCCTGCCATCACCCGCGAGCCTCGGCTATCGCGGGCGTGCAACGATGAGCGTGCGCCGCGGCAAGCTCGGCTTCTTCGGCCGTCGCAGCCACGAGGTCGTCGAGGTGGAGTCGTGTCTCGCGCTCGAGCCCGCGCTCGATCGTGCGCTGCAGGGTGCGATGCAGGGCCTTCCGCGCGAGCTCGGCGAGGAGGGCAGCCTGCGCGGCACGTGCGCTCTGTCCGGGGTGCACCTGTCGATGACCCCTGGCCGCGGTGCCGACCTCGCCGCGCTCCACGCGCGTGCACAGCGCCTCGTCGACGAGGGCGTCATCGGCGTGCTCGTCGACGGCCGGGTGTTCGGCGCGCCGCTGCTCGACGCGGGGTCGTTCCTCGTGTCGGCGGCGGGCTTTCGTCAGGCGAACGCGTCGCAGAACGAGGTGCTGCGTCGGCTCGTGACGGAGCTGCTCGAGCCGGCGGGAACGAGCGTGCTCGAGCTGTACTGCGGCGACGGCAACTTCACGCGAGACCTCGCCGCTGCGAAGAAGGTTATTGCCGTCGAGGAAGACGCGCCGGCGATCCAGCGGCTGCGCAAGAACGTGCCGTCGGCGACCGCGGTGAATGCGCGCGTCGAGCGTGACGTGCAGCAGCGCGCGCAGCGAGGCGAGCGCTTCGATCGCGTGCTGCTCGATCCGCCGCGCGCCGGCGCGAAGGAGGCCGTGCCGGCCATCGCAAAGCTCGGCGCAGACCGCATCGTCTACGTGTCGTGCGACGTGGCGACCCTGGCGCGTGACCTGGACGAGCTCGCGATGCTCGGCTACCGCACGTCGCGCATCGTGCCCATCGACCTGATGCCCCACACCGACCATGTCGAGGTCGTGGTGTTGCTCCTGCCCATCGCCTAGCGACGGTCCTGCATCACCGCGGCTTCGTTGGCGGTCCTGAATGTTTGCGCAGCCCCCCAGGCTCTGTGATACATGCCGTGCCCTTCATGGAAGACGTCCGCGATATCGCACTGCTCGACGAGACCCAGCGTCGCTATCTCAACTACGCGCTGTCCGTCATCACCTCGCGCGCGCTGCCCGACGTGCGCGATGGCCTAAAGCCGGTCCAGCGCCGCATCCTGTTCGACATGTGGGCCGAGCTGCATCTCTCGTCCGACGCGAAGTACCGCAAGTGCGCAGCCGTCGTCGGCGACGTCATGGCCAAGTTCCACCCGCACGGCGACTCGTCCATCTACGAGGCGCTCGTTCGCATGGCGCAAGATTTCTCGCTGCGCTATCCGCTGGTCGACGGTCGCGGCAACTTCGGATCCATCGACGGCGACTCGGCCGCCGCGTTCCGTTACACCGAGTGCAAGCTGCAGAAGATCGCGGCCGAGCTCCTCGGGGAGCTGAAGAAGAACACGGTCCACTGGCGGCCCAACTTCGACGGCACCAAGAGCGAGCCCGTCACGCTGCCGGCACGCCTGCCGAACCTGCTCATGAACGGCACGCAGGGCATCGCGGTCGGCATGGCCACGAGCATCCCACCGCACAACATCACGGAGGTCCTCGAGGCGTGCAAGGCGCTCATCGACGACCCCACGCTCGAGTCGAAGGATCTCCTGAAGCACATCAAGGGCCCCGACTTTCCAACCGCGGGGCTGCTGCTCGCGTCGAAGGCCGATCTTCGCCAGATCTACGAGACGGGCTCGGGCTCGCTCAAGCTGCGCGGCGAGTGGAAGGTCGAGGAGCCTTCGGCCAAGAGCAAGAAGGTCACCTCCACCATCGTCGTCACGTCGATCCCGTACGGGCCGACCAAGACGTCGATCATCGAGAAGATCGGCGAGATCATCCGCGAGCGGAAGCTGCCGCAGCTCGTCGACGTGCTCGACCAGTCGACCACCGACGTGCGCGTCGAACTCGAGATGAAGAAGGACGCCGATCCGCAGCTCATCATGGCGTACCTCTTCAAGAACACGCCGCTGCAGACGAGCGTGCAGGTCAACTTCACCTGCCTCGTGCCCACCGACAACCCCGACGTCGGCAAGCCCGAGCGCCTGGGGCTCAAGGCGTACCTCCGGCACTTCCTCGACTTCCGCTTCGACGTCGTCACGCGTCGCCTGAAGCACGACCTCGGTGACCTCGAGAAGCGCATCCACACGCTCGAGGGCTTCGCGAAGGTCTACGACGCGCTCGACGAGGTGCTCAAGATCATCCGCAAGTCGGAGGGCAAGGCGGACGCCGCAGGCCAGCTGATGAAGCGCTTCGAGCTCGACGAGGAGCAGACCGAGGCCATCCTCGAGCTCAAGCTCTACCGGCTCGCCCGGCTCGAGATCCTCATCATCCAGAAGGAGCTCGGCGAGCGGCAGAAGGACCAGAAGCGGATCGACGCGCTCCTCAAGAGCGACGACCGGCGCTGGACCATGGTCAAGGACGAGCTCGGCGAGGCGGGCGCGGCGTATGCCGACAAGCGTCGCACCAAGATCACCGTCGCCGACGAGGCCGAGTTCGATCCCGAGGCGTACATCGTCGACGAGGATGCGACCGTGGTGCTCACGCGCGATGGCTGGGTCAAGCGGGCCCGCGAGATCAAGGACGTCAGCACCACGCGTACGCGCGAGGGCGACGTCGTTGCTGCCGTGTTGCCGGGCAACACGAAGCAGAGCGTCGCGTTCTTCACCAACTTCGGCTCGGCGTACGTGTGCCGCGTCGTCGACATCCCACCTTCGACGGGCTACGGCGATCCGATCCAGAAGCTCTTCAAGTTCAAGGACGGCGAGCGCGTCGTCTCGGCGATGTCTCTCGATCCGCGCGCCCGCACCAAAGAGCCGCTGCTGCTCGCGGTGACGAAGAACGGCTATTCGATGCGCTTCTCGCTCGACCAGTACGCCGAGGTCTCGACGCGCACCGGTCGCCGGTTCGCGCGCGTGGAGGAGGGTGACGAGCTGCTCGGTGTGCAGCCGGCGGCCGCCAACGCGCTCGTCGTCGCTGCCAGCGAGCGGTCTCACGTCCTCGTGTGCAAGGTCGCCGAGGTCAACGTGCTGTCGAATGCGGGCCGCGGCGTCACGCTGATGAAGCTCGCCGACGACGATCGTCTCGTCGGGTTCTCCGTCGACGCGCCGATGACCGTCGAGAGTGACAAGGGCCGCACGGAAGAGCTGCGCCCGGTGAAGAAGGACGTCGCCGCACGCGGTGGCAAGGGCTCGCTGCTCTGGAAGAAGGAGCGCATCGTCCGCGTCGTCTTACCTCTGCCCGTCGCTGCACCTCTCACGGACCTCCCCAACTAAGCCATGACCACGACCCAACCGACGAGCAAGGACAAGCGCTACAGCGGCCAGGACATCACCGTCCTCGAGGGCCTCGAGCCGGTGCGGAAGCGGCCCGGCATGTACATCGGTGGCGTCGATAACCGCGGCTACCACCACCTGCTGTGGGAGATCGTCGACAACTCGATCGACGAGGTCATCAACGGGTTCGCCAAGCGCATCACGGTGACGCTCGCGGCTGACCACAAGGCGGTCACGGTCGAGGACGACGGGCGCGGCATCCCGGTCGACATCGTCCCCAAGTACAACAAGAACGCGCTCGAGCTGATCCTCGGCACGCTCCACGCCGGCGGCAAGTTCGAGGGCGGTAACTACATCCACTCGGGTGGTCTGCACGGCGTGGGGAGCTCGGTCGTCAACGCGCTCTCCGACGAGCTCGTCGCGACGATCTGGCGCGAGGGCAAGGAGCACGTGCAGACGTTCTCGCGCGGCCTCGCCACGTCGAAGATGAAGGTAGGTCCTCTGCCGAAGGGCAAGAAGACCGGCACGAAGATGTACTTTCATCCCGACGTCGAGATCTTCGGCACCAAGAACCACTTCGACTCCGGCGACATTCGCGAGCGCCTCGAGGCAAAGACGTACCTCCACAGCGGCCTCAACGTCGTGTACGTCGACGGCAAGACGGGCGAGCGCGTCGAGTTCGCGCACTCGGGCGGAATCCGCGACTACCTGCAGAAGATCGTCGTCGAGCGCGGCAAGGACTCCATCCAGCCGGCCGTCTTCTACCTCGAGAAGAACGAGCCGCGCCTCGAGCTCGCCCTCGTGTGGACCGAGTCCACCGACGAGCATATCCGCAGCTTCGTGAACGGCATCCCGACGGGTGCCGGCGGTACGCACGAGATTGGCCTCCGCTCCGGCATCGTGAAGGCCGTGCGCAACTTCATCGACACGCACAGCCTCTCGCCGAAGGGCGTCAACCTCACGGCGGAGGACATCCGCGAGGGGCTCACCGCGATCCTGTCGCTGTACATCACCGAGCCGCAGTTCCAGGGCCAGACGAAGGACAAGCTCAACAACCCCGAGGTCCAGGGCGAGGTCGACGCCGTCGTGCGCATCGCGCTCGAGCAGTGGCTCACGGAGAACCGCTCCGTCGCCGAGAGCATCGTCGCGCGCATCATCCTCGCGGCGCGCGCTCGCGAGGCGTCGCGCGCGGCCTCGCAGGTGGTCCGCAAGACGGCCATCAGCCACCGCAACGCGCTGCCGGGCAAGCTCACCGACTGCGCGTCCACCAACCCCGACGACTCCGAGCTCTTCATCGTCGAGGGTGACTCCGCAGGTGGGTCCGCGAAGCAGGGTCGCGATCGTCGCACGCAGGCCGTGCTGCCGCTGCGTGGCAAGGTGCTCAACGTCGAGCAGGCCACGACCGAGAAGGTCCTGCAGAACACCGAGCTCAAGAACATCGTGACCGCGCTCGGCTGCGGCGTCGGCACCGACTACGACGAGAGCCGGCTGCGTTACGGCAAGATCTTCATCCTCACGGATGCAGACTCCGACGGTCACCACATCTCGACGCTGCTGCTGACGTTCTTCTACCGCCACATGCCGCAGCTCATCACGGGTGGCCATGTCTACCTCGCGCTGCCGCCGCTGTATCGCATCGAGATCGGCAAGGAGGTGCACTGGGCGCTCGACGATCAGGCGAAGGAAGCCATCTTGCGCAAGGCGCCGAAGAACGCGAAGCCCGACGTGTCGCGCTTCAAGGGCCTCGGCGAGATGCCGGCCGAAGATCTCAAGATGACGACGCTCGATCCGAAGCACCGTGCGTCGCTGCGCGTCACCATCGACGATCCGCTGGCGACCGACCGCGTGATGAACGAGCTCATGGGAAAGGATCCGCAGGCGCGCTTCCGCTTCATCATGGAGCGCGCGGCCGACGCGACCGACGTCGACGTGTGAGCGCGCTGCCTGATCGTGTTCCTACCGTCGGAAGTCGTTGAGCCGACGCATAGGGTTCACTATCCTGTTCAGATGAAGACACGCGCGGCTCTGCTCCTCGGCTCGTCCCTCGCGTTGGCCGCGTGTGACGGCACCTCGAGCGCTCCGAAGCCGCTCCCCGAGCTCACCTCGGCGCCGCTGACCACCGAGAAGTCGCTGTCGCTCGTGCACCCGATGATGCTGCAGGCCGACTCGCCGCCGAGCGATCCGAAGTCGCTCACCTCCTTGCTTGCAGACGGCTGGGGAGTGACGCAGGTCGGTGCAGGGCAGCCCCTCGCGAACCACACCGTCGATGGCAGCGCGGCCCCCACGCCGTCGGCCGCGCCGGTGTTGCTCACACGCTTCTTCCACCTCGCGGACACGCAGCTCGCCGACGACGAGTCGCCGTCGCGCGTCGTCGACTTCGACACGCCCGGCGCCACCTACGGCGCGTTCCGTCCGCAGGAGTCGATGATGTGCCGCGTACTCAACGCCGCCGTTCGCACGATGAACAAGGTGAACGAGTCGTCGCCCGTCGACTTCGTGGTCCTCGGCGGGGACAACTCCGACAACGCGCAGAAGAACGAGGTGGAGTGGTTCATGTCCATCCTCGATGGCTCGCC
>JBDTCO010000221.1:0-32938 GCA_039923495.1 Polyangia bacterium
GACGGCGTCGTCCCACACGTACTGCACGCCGGCCGCGATGAGCGCCTCGCGCATCGACACGAGGATCTTCGGCAGTCGGTTCGAGCCGATGTGCGGGCGCGAGTCGACGAGGATCTCGTCGGGGCCACCGTGATCGACGAGCGTGCGCAGGACGTCGCGCACGGCGTCGCGATCCTTCACGCGCGTGTACAGCTTGCCGTCGGAGAACGTGCCGGCACCGCCCTCGCCGAAGCAATAGTTGGAGTCCTCGACGAGCCGACCGCGCGTGAGCGACGCGAGATCGTGCCTTCGCGGCTGGACCTCGCGACCGCGCTCGACGAGCGTCACGTGTGCGCCGGCCGCGACGAGGTGGCGTGCGGCGAACGTGCCCGCGGGCCCGCTGCCGACGACGACCACCCGCAAGCCAGCGCGCACGCGCGCCACCTCGGCCTGCGGCTCGTCCCCGACGGGGCCGGTCGCGACCTCGAGCTGGTGACCGAGCGGCCTCCCCTTGCGCGCGTCAAGCGAGCGACGGATCACGCGCGCGGGCTCGTCCGCGGAGAGTCCCGCGAGCCGCAGGGCCTGGGCGATGGCGTGCTGCTCGTCCTCGCCGAGGGCCACGAACAGCGTGAGGCGCTTCATGGGTGCGGAGCAACTAGCACAGGGTTGCGGCGTGCGCGGTGCGTAATCCTCTACGCGCCCCTGACCCGCGTGGCCGGCCCCATGTGATCGGAATGCCGCGTCGCAGTGCGTAGCGGTTTACGCGTCCCTCGACGGCCAGAGATCTGTGGATAACCCATTCAAGTACACGCCACGTCGAGAGAAAGCTCCAGATGCGCCAGCGAGGCCCGCTTCGTGCAGCTCGAACTACCGTCTCCCCGTGACCAAACCCAAGAAGGCGCCTGAAAAGGCGCGCGTGATCAAGATGGCACTCGTCAGTTCCGCCTCGAACAGCTCGACCATCACTGCGAAGGCGCCGAGCAGCGACAAGGCCGTACGCATCCTCGCCAAGTCGCTCTTCCGTCAGCTCAAGGACGCCGGCTACCAGAACCGCGACATCCTCACGCTCTCGACGGAGCTCGTCAGCCTCATCACCACCGACATGCGCCCGGCTGCGTCCGCCCCGTCGGACAACAAGCACTAGCCGCCAGCACGCGCTCGTCGAGCACGAGCGGCGCTGTCCCCAGATCCGAACTCGCGAGAAACGCGGTGGGGGGAGGCTCGGCGAGCTCCGCTCGGCGAGGGGGGACGGGAACGTCCCCCGCCTGTTGACGACGGGAGCGGCGCGCAATAGCCTGCCGAACTCCGCGGTGCCGAAGGCGGCGCTGCGCTCAAACGGAGCTCGTCATGGCCATTCGCATCGGTATCAACGGTTACGGTCGCATCGGTCGCTCGGTCCTTCGCGCCTTCCAGGCGGCCGGCTATCCCAGCGACGTCGAGATTGTCGCCATCAACGATCTCACGGACGCGAAGACCCTCGCGCACCTCACCGCGTACGACTCCGTGCACGGTCGCTACCCCGGCAAGGTCTCGGTCGACAATGGCAAGCTCGTCGTCGACGGTCGCAGCATCGCCATCACGGCCGAGCGCGACCCCGCGAAGATCCCGTGGAAGGACCAAGGCGTGCAGCTCGTGCTCGAGTGCACCGGCCTGTTCACCGACGCGGACAAGGCCAGGCTCCACGTCCACGACGGCGTGACCAAGGTGCTCATCTCCGCCCCCGCAAAGGGCCAGGACGTGACGCTTGCGCTCGGCATCAACCACGAGCTCTACGATCCCGCGAAGCACCACATCATCTCGAACGCGTCGTGCACGACGAACTGCCTCGCGCCCGTCGCCAAGGTCCTTCACGAGAGCTTCGGCATCGTGAACGGCATGATGACGACCGTTCACTCGTACACGAACGATCAGAACATCCTCGACCTGCCGCACAAGGATCTGCGTCGTGCGCGCGCTGCTGCGGTCTCGATGATCCCCACCTCGACCGGTGCCGCAAAGGCGCTGGCCGAGGTCCTCCCGGAGCTCAAGGGCAAGCTCGACGGGTTCGCCGTGCGCGTGCCCACGCCGAACGTATCGATGGTCGACCTCACCGTGCGCGTCGAGAAGCCCACGACGCGCGAGGCCGTCATCGAGGTCTTTCACAAGGCCGCAAAGGATCCGTCGTATCTCGGCGTCCTCGCCGTCACCGACGAGACGCTCGTCTCCGTGGACTTCGACGGTGACGCCCACTCCGCCACGGTCGATGCACCCGCGACCATGGTCCTCGGCGACCTCGTGAAGATCGTCGCCTGGTACGACAACGAGACGGGCTACGCGACCCGTCTGTTCGAGCTCGCGCGCCTCGTCGCGAAAAAGGGCGTCTGATGGGCGAGGCAGGCAAGGTAAAGGTCGTCACCGAGCTTCCGGACGGTGCGGTGAGCGGGCGACGCGTCTTCGTGCGCGTCGACCTCAACGTGCCTCTCACTCCCGCGGGCGGAGTGGCCGACGACGCGCGCATCCGCGCCTGCCTCCCCACGATCCAGCACCTCTCGAAGCGCGGCGCGCGGATCGTGCTCGGCTCTCACCTCGGTCGTCCAAAGGGAGTCGATCCGAAGCTGTCGCTCGAGCCCGTCGCGATGCGCCTCGCGGACCTGCTGTCGGCCGACGTCCGCCTCGCCGATGAGGTCGTCGGCGACGGCGCGCGCAAGGTCGTGAGTGATCTCCGCGACGGCGAGATCGCGCTGCTCGAGAACCTGCGCTTCCACCCGGGTGAGGAGCAGAACGACGAGCACCTCGCAAAGCAGCTCGCGTCGTACGCGGACACGTACGTCAACGACGCGTTCGGCACGGCGCACCGCGCGCACGCCTCCACCGTCGGCATGGTGCGCTTCGTCGCCGACAAGGCCGCTGGCCTCCTGATGAAGAAGGAGCTCGACTTCCTCGGCAAGCTCCTCGGTGAGGTCGAGCACCCGTTCCTCGCCATCGTCGGTGGAGCCAAGGTCTCGGACAAGATCGCCGTGCTCGAGAGCCTGCTCCAGCGCGTCGACGGCTTCGTCATCGGTGGCGCCATGGCCAACACGTTCCTCAAGGCGCGAGGCGGACACCTGGGCAAGAGCCGCGTCGAGGAGGACAAGCTCGCCGTCGCGCGGACGTTCCTGCGCAAGGCGGAAGAGCGCGGCACCGAGGTCCTGCTTCCACAAGATCTCGTCGCAGCGTACGGGCTGGATGCACCGTCGGGCGAGGTGGTGGACGCGAAGGCCGTCCCCGATCACCTCATGGCGCTCGACATCGGCCCCGCGGCCCGTCGCAGCTTCGCGCTGCGCATCGAGACCGCACGCACGATCTTCTGGAACGGCCCGATGGGCGTGTTCGAGAAGCCGGCGTTCGCGGCCGGCACGCTCGCGGTCGCGCGCGCGGTCGCCGACAGCCGCGGGCTCACCGTGGTTGGTGGGGGTGACTCGGTCGCGGCCGTCGAGCAGGCGGGGCTCGCCTCGAAGATCACGCACATTTCGACCGGCGGGGGCGCTTCGCTCGAGCTCCTCGAAGGTAAGACGCTGCCCGGCGTCGCTGCGCTCGAGAGCTGAGGTCAGCCATGGCACGCATCCCGCTCGTGTGCGGCAACTGGAAGCTGCACAAGACCATCGCCGAGAGCACCGCTTTGGCGAACGAGATCAAGAACGCCGTCGGCATCGTGCGTGACGTCGAGGTGTCGGTGGCGCCCGTCTACACGGCGCTCCATGCAGTCGGCAAGAAGCTCGAAGGCTCGACCGTTGCCCTCGCGGCGCAGGACTGCTTCTGGGAAGACCACGGCGCGTTCACCGGCGAGGTCTCCGTCCCGCTGCTGAAGGACGTCGGTTGCTCGTACATCATCGTCGGCCACTCGGAGCGCCGCCAGCACTTCGGCGAGCTCGATGCGACGGTGGCGCGGAAGGCCCGCGCGATCCTGAAGCACGGCCTCTCACCAATCGTGTGCGTCGGCGAGACGCTGGACGAGCGCGACGCCGGCGCGGCGTTCGCGCGCATCGGCTCGCAGCTCGAGGGCTCGCTCGACGGCATCACGGCGGCGGACGGTCCCAGGGTCGTCGTCGCCTACGAGCCCGTGTGGGCTATCGGCACCGGTCGCACCGCGACGCCCGCGCAAGCCGAGGAGGTGCACCTCTTCATCCGCAAGCGCCTCGCCGAGCGCTGGGGTGCAGAGGTCGCGGAGCAGGTCCGCATCCAGTACGGTGGCAGCGTGAAGCCGGACAACGCGAAGCAGCTCCTCGAGCAGCCGAACATCGATGGCGCTCTGGTCGGCGGTGCGTCGCTCAAGGCGGATGACTTCCTCAAGATCGTCAAGTATAGACAGGGCTAAACCATGGTCACCCTCATCACAGTCTTCCACGTCATCGCGTGCATCTTCCTCATCCTCGTCGTCCTCTTGCAGGCCGGCAAGGGTGGCGGCGTCGGCGCAGCCCTCGGTGGTGGCACCAGCGCGCAGGTCTTCGGCGGCCGCGGCGCCGGCACGTTCCTCGAGCGCCTCACTGCCGGTACCGCCATCGTCTTCATGCTCACGTCGATGTCGCTCGCGTACATCGCGAGCCGCAGCGACTCGGTCCGTTTGCAGGCGCGCAGCGTCCACCAGGCCGAGCAGAAGAAAAAGGACGACGCGAAGGCCGCCGACGACGCAGCCAAGAAGGACGCGGACGATCGCGCACAGAAGGATCAGCCCGCGGCCCCCGTCGAGAAGCCGGTGGAAAAGCCGGTGGAAAAGCCGGTGGAAAAGATGGACGAGCCGGCGACGGTCCCCGTGAAGACCGAGACGAAGACCGAGACCAAGACCGTCACGCCGAGTGCATCCGATAAAAAGCCGGAGACGAAGACGGAGAGCAAGACCGTCGAATAGCACCGCGCTTGCGCAGCAAATAAAAGAGCCGCTGCCCTTTCGGGTAGCGGCTCTTTTATTTTAGCGTGGCCCGCGGCTCAGCGGTGCCCGCCGCCGTGGCCGCCACCACCGCCGTGGAAGCCACCGCCGCCACCGCCGTGGAAGCCGCCACCACCACCGAAGCCACCGCCGCGGAAGCCGCCACCGCCACCGCCGTGGAAGCCGCCACCGCCGCCGAAGCCGCCACGGTAACCACCGCTCACACCGCCGCGGAAGCCACCGCCGTACCCGCCGCGGAAGCCGCCGCCGTACCCGCCGCGATAGCCGCCACCGACGCTAGCTGCGCCGTAGCCCCGGCCGTACGTGCGAGGAGCGAAGCCGCCTCGACCGTAGCCGCCGCCGTAGCCGCGGGGCGCCGCCACAGAGCGACCGCCGTAGCCGCGAGGCGCCGCCACATAGCGCCCGCCGTACCCACGACCGTAGCCGTAACCACGGCCATATCCTCGACCGTAGCCGCCGTACCCGTAGCCGCCGTACGCGCCGTACCCATAGCCGCCGTACCCACCATACCCACCATACCCGTAGCCGTACGACGGGTAGCTGTAACCATAGTAGGGATAGCCGTAGCCGCCGTAGCTGTAGCCCGGGTCGTAATAGCTCGAGTCGTAGACGTACGACGGGTCGTACCCCGCACCGTACGGATCGATGACCGTGGTGGAGCTCGACGGCACGACTATCGTCGGAGCGACCGTGATCGGCGCCTGCGCCTGCTCGTTGCAGACCGCGCACTCGTCGTCACCGCCATACCCGTTCTGCTGCGCCGGGTACTGGGGCTGCGCCGGGTACTGGGGCTGCTGACCGTATTGCGGCTGCGCGTACGGCGACTGCGGCTGGTACTGCTGAGGTGGCGCCTGCGGAGGCGGCAGGGCCTGGTTCGCCTGCTGCTGCTGGACGGTGCCCTCGTACGTGGGCGTCTCGGTCGCCGTGTCGGCCCAGACAGGCGCAGCGGCGAGGAGGAGCGAGAGCGTCAGGATGTTGCGCATATCTTAGTATACGCGCCGCTCCAGCCTTTTGTTCAGGGCGCACGCGGGTTCCCGATGTGACCCAGATCGCTATTTGAATCGATGACTTGCGTGCCGTTGGCGACGCGCGCGCGCGTTCAGTTCTTGCGCTCGAGCGTGTAGCGACCGAGCGCGCGCAGCGCCTCGGCTCGCGCACCAAACGGCTCGAGCGCGGCGAGACCCTCGGCCATCACGTCGGCAGCACGCCGACGCGCGCCATCGGCACCGAGCACATCGATGAAGGTGGTCTTGCCCGCTTCCTTGTCGGAGCCCGGGTCCTTGCCGAGCGTCGCGAGGTCGGCGGTGGCGTCGAGGACATCGTCGACGATCTGGAACGCGAGGCCGAGTGCACGGCCGTAGATCGAAAGCTTCTCGAGATCGGACTCCGAAGCACGACCCATGCGTGCGCCCGCGCGGATCGAGACGAGCAGCAGCTCCCCCGTCTTCGCGCGGTGCAGCTTTTCGAGCGTGACGACGTCGATCTTCTTGCCCGTGGACTCGATGTCGATGACCTGGCCGCCGACCATCCCGACGGCACCCGCAGCGCGACCCAGCTCGTACACGACCTCGCAGACCTCGACCTCCCTGCCCTTGCGGTTCTGCGCAGCAACGCGGAACGCCTCGGCGCAGAGCGCATCGCCCGCGAGGATCGCGATGGCCTCGCCGAACTTCTTGTGGTTGGTCGGACGGCCGCGACGGAAGTCGTCGTCGTCCATCGCGGGGAGATCGTCGTGGATGAGCGAGTAGGTGTGGATGTACTCGATGGCGCAGCCCGCATCGAGCGCATCCTCGGCCTTGCCACCGACAGCCTCGCACGCGGCGAGCGCGAGGATCGGGCGCAAGCGCTTGCCGCCTGCAAGGAGGCTGTACGCCATCGACTCGTTGAGCGTCTTCGGTGCGTCGCTCGCGTATTCGAGATGGGCGGCGAGCGCTCGCTCCACCATGCCGCGTCGCTCGTTGAGGTAGCTGTCCAGATCGAACGTCATCTTCTCTCCTAGAGGCCGAACTTTTCCACGCGGCGCAGCAGCGCGAAGCGCGAGATGCCGAGGATCTCGGCAGCCTTCGCTTTCTTGCCGCCTGCCATCTTGAGCGCCTCGACGAGAAGGCGCTTCTCCGTGTCGTCGAGCGTGTCGATACCGGGGCGGAACTCGATCGTCATGCCGTGCTCGAGCGCACCCGCGACGCCGATGCGAGGGGTCCCTCGATGCACGGGCGAGCTCACGCGATCGGGCAGGTGGCCGGGCTCGATCTCGCCGTTCTGCTCGAGGATGACAGCGCGCTCGATCACGTTCTTGAGCTCGCGCACGTTGCCCGGCCACTCGTAGCCGATCAGGATGGCACGCGTCTCGGCACCCAGCATCGGCGCGGCCTTGCCCGCGCGCGTCGCGTACTCGCTCGCGAAGTGCTCGGCGAGGAGCGCGATGTCCTCTCCACGCGCGCGCAGCGGCGCGATCGTGATCGGGAACACGGACAGCCGGTGATACAGGTCGAGCCGGAACTTGCCCTCCTCCACGAGCCGACCCAGATCACGGTGGCTCGCCGAGATGACACGCGCGCTCATGTCGATGGGTTTCACGCCACCGACACGTTCGAACGTGCGCTCCTCGAGGACGCGCAGGATCTTGCCCTGGAGCTGCAGCTCCATGTCGCCGACCTCGTCGAGCAGCACGGTGCCTTTGCCCGAGACCTCGAGACGCCCGGGCTTGCGCTGCTCCGCGCCGGTGAACGCACCACGCTCGTAACCGAACAGCTCGCTCTCGGCGAGCGTGGCCGGCAGCGCGACGCAGTCGATGGCGACGAACGGCTCCTTGTGGCGCGGCGACAGCGCGTGGATCGCGCGCGCGACGACCCCCTTGCCGGTACCGCTCTCGCCGGTGAGCAGCACAGTGGTGTCCTGCGCGCGCGCGACCTCGACGATACGATCGCGGACCTCGCGCATCGCCGCCGAGTCGCCGAGGAGCTCCGGAGTACGCGCAGCATCGCCCAGGTTTGCAGGGACCGCGCGCTGCTCGACGGCGATCTTCATGCGCGCGATGCGCTCGGTCTCGACCACCCGCTCGACGATCCCCGGCAGCTCCGGCGACTTGGTGAGGTAGTCGCTGGCGCCTCGACGCATCGCCTCGACCGCGTTCTCGATGGTGCCGTACGCCGTCATCATGAGCACCGTCGGAGCGGGCCGCAGGGCGCGCAGCGCTGGGATGAGGTCGAGCCCGTTTCCGTCGGGTAGCATGTAGTCGAGGATGACCAGATCGAAGCCGCCCGCGCGCGCCGCCGCGATGCCGGCCTGCGCGGTCCCCGCGACCTGCGCCTCCACCCCGCGGCGAGAGAGCAGCCGCTTGAGGGACAGCGCGTAGGTCTCCTCGTCGTCGACGATGAGGGTGCGGAAGGTCATCTGAGCGACTGCCTATATCACATTCTTCACCTGACGAAGCCCCGATGCCGTCGTGGCGAACCGCGTCACGCGGGCAGCTCGATGACGACACGGGTTCCGCCACCTCGACGGCGGAGCAGGCGGATGCGGCCCTTGTGCTCGTCGATGATCTGCTTCGAGACGGCGAGGCCGAGGCCGGTGCCGCGGGCCTTCGTGGAGAAGAACGGATCGAAGACGCGGCGACGCGCCGACTCGGGCACGCCCGGGCCGCGATCGGCGACCGCGAGCACGACGAGATCTCCGAAGCGACTCGCGTCGAGCTGCACGGTTCCCGTCGGCGACGCCTCCACCGCGTTGAGCAGCACGTTGAGGAGCACCTGCTTTATCGCGTCGGGATCGCAGCGCGCCATGAGCGGGCGCTCGCTCGAGACCTGTAGGTCGTGGGCGGTGCCCTTCCCTCGGACAAGCGCCAACGTCTCGTCGATGACCGACGAGAGATCGGCGGGTCGCCGCTCGTAGCGACGCGGGCGCGCGAAGCGCAGGAAGTCGGTGACGATGTTGTCGAGGCGACGCACCTCGCGCGCGATCGCCCGCAGCTCACCGATGACGGGGCTCTCGTCGCCGACCTCCTCTGCGACGACCTGCGCCGCCGCGCCGATCGACACCAGCGGGTTGCGGACCTCGTGCGCGATGCGCGCGGCCATCTCGCCGAGCGCGGAGAGGCGCTCCGTCTCGAGCAGGCGCGCGCGCAGCTTCTTGCGCTCCGTCTCGCTGCGGCGGCGCTCGGTGAGATCGTGCACGCGCCAGATCGCTCCGGCCGGTCGCCCCTCGTCGTCGGCGAGGAACAGCGACGAGACGGCGCTCGCGATGGCGTCGCCGCCCTTGTGCTTCATCGCGACCTCGCACTCCGCGAAGCCGCTGGCGAGGACGAGGCGCGTGAGCTTCTCGGCGGTCGCACGCGAGCGCGCGTCCGCGACGAGATCGAGCGCGTCCATGCCGAGCACCTCGGTCGGGTGGTAGCCGAGGATGCGCTCGACCGCCTCGCTCGCGGACACGATGCGGTGATCGGCGTCGAGCGTGAGGATCGCGTCAGACAGCGAAGCGAGCACCTTGCCGAGGTGCTCGCGCGAGCGCTGCATCTCGCGACGGAGCTCGGTCTCCGCGCGGCGATCCTCGACGGCAGCGATGAGGAGATCGCGCGGACCGGGCGAGAGCGTGATGCGCAGCGGTGCATCATCTCCTGCGCGATCGACCTCGATCGTGACCTGCCCTTCGGCGGCCAGCCGGTCACGCAAAACGACGAGCGACGTCTCGTCGAGATCGAGCACCTCCCACAGCGGCAGCCCGGGGCCGGGCCCGGCGATGACGGTCAGGTCTTCCTTCAGCGTGTAGATGACCGGCGCCGACGCGCGTGTGTCCGCGAAGCTCGCGAGGCGTTCGACGTCCGCGGAGATCGCCGCGGACTCCAGATCCGCGCCGACGCGATCGGCGTACGCGACGAGCAGCTCGCGATCCTCGACAGAGAGGCCCGACTCGTCCGGCTTCTCGACGACGAGCACACCGAGCACGCCGGGGCCGCCCGGGATCGGCGCGACCGCGAACGTGCGCGGGCCGATGGTCTGTCGGATGACGGCGATGAGCGCGTCGTCGATGAAGCTGCCCGTGAGCTCGCCTACATCGTGCGTGACGATCACGCGGCCCTCGTCGTACGCACGCACGAGCACGCTGTCCTCGACGGTGAGCGGCATGCGCGCGCCCTCGAGCGGAAAGCCGAGCTCCGACTCGACCTTGTGCAGGCGCGCGAGCTCCTGGTTCGTGATCGACGTCTTGAAGACGAGCGCGGCCTTCGCGTCGTCCAGCAACGCGAGCTGCACCGACCCACATCCGAGAACGCGGGCAGCTGCGTACAGGATCATGCGGGTCGTCTCGAGCGAGTGGTCGACGCCGGCCATGGCGGCATCATGCACCGGTTTGCATGCATGCAATCGCGTGCGATTCCGCACGAGGCGCACGCGTGCGAGACCGCTCGGGCGCTCGACACGGGAGTGAAACACCGTATTCGGGCGCTGGAATCGTTCGTGATGTTCTCTACTTGAATCACACGGCTACATGTCGTTGCGGGGCATGTTCCGTGCAGCGTGGTGACGGTGAGGTGATCGCTTGAGCGACGGACAGGAAAACGCACCCAAAGGCATTCGCCTCCGCAAGGCGGACCACATCGCGCTGTGCGCCTCGGGCGAGGCCGAGTTCCGCAACAAGGGCCCGCTGTTCGACGAGGTGCAGCTCATCCACGATGCGCTGCCCGACCGTCACGTCGACGATGTCGATCTCACGACGAAGCTGCTCGGCAAGACGCTGAAGGCCCCGATCGTCATCAGCGCGATGACCGGCGGTACCGAGGAGGCGCAGCAGATCAACCACGATCTCGCCCGCGCCGCCGAGACGCTCGGCATCGGCTTCGGCCTCGGCTCGCAGCGGGCGATGATTGTCGACCCGACGCTGCTTCCGACGTATCGAGTGCGCGAAGTGGCCCCGACCGCGCTCGTGCTCGGCAACCTCGGCCTCGTCCAGGCCCGCTCGATGTCGACCGGCGCCGTGCGCGAGCTCTGTCAGTCCGTCGGTGCCGATGCGCTCTGCGTCCACCTCGCCACGTCGATGGAGCTCGTGCAGCCCGGCGGTGATCGCGACTTCTCGGGCGGCCGCAAGGTGCTCGAGCGTCTGCACAAGGAGCTCGGCCTGCCCATCGTCCTCAAGGAGACGGGCGCTGGCATCTCGCGGCGCGTCGGCAAGATCGCGCGTGAGATCGGCATCACCACGGTCGACACCTCGGGCGCAGGCGGCACATCGTGGGTCGGCGTCGAGACCAGGCGCGCCAGCGGCAACGCGCGCGCGCTCGGCGAGGAGCTCTGGGACTGGGGCATCCCCACCGCCGCTTCCGTCGGTCTCTGCGCGGATCTCGGCCTCGACATCATCGCGACGGGTGGCCTCCGCTCCGGCTCCGATGTGGCGCGCGCGCTCGCGCTCGGCGCCGCGGCCGGTGGCCTCGCTGCCCCTGTGCTGCGCGCGTGGCGCGACATCGATCCCGACACGGGCAAGCAAGGTGGGTACGACGGCGCGGTGAGCTTCCTCACCCGCGTCATCGAGAGCGTCCGCGCCACCGTGTTCCTCACCGGCTGCCGCACGCCCGCAGAGCTTCGCCACGCGCCGAAGGTCCTCGGCTCGACGCTGCGTGCGTGGATGGAGCAGGGCCGCTAGTCGTGCAGGTCGTCGGCGCCACCCCGCTCGTGAACGCCGCGCTGCCCTGCGCGGAGCACGCCGTCGTCGGCCGGGCGTCCGGCAAGGTGATCCTCCTCGGCGAGCATGCGGTCGTGTACGGGGTGCCGGCGCTCGCAGGCGCGCTCGAGAGCGGCGTCACCGTCGAGCGTACCGTCGGCACTGGCCTCGTCCGCGTTCCGGCGTGGGCGCTCGAGGTCCAGCTCGGATCTGCTGCAGCACAGGAGATGTCCATCGGTCGCGCGATGTCTGCGATCGTTGCGCGCCTCGACGTGCCGGCCCTGCCTCGCGACACGGATCTCGTCGTGCACTTCGGTGTGCCGACGGGCTCGGGCCTCGGCAGCTCGGCGGCGCTCGCGGTCGCGCTCGCCCGCGCGCTCGCGTCGGTGCACGGCCTCGCCGTGAACGAAGCGCTCATCGAGCAGGCCGCGATGGACTCGGAGACCGTGATCCACGGCCGTCCGAGCGGGCTCGATCACACCATCTCGCAGCGGGGCGGCTTCGGCCTGTTCGTGCGCGGTCGCGGGCTCGAGCCCGTCCGCGCCGCGCACCCCGTGTCGCTCGTCATCGGCCACACAGGCAAGGAGCGCGACACCAAGGGGCGCGTGGCCCGCGTCGCCGAGCTTGTCGCACAGCAGCCTGCGCTCGTTCAACCCCGTATCGATCGCATCGGCGCCCTCGCGCTCGAGGCTGCCCGCGCCGTCGAGCGCGGCGACCTCGAGGGACTCGGCCACGCCATGCGCATGAACCAGGAGGAGCTCCGCGTGCTCGAAGTGTCGTGTCCCGAGATCGAAGCAATGGTGCAGAACGCAGAGGCTGCCGGTGCGCTGGCCTGCAAGCTCACCGGCGGAGGCGGAGGCGGTTGCGTCATCGCGCTCGCGCCAGGTCGTGAGCACGAGGTCGCGGCGAGCTGGGCGCAGCTCGGCCTCCGGAGCTTCGTGACCACGGTCGGAGCGCAGTCGTGAGAGCCGTTGCCGAAGCCCGCACGAACATCGCGCTCGTCAAGTACTGGGGCAAGCGCCCCGGCACCTTGAACCTACCCGCGGTCGGGAGCCTGTCGCTCACGCTGGACGGCCTGTCCACCCGCACCGAGGTCCGCTTCGACTCGTCGCTCTCCGCCGACACGCTCGACCTCAACGGTACCCTCGAGACCGGGCTCGCTCGCGACAAGGTTTCGAAGTTTCTCGATATCGTTCGCGCCGAGGCCAAGCTCTCCGCGCGCGCCGCGGTCATCAGCGTCAACAACTTCCCGACGGCGGCCGGACTCGCGTCCTCGGCCAGCGCGTTCTCCGCGCTCGCGCTCGCAGCGACGCACGCGGCCGGCCTCCACCTCGACGGCAAGTCGCTCTCGATCCTGTCACGTCGCGGCTCGGGCTCGGCGGCGCGCTCGCTGTTCGGTGGCTTCGTGCGCATGAACAAGGGCGTCCAGGACGACGGCCTCGACAGCTTCGCGGAGCCCATCACCACGCGCTCGGCCGAGGACATGGACGTGCGCATGGTCCTCGGCATCACACGCAAGGGTCAGAAAGAGACGCTCTCCACCGACGGCATGCGCCACACGGCCGAGACGTCGCCCTACTTCGCCGCGTGGGTCGCCACATCGGAGCCCGACCTCGCCGACGCGCAGGCTGCCATCGCCAGGGGTGACCTCGAGGCGCTCGGCATCGTCACGGAGCGCAGCGCGCTCACCATGCACGCGTCCGCCCTCGCCTCGCGCCCGGCGGTGCTCTACTTCGCCGGTGCCACCATCGAGGGCTACAAGGCCATCACGATGATGCGCAAGGCCGGCATCCCGGCCTGGTTCACCTGCGACGCCGGTCCTCACGTCAAGGCCCTGACCGATTCGAAGCACGCCGACGAGGTCGCTCGCCGGCTGTCCGAGGTCCCAGGCGTGCTCGAGACGCGCGTCTGCAAGCCGGGGAAGGCCGCCGAGGTCCTCGAGTCCTCTCCCAACCGATGACCATCGACGGCCTCAGCGTCAGCGCGCCCGGCAAGGCGATCGTGTGCGGCGAGTACGCCGTGCTCGACGGTGCGCCTGCGATCTGCGTGGCGGTCGATCGCCATGTCGTCGCGCGTCCGGGCCCGGGCATGAAGTCGCCGTTCGTCGAGGCCGCGCTCCGTCACGCGGGGCGCGCGCTCGGCCGTGATCCGCTGTCGTCGGTCTCGGTCGACTCCGCGCCGCTGTACGAGGCCACCGCGAAGATCGGCCTCGGCTCGTCCGCCGCGGTCACGACCGCCGTCGTCGGCCTGGCGTTCGCCGCGGCGGGTCGCTCGCTCGAAGACAGGGCTCAGCTGTTCGCCATCGCCGATGCCGCGCACGCCGAGGCACAGGGCGTCGTGGGCTCGGGTATCGACGTCGCGACGTCGGTCTACGGCGGCGCCATTCGCTTCCAGCGCGGGACCGACGTGCAGATCGCGCCGGTCGCCTGGCCGAGCGCGCTGGCCTTGACGTTCGTGTTCTCGGGTCAGAGCGCTTCCACGGCCGATCTCGTCGGTCGCGTGCGGAAGCTGCGCGAGCGGGACGCGGCCACGTACGACACGTGCATGGGCGCGCTCGCCGAGCTCGCAAAGGGCTTCTCCGCGGCGCTCGAGCGTGGCGACGCGATGAACGCGATCGCCGTTGCTGCCCGCTGGCAGCCTGCGCTCCGGGCACTCGGTCGGGCCGCGGACGCTCCCATCGTCACGCCGTTCTTCGACGAGGTCGCCGCCATCGCGCACGAGCACGGTGCCGCGGCGAAGCCGTCGGGCGCGGGCGGCGGTGATCTCGGCGTCATCCTCTCTCTCGGCGACTGCGTCTCCTCGCTGCACGCGGCGCTCGCACGCAAGAACATCCACACGCTCTCGCTCGTCCCGCACGGTCCTGCACGTGGTCTCTCTCTCTCGCACGCACCGGAGCACAGCCGATGACCCGATCTTCTCGCCTCGCAGGCTTCTACAAGCTCCCGATCGACGCGCGTCGTCGTGAGCTCGCCAAGCAGTGCGGCTTCGACGCCTCGAAGCTCGAAGGCCAGCTCCTCGACGAGGACACAGCCAACCACATGGTCGAGAACGTCGTCGCGGTGTACGGGCTTCCACTCGGCGTCGCGCTCAACTTCCAGATCAACGGTCGCGACTTCCTCATCCCGATGTGCGTCGAGGAGCCGAGCGTCATCGCCGCCGCGTCGAACGCCGCGAAGATGATCCGCGAGAGCGGCGGCTTCCACGCCGAGGCCGACGACCCGATCATGATCTCGCAGGTGCAGCTCACGAACGTGCCGGACACCGAGGTGGCACGCGCGGCGATCAACGCCCACGCCGCCGAGATCCTCCAGCGCGCCAATGCGGCCTACCCGAACCTGGTGACGCGCGGCGGCGGCATGCGCGGCCTCGAGGTCCGCGTGCTGGAGGGCCACACGGATGGTCACCGCGGCATGCTGTGCGTGCACCTGCTCATCGATTGCCGCGACGCGATGGGCGCCAACCTCGTCAACACGATCGCCGAGGCCGTCGCGCCTCGGCTCGCCGAGCTCGCGCGCGGTCGCGTCGGCCTGCGCATCCTGTCCAACCTCGCGGACCGTCGCTGCGTCCGCGTGAAGGCGCGGATCCACGTGTCCGCGCTGCGCTCCGAGAACCACACCGGTGAGGAGGTCCGCGACGGCATCGTCTCGGCCAGCCGCTTCGCAGAGCTCGATCCGTACCGCGCCGCCACGCACAACAAGGGCATCATGAACGGCGTCGACGCGGTCGCGATGGCGACGGGCAACGACTGGCGCGGCGTCGAGGCCGGTGCGCACGCCTTCGCTGCCAAGCTCGGACGCGACGGTGGGTACGGCCCACTCGCCACGTGGCGCGTCGGGCCCGACGGCGCGCTCGAGGGTCGCATCGAGCTCCCGCTCGCCGTCGGCACCGTGGGTGGGACGCTACGCGTTCATCCGGGCGCTCGGCTCGCGCTCGAGATCCTCGGCGTCGAGAACGCGGGAGAGCTCGGCATGGCGATGGCCGCCGCCGGGCTCGCGTCCAACCTGGCGGCACTGCGCGCGCTGGCTTCCGATGGCATCCAGCGCGGTCACATGTCGCTGCACGCACGCTCGCTCGCGCTGCATGTCGGCGCGACGGGCGAGCAGGTGGAGCTCGTCGCATCCGAGCTCGCAGCGCTCGGTGACGTCCGGGCGGAAGTTGCAGCCCAGATCCTCACCCGCATCCGTATGAAGAACGGCGCGCTCGCGTAGCGCGGCCTCGGAATGACGCTTTCGCTTCGATCGAAGGAGACCACCATGATCCGCAGAGTGATGTCGCAGGGTACCCGCACCACCCCCGAGCTCGACCTCGTCGAGTCTCCGCCCGGGGTGTTCTCCCTCGAGGAGTCGTACGCGTACTGCGAGCGCATCGCCCGCGGTCACTTCGACAGCTACGCGCTCGCGCGTCGCTTCGTCCCCGAGGCCTTGCGGCCGCACGTGTGGGCGCTCTACGCGTTCGCCCGCAGCGCCGATGACTTCGCGGACGAGCCGCGCTACGAAGGCCGCCGTCGCGAGCTGCTCGAGCGCTGGGAGAACGAGCTCGAGCGCGCCTTTCACGGAGAGGCCGACCACCCGATCTTCATCGCGCTGGCCGACACCGTCGAGAAGCGCGAGCTGCCGATCACGCCGCTGCGCGATCTGCTGAACGCGTACGTCATCGATCTCTCGGTGTCCCGCTACGCGACCGCCGCGCAGCTCGAGCGCTACTGCGGGCTCGCAGCGCAGCCGATGGGCCGCCTCTTCCTCCACCTCTTCGGCCAGGACGACCCGGCACTCCAGCGCTTCAGCGACGAGATCTGCACCGCGATGCAGATCACCAAGATCTGTCAGGACGTCGCCTCCGACATGCAGCGCGATCGCGTCTACCTGCCGGCCGAGGACCTGCGCCACTTCGGCGTCACCATCGAGATGCTCCACGCGAAGACCGCATCGCCCGAGCTGCGCGACCTCGTGCGCTACCAGCTGTCGCGCGCCCGCAGCCTCTTCGAGCGCGGTCGTCCGCTCATCGAGCGCCTGCGACGCATCGACGCGCAGCTCGCGTTCCAGGTCGCGCTCGCCGTCCACTCCAGCGAGAAGCTGCTCGACCTCATCGAGGCCGCCGATCACGACGTGCTCGGTCGCCGTCCGCGGCTCGGCGCCATCGAGAAGACCGCGGTCCTCGAGCGCGCGACCCAGGTCCGCTGGCCCGACGCCGGCGTCCTCGCCTGACCTCCCGAACACTCGATTCACGACCTGGTTTTCGTGTGGGCTACCACCCCTGGACGTCGCTTGTGACCAGCCGGCCGGCGCGGTAGAACGCAGCCCGCATGAGTGAGCAGCACGACGGATCGATGTGGCAGAGACGGGGCATGAAGAGCCTCGAGAGCGCAGCGAAGTTTTGCCGCAAGCTCACCTCGCGCTCCGAGTCGAACTTCGCCTACGCGTTCCTGTTCCTGCCGCCACAGCGTCGTCAGGCGCTCGAGGCGGTCTACTCGTTCTGTCGCCTGGTCGACGATGTCGTCGACGAAGAAGCGCCCGTCGAGAAGAAGCTCGCCGGCCTTGCGCACTGGCGCGACGAGCTCGACCTCGTGTACGGCCCGGGCACGCCGCAGGATCCGGTGAGCACGCGCCTCGAGGAGGCGGTCGCGCACTTCCAGATCCGTCGCGAGGACATGGAGGCCATCATCGATGGCTGCGCCATGGACGTGGAGCGCTCCCGTTACGACACGTGGGAAGAGCTCCGCACGTACTGCTATCGCGTCGCCTCTGCCGTGGGTCTGATGTGCATCGAGATCTTCGGCTACTCGTCGGAGTCCGCGCGTCAGTACGCGATCGACCTCGGCATCGCGCTGCAGCTCACGAACATCGTGCGCGACGTCGCCGAGGACGCGCACCGCGGCCGCATCTACCTGCCGAAGGAAGATCTCGCGCGCTTCGGTGTCAGCGAAAGCGAGTTCACCACCACGACGGGACTGCCGTCGGACAACATGGCGAAGCTCCTCCGCTTCGAGGCCAATCGCGCGCGCACGCATTACCTCCGCGCGCGCGCCGCCATCGGTGACGACGAGAAGCGTCGCCTCGTCATCGCCGAGATCATGGGCGACATCTACTACGCGATCCTCGAGCGCATCGAGCAGAGCAACTTCGACGTGTTCCGCGGCAAGCAGACCATCCGCCGTCGCCGCAAGATGGCTATTGCCGTGCGCAACTTCGCAGGCGCCAAGCTCGGGCACTTGCTGCACCCGTTTTTCTCGTAGCGGCTACGGCAAAAAGCGCGCACGAAGTGAGCGTGCGGAAGCAGCGTCATACACGGCTACGCCGAGCCCGAAGCAGATGCACCACACCGACAGCCACAGGAGCGCGAGCCTCTACGGCTTCTTGCGGAGCGCCTCGAGGGTGCGGAGGCGCTCGCCGATCTCGCGCTCGCGACCCTGATCGCTCGGCGTGTAGATGGGCGTGCCGCGGATGGCCTCGGGGAGGTACTCCGCCGGGACGTAGTGACCTCCGAAGTCGTGCGGGTACTTGTAGCCGACGCCGTGGCCCGCGGACTTCTCGCGCTGCGTCGGTGCGTTGCGGAGCTCGAGCGGCACCGGCAGCGTGCCGCGCTCCGTGACGAGCCGCCGAGCCGCTGCGTACGCGGTCAGCGCGCTGTTCGACTTGGGCGCCGACGCGAGGTACGCCACGGCCTGCGTCATCGCCAGCGTGCCCTCGGGGAGCCCGACGAGGCGCACCGCGTCCGTCGCATTGATGGCGACTCGCAGCGCCTCGGGGTCGGCGTTGCCGATGTCCTCCGACGCGAAGATCACCATGCGACGCAACACGAAGATCGGATCCTCGCCCGCCTCGATCATGCGCGTCATCCAGTAGATCGCAGCGTCGGGATCAGAGCCGCGCATCGACTTGATGAACGCGGACACGACCGCGTAGTGCTGATCACCGTCCTTGTCGTAGACGAGCGTCTTCTTCTGCAGCGACTCCTCGAGGCGTGCCCGATCGATGGTGCCGCCCTCCCCTGCGAGCTGCGCCGCGAGCTCGAGCGTCTGCAGCGCGCGACGCGCATCGCCATCGGCCTCGTCGGCGAGCAGGTCGCGCACCTCGTCCGACATCTGCAGCGCGAGCTTGCCGAGGCCGCGCGGCTCGTCGGCGAGCGCACGATCGACGAGGCGTCGCAGATCGACGTGCGCGAGCGACTCGAGCCGCACGACGCGCGCGCGGCTCAGGAGCGCGGCGTTGACCTCGAACGACGGGTTCTCGGTGGTCGCGCCGATGAGCGTGACCGTGCCCGCCTCGACGTGCGGCAGGAGAGCATCCTGCTGCGCCTTGTTGAAGCGGTGGATCTCGTCGACGAAGAGCACGGTCTTGGCGCGCTGCTCGGCGAGGTGGCGTCGCGCCTCCTCGATGACCTCGCGCAGCTCCTTGATGCCCGCGCTGACCGCCGAGAGCAGCACGAAGCGCGAGCGACCGGCGAGGATGCGCGCGAGCGTGGTCTTCCCCGTGCCCGGCGGGCCGTAGAGGATCATCGACGGCAAACCACCCGACGCCGCCGCGCGCTCGAGCATGCGCCCCGGATCGAGCAGGTGCCGCTGCCCCACGACCTCGTCGAGCGTGCGTGGCCGCATGCGCTCGGCGAGCGGCTGACCGAAGCCGCTCTTCTCGAGCGCGCGCCCGAAGAGGTCGTCGCTCATGCGAGGTGCACGAGGAGCTCGGCCGCGGTGGGACGGCTCGTGGGATCAGGGAGCACGCAGCGCTCGAGCAGCTCGGCGAGCGCGGGGGACAGCCACGGCGCGACCTCTGCGAATGGCTTGAGCGCCGCGCGGCGGAAGATCGTACGCGCATCAGGATCGACCTGAAGTCGCGGCCCACCGACGAGCTGGTACGCGATGAGGCCAAAGGCGAACAGGTCGACGGGCGGCCCCGCGGTCCCCGTGCCGACCAGCACCTCGGGCGCCATGTACAGAGGCGTACCCATGATCGCGCCGGTCTGCGTGAGCCGCGGTGTGGCCGATACGGGCGGCGCGTCCATGGTCATCGCGAGAGCCTCGCCGGAGGTCTCGGAGGTGCTGTCGCTCGCGCGCACCTCGACGGGGCGCAAGCCCGGGACATCGACGATGGAGCCCGCGATGCCGAAGTCGGCGACCTTCGCGAACGGACCGGGCGCGACGAGCACGTTCGATGGCTTGAGATCGCGGTGCACGACGCCCCCCGCGTGAACCGCCGCGAGCGCGGATGCCACGTGTCGCAGCACGGTGAGCGCGAAGTCCTTCTGACCGTAGGACGCGCGCAGCTCCTCGAGTGACGCGCCGTGCACCAGCTCCATGATCAGAAACAGCTCGCCCGTCGAGCTGACGTCGACGTCGAGCACGCGCACGACGTGCGGGTGATCGATGCTGACGGCGAGCTCCGCCTCGCGCGTGAAGCGCTGCAGCGCCTCCGGATGCACGCGGCCGCGGATCACCTTCGCCGCGAGCGACCGTCCGTCGTCCAGGCGCTCGACGCGATAGACCTCACCCATCGCGCCCGCACCGAGGCGTTCGGAGATGCGATAGCGATCGCCGAGCACGGTGCCAGGCAGGAGCAGCGCTTGACCCTCACCGGAGAGCTTGCGCAACGCTGCGGACAGCTCGCGCGAGCGGTCACCCACCTTGCGACGCAGCTCCTCGTTGAGTCGGCCTTCCTCGACGACGCGCTGCTGAAGCTCGGCATTGAGCGTCGCCTGCGTGGTGAGCAGCCGCTCGTGATCGCGGCTGAGGATATAGGCCTGCGTCGTGACGACGACGACGAGGCTCGCGCAGGTGAGCTGGATGCCGCCGAGCGGCGCGCCGTAGCCGAACGAGGTGAACAGATCTACGGAGCCGCACACCGCGATGAGCACCCAGCCGAGCGTGAGCCACGTCAGCTCGCTCGAGCGACCACCGGCGCTGCGCAGACGCATCGTCGCGTAGAACAGATATCCGAGGGCGAGGATGAGACCGCAGAAGAGCGCGACCTCCCAGCCACGCGGCAGGTAGTCGACGATGAGGAACGGCGTCACGATCGACATGCCGACGAGCGCCCAGCGACTCCACGGGTGGAGCGAAGGGAGCCCGACATAGCCGCGCGCGAGCTGGATGCTGGCGCGCACGGCGACGAGCGATCCGACGAGCACGTAGACGACGTCGCGTCCGCCGATGAACGGCTGGAACAGGCCGAGCTGACACGCAGCGAACAGCGAGGCTCCGAGGGCAAAGTGTCCGATCTCCGCGTTCTTGTCGGCTTCGCCACACCGCTTCAACGTCTTCCTCGAGACGAGGTGCAGGAACAGGAACACGACCGCGATGGTGAGCAGCGCGACGAAGCTCAGCCATTCGGCGCCGACATTGACGATGCGCACCGTGCGCGTCCACGGGTCGCCCCACGCCGTTGCCGACAGTCGCGGAACCGTGTCGAGCCAGCTCGACTGCGACCACACGTTGCGCAGCGCGAGCCGGATGTGGAGCGGCGCGCCGGTGTCGCGTGCATCGATGCGCCAGCGGTGCGGCGCCGTCACGCGCAGGCGGTCGAAGAGGTGCTCGTCGAGCGACGGGATCCGACGTCCATCCACCTCGAGCTCGACGGGGGTGCGGAGGAGCGGGATGGTGAGCGTGACCATCTTGCCGCGGAGCTCGGGGTCGAGCTCGACGACGGTTTCGAGCTCGTACGGTGTAGGTGTATTGCCGAGCCCCATACCGAGGTGCGTCGGAACCTCGATCGGCTCGTGGAGGTTGCCCACCGTGACCGTCCACTTCGGCACGTACTGCACGTGCGTTGCGTCGAAGCAGCCGCACAGGAGGCCGAGCACGACGAGGAGCGCGGCACGCATCAGCGCTTGTACACGCGAGCGAGCGACGAGAGCTGTCCCGTTGGCAGGAGCGAGAAGCCCTCGACCACGCGCCGCATCGCCGCGACGTTGTCCTCGTGCCACAGGCTGATGACCGGCAGATCCTCGGCGAGGATCTTCTGCAGCTCCGCGTAGACCATGCGACGCCTGCCGCGATCGAGCTCGATGCGGCCCTCCGCGAGGAGGCGATCGACCTCGGGGTTCCGATAGCGCACGCGGTTGCCGCCCGCGTCGGGGTGCTCGCGCGTGGGGATGCGCGAGGACGCGAAGAAGTTGGTGTACAGGTCGGGCTCGGCGATCTCGGGGATCTGCATCGAGAACATCTGGAAGTTCCCGGCCTTGATGTCGGCGAAGAACGTGGAGAACTCGGCCGCGCGCACGTCGACCGCGATGCCCACCTGCGCGAGCTGCGCCGCGATGACCTGCGCGATGGCCACGCGGAAGCGGTTGGACGACGTCTTGTAGACCAGCGAGATGCGCGGGAGCGGACCGTCGCCATCCGGATCCTTCAGGCCCGCCTCGTCGAGGAGTCGCTTCGCCTCCGCCGGGTCGTAGCCCCAGCTGTGCACGAGCGGCGGTCCCGCGTAGGCCCAGTGGAAGGTCGGCAGCATCCCCGTCGCCATGACGGCGCGACCGCGCAGCTTCGTTCGCACGATCTGCTCGCGATCGATGGCGAGCGCGATGGCGCGACGCACGCGCACGTCCTTCAAGACGGGGTCGTCGAGGTTGAGCCCGATGTAGCTGTACACCGACGAGCGCCCCGTCATCACCTTCAGCTGCGGCTGCTCCTCCACCGCGGACAGGAGCAGCGGCGAGATCGTGTTCTGCGTCAGATCGGCCGAGCCACCCACGAGCGCCAGCAGCCGCGAGTTGTCGTCGCGGATGGTGCGCACAGTGAGCCGCTTCTCGCGCGGAGGGCCGCCGAAGAAGTGATCGTTGCGGACGAAGTGGAACGTGTCGCCATCGCGGCCGGCAGGAACGAATGGGCCTGCACCGATGGGGAGGTCGCCCCGGGTGTGACGCGGCTGGCCCGCGAGCGGCCGCGCGAAGATACCGAAGTCGAGATCCGTGACGAACGGCGCGTGTGGGTGCGAGAGGTGGAAGACGAGGTGTAGATCATCGACGATCTCCACCTGCTGGAGACCATCGTCGATGAACCGCTGGCGCAGGCGGCTGCTCAGCTGCGGATCTCGGAGCTGGTCGAGGGTGTACGCCACGTCGGCGGCCGTCACGCGACGACCGTCGGAGAACTGGGCCTCACGCAGCGCCACACGCCACGTCAGATCGCCGTCGGGCACAACGCTCTCCGCGAGCTCCATCTTCGGCTCGACCGTCTCGTCGTCGACGGACACGAGCGGCGAGAACACGAGGCGTGACAGCTTGAAATCGTACGCACCGACGGCGAAGCGCGGATCCAGCGTCTGCGCGACGGTCTCCGTGACGATGACGAGCTCGTCCGCCGGCACCTGGCCGCTGCGACACGCGGCGAGGGTGGCGAGCGCGCACACGACCGCCGCACTGACCTGAGGAACGCGAAATGCGCCGCGCGTCCTGCTATCGTACAGCCGTGCGCTCACTCCTGCCCTCGACGCTGGCCGTGTGGCTCGCCTGTCCCTTGTTCCTCGGGGCACCGGTCGCCCACGCGCAGTCGCACGAGACCGACGAGGCGGTCGTGGCGTCGCCGAACGGCGTCGCGCAGCAGAGGCTCGAGGTGCCGGCCGCGCCCGACCAGCGCCTCGCGTGGCTGAAGACACAGATCGACACGCTGCTGCAGGAGCCCGCGCTCGCTGGCTCGCACATCGGCGTGGCCGTCACCGAGGTGGACTCGGGTCGGCTGCTGTACGGCCGCAGCGAGACGTCGCTGCTCAACCCCGCGTCGAACACCAAGCTCTTCACGACGGCGGCCGCCCTCGCGCTGCTCGGCCCCGAGTACAGATGGAAGACCGTCGCGTACGCGGACGGGCCGGTGCAGAGCGGGGAGGTGAAGGGCAGGCTCTATCTGAAGGGTCACGGGGATCCGACGCTGGTCGTCGAGGACTTGTGGCGCATCGTAGCCGATCTGTGGGCCGGTGGCGTTCGTCGGATCTCCGGCGACCTGGTCGTCGACGACAGCTTCTTCGACGGCGCTCGCCTCGCGCCCGGCTTCGCCCAGAAGAACGAGGACGCGGCCTTCCGCGCCCCATCGAGCGCGCTGTCGCTCAACTACAACGCCGTCGGTGTGCATATCCTGCCCGGCGCGACGGATGGAGCACCGGCGCGGGTCGTCATCGAGCCGCCGTCGCCTTACTTCGAGATCACGAACGAGGTGCGTACGTCGGCGACCGCGCGGACGAACCTCACGCTCGAGGCGAAGGATGCCAAGGACCGGACGCTCCTCATCGCTCGCGGGCGCATCTCGATCAAGGACACGGGTGTGACGCTGCTCAAGCGCGTCGGCCAGCCCGAGCTCTACGCGGGCTACGCGCTGCGCGAGCTGCTCACGCGGCGTGGCATCAAGCTCACCGGCCAGGTCGTGGTCGGCACCGTGCCGGCGGACGCGCGCGCGCTCGCGGTGCACTACTCGCTGCCACTCGGCATCGTCATTCGCGAGATCAACAAACGCTCCAACAACTTCATGGCCGAGCAGCTCCTCAAGACCATGGGCGCCGAGGCGGGGGGCAAGCCCGGCACGTGGCAGAAGGGGCTCGATGCCGTCGCGGGCTTCCTCGAGCGCATCGGCATCGCACGCAGCACGTACAAGATGACGAACGGCTCGGGGCTCTACGACTCCAACCGCCTCACGCCCATGCAGATCGTCACGCTGCTGCGCTCGAGCTACCGCGACTTCCGCTACGCCTCCGACTACCTCGGCTCTCTCGCCCTTGCCGGTGCGGACGGGACGACGACGCACCGCATGGTCGGTGGCCTCGCGGAGCGCTTCGTGCGCGCAAAGACCGGCACGCTGCTCGGCGTCTCGTGCCTCTCGGGATACGCCGGCGCACCGAACAAGGCACCACTGCTCTTCTCGATCCTCATGAACGATCTCACCGATGCGGGCTCCGCGAAGGCGCGCCGCATCCAGGACCAGATCGCCGAGACGCTCGTCGCTTATCTCTATCGCTGACGGCACACGCAGCGTGTAGTTGCGACGCGGAGTGCAACCAAAAGGCAGCGGTGTCCATCTCATTCCCGTTCGACTTCCGGTGAGAGGGTTCATGAGGCTTTGCACATTGGCTTTGCTGTCGGTCATCGCGCCGTTCGTCGTCGGCTGCTCCGACACGACCGACTACTACTTCGACGGTAGGGTCTACGACGGTCAGACCGGCGTGGCCCTGACGGCGTACAAGATCCAGCTCCAGTACCTCGACCGCAAGGACAGCGGACACGTGGACAAGCAGGGGCGCTACTTCCTCGGGCCGCTCCCGCCGTTCAACGACTACGGCGTCTCGATCGCGGCGGACGGATATCGGCCGTTCCTGTCGCAGAACACGATGAAGCTCGACGACGAGCAGACGATGAACGACAACGTCCATGACGACAAGAGCCACCCGGATCGAAGCCAGTACTTCGACGCGTACCTCTTTTCGACGACGGCGACCACGAGCGCCGCGACGTTGAAGGTCACGCTCTCGGACTCGACGACGGCGGCGGCCGGTTCGATCAGGCTGCGTCCCATCAGCTCCAATTCGCCGTTTGGTGCAGCAGACACATCGTCGCAGGTCTGGAACAACGACGACGATCTGCGCGGGCCTGCCATCACGAAGACCTTCACCAGCGGCAGCATCGCGCTCGCTGCGGGGGAGCTCGACTACGGCGTCACGTACGCGATCACCATCGACGTGGACGGGTACCAGGAGCTCCTCTCCACGTACACCGCCGGCGTGCAGGCGGACACCACCTTCGTCGTGTCGAGATCGGGCACGCCGCTCGCGCTCGTCTACTCCACGACCGACAGCGGCCTGCCGACACGCAGCGGCGCCGTCGTGCTCGGCTTCAACAAGGCGTTGACGCTCACCTCGGCCGTGCGCAGCGACGTCGTCCTTCGAGCCGTCGGCGACAAGCTCTCGCTCACTCGTGCAACCGTCGACGCGAGCGAAGGCCCCGTCACGTACAGCGACCTCGACGGCATCACGGTGCGGTCTGCCGACAGCGATACAGACGTCCTGCTCTCCTCGCTCGTCGGGGCGACGTCGCTCACCGTCGCGGTCACGCCGTGAAATCGCTCGCTCTCGTCGCCCTGATCGCGCTGTCCAGCGCGGTCGCTCGCGCGGACGCCACCGTGGAGTCGACCACGACGGCCACGACCACGACCACGACCACGACTCAGGTTACGCAGGACGTGCCGCCTGCCGTTCCTGCGATGCCGAGGCTGACGATCCTTCCGAAGCCGGTACCGTCGCCGCTGCACCCACGTCGTCGGATGACGGCCGGACTGTCGATGGGAGTCGGCGCGTACTGCCCGAACTTCGGCTCCGCCAGTCAGCCCTATCGCGACTACTGCGCCGCGCAGATACGTGTCGCCATCGACAGCCCCATCGCCGACGCGCACGTCGCACTCCTGCTCGGCGACGTGCTCCGGGTCGGCGCGATGTTCGGCTTCGAGATCGGCTCCCCGTACATCCAGCTCGGCTCTCGGCATCAACGTGTCGCGCTCGCGATCCGTGGCAGCTTCGATGGCATCATCTCGTCGCTCGGCCGCCATGTGCCTGGGCACGCCGACGACGGCCTGCTCTCGTTCAGCAACACATACGGTCCCAACATCTCCGTCGCCCTGTCGCCGACTACTGCCTTCGAGGCTCGCGCCGCGGTGGGCTGGAGCGTGGGGGGCTTCTTCGGCCAGAACGGGCTCGACAAGCCGGTGTACGGCATCGCTTGCGAAGGCTGGCTGGGCCTGAGGTTCGCACCATGAAGACGTTCATGAACGTGGCGCTGCTCGGACTGCTGGGCGCTTCCGGTTGCGGTGCGATGCGGATGCACGACCCTACGATGATGTGGACGGAGAGCTGGACCGAGGAGGGCCGCGAGATGATCCAGCCGCCGAAGCTCATGTGGCCCCAGGTCCGCGTCGACGGCCTCGATGGCGCGCACTTCACGATGCAGCGTGGAATCTTCGGTGAAGGCCTCGACGTCCTCGCTCCGTTCCAGGGCGAGTTCCAGCCCACCGGCGACGTGGCGATGGCGGCGTACCGCATGGACATCCAGCTCGATGCGGCGACCGCGCGCCGCTTCGGCAGCGACCATCCCGTGCACCTCAAGGGCAAGCTGCTCGTGCCCGAGCGGTTCGGCAAGCGCGGCGTGCTGCGCATCGCACCGTCGGAGTGCGCGATGCGCGCGCTGGTCACGGGCGACATCGAAAAGCTCGCAGTGGAATCGGAGGTCATGCCGACCGCCGAGATGGCGTGCGCGAATTCGGAGCACTCGGGCGAGATGCAGCGCGGCGAGATGTGCACCATGCCCGCCCATCGACACGAGAGCCGGTCTTGCGGTCTCCACGAGACGCACGGCGGCATCGCTCACCACTGGAAGCGCGCGGCCGAGCTCATCCTCAGCGTCGCGAAGTAGGCTTCTCGATCCCGAGCCAACGCAGCGTCTCCTCGACGCCAAGCTGCTCGGGATCTGCGTCGCCGGCGGGCAGCAGTTTTTGTCCCGAGAGCTCGAGCTCCAGCCGACGGCGACGCTCGGCGTACAGCGCGAGGCCGGACTGCGGCCTCAGCCTGGTGTAGCCCTGCACGAGCAGCGCACCGATGCCGAGCGCGCCGAGAAGGAAGCCTAGCTCTCCCACGAAGAAGAGCAGCGGCATCGACAGTGAGAAGCCGAGCAGCGAGAGCTTGAAGTACTCGCCGTACATCTTCTTCTGCAGGCGGCGCTCGGCCTCGGCGTGCAGATCGAGCCGGACGTCCTCGCGATCGACCGGCAAGAGATCAACCTCGCAGTGGCGGCACAGCCCGGGCGAGACCGAGGCATACGCGTAGCAGGCGAGACAGACGTACCGTGAGCCTCCGGGCGACTCGCGGTACGGCCCGCTCACGACAGCTTCGCGGCCAGCCGTCGGAAGGCGAGCTCCGCGCGAAGATCGCCGATGGACTCGAGGTTCGTCACCTCGCCCGAGCCGCAGCGCGAGATGGCCTCGTCGAGCGACCTCCACTCGAGCTCGACCCAAGACTCGAACGGCGAGCCATCGCCCGCAGGCGGCGCGCCATCGGGTGCGTCCGTTGCGTCGGCAGAGAACCAGTGCAGCACCTCCGCGCAGAGACCGGGCGTGGCCCACAGCGGCCCATCGAGCTTCGCGAAGGCGGACAGCGGGAGCTCGAGCCCGGCTTCCTCGTGGACCTCGTCACGCGCTCGAGCGACGAGGCCCGCCTCGTGCTCCTCGCCCTTCTCGACGAGGCCGGCGATCGTCTCCTCGACGAGGAACGCCGGGTGACGACCGGGCTCGCGCGGCTGCCCGGGACGACCGAGCACGGTCGGGACACGCAGGCCACGGCGTACGAGCACCTCGATGCCGCGCGCCACGCGTCTCCACACCACGACGATGACCGCATCGAGCCCGAGGGGACGCTCGACGAAGTCCCACGTGCCACTCTCCGTGATGCTGCCATCGGGCAGCTCGATGGTCAGGCCGACGGCGCGCAGCCGCAGGAACGCGGGGCTCCGCTCCTCGTCGACGCGCTCATCGGACGTGACGATGACGCTGGCATCAGCCATAGAAGGCGAGGGCCACCGTCAGCTCGTTCACGAGCGCGACCTCGAGCACCACGCGCAGCTCGCTCAGGTGACGCAGCACGCGATCGATGTCGGGCTGCCCCTTGTCGCTGTTCGCCTTGCGGAACGCGTCGAATGCCTCACCCTCGGGCGGAGAGCCCGTCTTCTTCGTGAACCACGACGTCTCGATGCGCATGACCGCCTGCGAGAGAGTGTCCCCCTGCAGCGAGCGGAGCTGCTCGACGAGCCGCTTCGGATCGAGCGTCAGGATCGAGCCCGCGTACGTGCCGTCCTCGACGAACGCGGGCAGCAGCGGCGACAGCTCGACGTCGCCGATCCCCTCCATCACCTGCCCTACGCCACCCGGCGGTGCCGTCGACGGGACAACCTCGACGAGCGCATGCAGCACGCTCTTGGCCTCGTCGAGCGACTCCAGATCGTCGTCCTCGATGACCGGCATCGATGGCTGCAGCGCCATCAGCGGGAGCACGCGCTCCTCCCAGTATCCGGCGCGATCACCGCCGGCGAACACGCGCCCCGAGCCGAGCACCATCATCTCGACGGCGCGCACGAGCATGCGGCGCTGCTCCGGTGGGGCCTCGACGAGCGGCTGCTTGTCGAGCGCATTCAGCGTCGCGACGACCTGCTGTGCCTCGGCGTCGGCCGGCTGCCCCTGCCTTGCGGCCTCGATGATGCGCGCGAGATCGACGCCCGGTGTCTTGCACAGCGCGTCGACAAGCTGCTTGTCGAACGCGAAGAACGTGCAGCGCTCCGTGCCGGGCCCCGCCTCGGCGCCGCGATCGTGGAACGTGAACGTACCGAGGCCCGATGGCATCCCGACGGGAAGACCGATGCTGCGACCGGGCAGGAGCGCGGCCGTACGCGAGGCGACGATGCCAATGCCGATCCGCGTCTGATCGTCTGCTGCCTGGAGCGCCTCGAGGTTGGCGCCGAAGCGCTCGATGAGCTTGGCCTCGAACTCGGCATCGGGCTTGCCGACGAAGCCCTCGAGCGCGGTGCCGCCATCGAAGCCATGCAGGATGGCCTGCTGCGCCTCGTGGTTCACGTGGACGAAGCTCGCCTGCCCGCGCGCGGACAGCGCCGAGATGAGCTCGGGATCCTCGGTGGGCATCCCATCCTGGGTGTTGGACACCTCGCACTGGATGAGGCCGAGGCTCGCAAGCGGCGCGATGCGCAGGATGGACGGCTTGTCGCGCTTTCGCACGACGGCCTCGATCCAGCCGGCGGTCGCGGCGAACTCCGACTCGGCGGGCGGCGGGATCAGGCGAAGGATGATGGCGGTGAGATCTTTGCTCATATGGGGCTCATGACATGGCTCATGGGATGGGTTCGCGCTCTGCCTCCGACGATGGGAGGCGCCGAATCGTAGCGGCCCACTATGGTAGCGTAAAGCCCGACATGCTCGGCCCCCGCGTACCCCTCCCCAACCCCTCTCTGCGGTCGTCCCGGCGTACGACCGCGCTCGACACGCTCGAGCTGCACGTTCCGCGGTCTTCCAGCGAGGCTCCGCTCGACGTCGTGCTCTCCTTCACGCAGCCGCGCCTCGGCCACGGCCTGCCGTACCTCGACGTCGGAGTGCTATCCGGCGACGGCACCTCGCTGTCTGCACAGTCGTCTCGGACCGACGCGAGCGCCGTGAACCTGCAGTTCCCGCTCGCCGGTCTGTGGCGCCCCAGGTGGCCCGGCATGGACGTCGAGCTCGAGCTCGACACCATTGCACACCGGGGCGGCGTCTCGCTCGCCCGTGCCACCGGCCGGATCGTCGCGCCGGGCTGCAACGTCACGCTCGACCAGCGCCTCGTGTTCCTGAGCGAGCGTCGCGCGGCTCGCAGGCCCTACGCGTGGACGCGCGCCACGCTCCGGGGCGAGGTCGATGGCGAACCGATCGTCTGCGTCGTCGAGACCGCGCGCCGCCGCGCCGGCTCCGTCGTGTTGCCCGAGCTCGGGCGTCTGCGCCTCTTCGGGCCGGGCGCGCGATCGCTTCCACGTGACTGCTCCGTCGCGCCGCTGCCGATCCGCGCCGAGTACGGCACGGGGAGGCTACGCGCGGCTGCGATCTCGCCGACGCACAAGCTCATCGTCGAGCTCGATGCACCGCCCACGCAGACCGCGCTCTTCGAGATGGTCGATCCCGATGGTGAGGCTGCGTATGCGCACCGAGCGTCGGATGCGAAGGCAACGCTCACCCTCACCCGTCGCAAGGTGGTCACGCACGAGGTCTCGCTCGGAGGTCGCTTCGAGTGGGGCGCGCGCGCGGGTGATCCGCGCGTCGCGCACAGGGCCTGGCGGGCGTAGCAGTGCGGCTCGGCCCCACGCCGCGACAGCGACGCATGCCGCAGGGCGCGATCATCACCGCGTTCTACGGGGCGCTCCTGCTCGTGTCCGTGGGCATCGGCGCCGCGCGGCACCACAGCGACGTGTTCGTCATCGGCGCGGGGCCACCGCGTGGTCTCCTCGTCTCGGCGCTCGGCGGTCTCGCCCTCGGCGGCCTCGCGGTCTTCTTGTCGCGTCTCGTGACGCGCCGCCTCGAGTGGGCGCGCGTGCTGCACCAGGAGTTTCACGCGCTCGTGCACCAGCTCGGCTCGCTGGACATCTTCTTGCTCGCGCTCTCCTCGGCGGTGGCCGAAGAAGCGTTCTTCCGCGGTGCGCTGCAGCCGATGATCGGGCTCGTCCCGCAGGCCGTGCTGTTCGCCGCGCTGCACTTCCGCCCTCGACCCCGCTTCTACCCGTGGACCGCGATGTCGCTCGGCGTCGGCCTGCTCTTTGGCTGGCTCACGCTGTGGCGTGGGGACCTCTGCATGGTCATCGTCGCGCACTTCACGATCAACGTCGCCAACCTCTCGTACATCGCCCGCACGGAGCTCCGCACGTGAGAGCGGCGCTGCTGCTGTGCGCGGCGCTGTCCTTCGTCTCGCCGAGCATCGCCGACGAGCTCTCCGGCGCCGACAAGCTGCGCGTCGTGTACTCCAACCAGTTCGCCTGGACCGACGACGGTCTCCCGGTCGTCACCGTGCGCATCGCCGAGGGTCGTGATCGCGTCGTGCTCCGTGGCCCCGGCCTGCGCATCTACCCCGACGGCGAGGGCGGCCCCGAGATCCGCGGCGGCGCCACGTACACGGTGAAGCTCGAGCGCGGCAGGCCCGGCAAGGTTCGCTACCACGTCGTCGTCGCACGTTTGCCCGTCGGAGACGACGTCGCGCTCAAGGCCGAGCTCACACGCTGGCGCGAGCGCGGGGAGCACCCAGCCACGCTCGAGACCGGCGCGCTCTTCGCCGTGCGCGGAGAGGTCCTCGATCAGCGCCGCCTGCTCGTCACCGTGGGTGATTCACTCGACGAGGTGGCAGGTCGTGCGCGCGTCGTTGCGCTCCGCCGCAGGTTCTCCATCGACGCCGCCTTGCAGCCCGAGCTCTCCGAGCGTCCGGCGGGCATCGTGGAGGCCACCGACGAGCACGGCACCATCGTGCGCAACGACGCCATCCTGTGGTTCGCCTCGAGCGGCCTCATCGAGGTCGACGACATCGACAAGGAAGGCGGCGGCCGTGAGAACCGTCGCTACTTCGGTCGCGTGTACGTCACCGCCGATCGCGCGGGCAAGCTCGCCGTCGTCAACGCCGTCCCGGAGGATCGCCTGCTCGCCGGGCTCGTGCCCGCCGAGATGATGGCATCGGCACCTCCCGAGGCATTGAAGGCGCAGGCCATCGCCGCGCGCAACGAGCTCCTCGCCAAGATCGGCACGCGTCACCTCACCGATCCGTATCGCCTGTGCTCGACCCAGCACTGCCAGGTCTACGCCGGCGCCGGTCACGAGGACGCGCGCGCGACGGCAGCCGTGTCCGCGACGCGTGGTGTGCTCCTCGAGCGCGAGGGCGGCGGCCTCGTCGATGCCGTCTACTCCGCGTCGTGCGGCGGCCACACCGAGGACAACGACAAGGTGTGGGGTGGCGTCGCAGACTCCGCGCTCCGTGGCACCCTCGATGGCGATGAGGCCTACGACCGCGCGCGCAGCGCGTTCGCGACGGTGACCGACGCCAACGTCGCCGCGTTCATCGATACCGCAACGGACAATGGACCGCAGCCCTACTGCGCGCGCAATCGCGTTGGCGAGAGCACGCGTCAATGGACCGTCAAGCTCGACCTCGCCGCCCTTGGTGGCAAGCTGGGCATCGGCACGGCGCGCACCTTGACGGTGCAGGCACGCGGGGTGTCAGGCCGGGTCTCGGCGCTCCACATCGAGGGAACGACCGGCACACGCGACATCAAGGGCGAGCTCGAGGTGCGTCGCGCGCTCGGCAACCTCAGGTCCGCGCTCTTCGTCGTCGACGGCGATACCGTCCGCGGCCTCGGCCACGGCCACGGCATCGGCATGTGCCAGCTCGGCGCGATGGGCATGGCCGAGCACGGAAAGACCGTCGACCAGATCCTGCGCCACTACTACACAGGGACCCACCTCCGCCGCCTTTACTGAGGCGTGGGCTTGGTGGGCTGGAGGCCGCCGGCCGAGGTGCCACCGTTCGCGGTGCGGTGGGGCATCGGCATGCCCGTCTCGCTGGAGTCGTGGATGACGTTGTCGCCCGGCGTCGTGAGGATGTGCGGGTCCACGCCGAAGGTGCCGCACGCGCGCTCGTCGCGGTGGAACTGCCAGTCCATGTAGACCTTGCCGTTCGCGCTCTTGACGGCCGACGGCGGCGTGGGGAACGGCGCTGCGCTGCGCACGGTATCGAGCGCGGCCGCGTCGAACGCCGTGTTGCCGGACGCGCGGACGATGCCGAGCTTGTCGATGGTGCCGTCGTCCTTGAGCGAGATCTGGATCTGCGTCCACAGCGTCTCGTCGTCGAACGGCCCCTTGCCCATGCGCAGCTCCTCGTTGGCGAGGAAGCC
>JBDTCO010000222.1:0-29844 GCA_039923495.1 Polyangia bacterium
AGCGGCGCCGTCGAGCGCTCGACGGCAGGCGTCGTGGTCGGTGCGTGCTCGACGGCGCTCGACTCGCCCGTGATCGTGCCGCTCTGCAGCGCGGGGCCGCGGAGCTCCGAGTCGCGGATCGAGCCGAAGTCGTCGACGGCCGCGATCCGTGCGGCGCGGGAGGCCGCAGACTCGGTCGATGGCGTGGCGGGCGCCGGCGCCTTCGTGGCGAGCGCCGCGACCGGCAGCGAGGAGAACAGGACCAGGGTGGACAGAGTGAGTAGACGCATCGTTTTCCGACTGTCACACGCGTAAGCCAGCTCACTCCGCATTCGGCATTACAGAATGAGCATTTCGTAGCGACGGTGTAAGCGCGATGCTGACAGCGACGACAACCTGCGTGGAGCTACGCGGACAGGAGCCCGCGACGCACCAGCTGCGCACGCATCTCGCGCACCGGATCAACCCGATCCTCGACGAGGATCGCGTCCCAGCCCCGCGCGCTCGCGGCCGCGATGTTCTCGGGCAGATCATCGAAGAACACGATGTCGGTGCCCTGCACACCCGCGCGCTGCTCGAGCGCCTCGTAGATCTTCGCCGATGGCTTGCGGAGCTGGAGCTCGTGGCTCGCGTAGCGCAGGTCGATGCGTCGCATGATCTGATCGGCCGGGTCGAGCCAGCCTTCCATCAGCGCCCAGTGACGGGCGTTCGTGTTCGACAGGCACGCGATGCGGAGGCCTTGGTCGTGGAGCTCGTCGAGGAGCGTCGTCGCGCCGGGGTACGCGCCGTGGAGCACGGCGTCCGTCGTGCGCGCGATGTCGTCGGAGGAGACGCCGAGCAGGGTGGCGCACGCGCGCGCGAAGTCGTCGAGCGCCATGTGCCCATGCTCGAGCGCGTGCACGTGGACCTCGACGGGCTCGCGCAGCGCCGCGTCCTTCATCCGGCCCTCGACGTCGCCGCGTATCGACGAGAGGCCCGCGCGCTCGAGCGCGTCGCCCCAGCCATCCGTGATGCGCACGAGCACGCGCCCGAGATCGAAGACGACGAGCTTGTTCATCGCGTCTGACCGAGGAGCTTCGTCAGATCGGCGACGATACGGTCGACCGCGCCGTCACCCTTTACCGACCCCGCGAACTGCTTGCCGCTCGCGCGGCCTTCCTCGTCGGGCACGGCGAGCAGCGGGATGAACCTGCCGACGTAGCCGGCCTCGGCCAGTCGCTCGGAGTCGCGATCGAGGTCGAACTCGAGGAGCCGCAGCTCGCCGAACTGCGCGTCGAGCGCACCACGCTGCACCGCCTCGTGGAGCTTGCGGCACGGCTCGCACCACGTCGCGCCCACGTACACGAGCACGCGCTTCCCCTCGTGCCGCGCGCGCTGCTCCTGCGCCATCACGAACGGCGCGACCGGCCCTGCCTGCGCGGGCACCCAGTCGATCTTCCTGGGGAGCCGCGGCGATCCGCAGGCCTCGAGCGGGAGCAAGCAGCAGCTGCCGAGCAGGGTGAGGAGGGCGAGGCGCATGACGATTCAACGTATCACCGTGTCCACCTTGGCCATGCGCGGAGAAGCTCCTCAACCGCTCCGAGTCTCTTCGAAGGCGAGGCGATCGCGAAATTGGCTCGTGGTGAGCAAATATCCTACACTTGTATACATGTCGGATAAAAACTGGACCGCGCCCTCCTCCCTCATCTCCCGCAGAGCCGGTCTTCGCGTCGCTGCGGGCGGACTCTGCACCGAGCTCGCCGAGGACGACGAGCAGCTCGGCCTGCTGCTCGATGTCTCGGAAGTTGGCATTCGCATCGAGCGTCCGCACCGCCTCATGAAGGTCCGGGGTCGCGAGCGCGTGGTGCAGCTCGAGTTCGAGCACCCCGCGGTCGACGAGCTCATCTGGGCCAAGGGCGTCATCCGCTTCGACAAGCTCGAGCCGATCCGCGACGAGCACGACGTCACGCGCGTGCGTCGCACGAGCGGGGTCGAGATCGTCGCCGCGGCGAGCAAGCACCTGCGCCTGCTGCGCGAGTTCGTGCTCGACCTGCGCTCGGCGACAGCGCTGGGTCAGCGACAGCTCGACATGATGGTCGCGACGTAGCGCGCCCGCTCCTCCACGGCCGGACCGGGCTCGAGCTCGCGCGCGCGGTGCACGCGGGCCACGCACGTCTCCTCATCGCCAGCGACGGCAGCGGACTCTGCCACGCGGAGCTGCCACAGGCCCGGATGCTCGAGGCCGCGACGCAGCCCGTGAACCAGGAAGACCAGCCCTATCGCGGCGAGGAGCCGCCTGTCGGCGCGTGACCACGCGAGCCCGGCCAGCGGCGCGAGCGCGAGCACGAGCGGCAAGCGATAGCGCGCGCTCGGGTGGAACAGCGTCGTGACCGCGAAGATGCCGAGCACGACGGGGAGCAGCACGGCACCCTTGCGATCGCGCACTGCGTACCACGCACCGACGAGCGCCCAGCTCGCGAGCATGCCGAACGACACGACGAGCAGGCGCAGCGTCCACACCTCGCTGCGCTCGCCGTAGAAGCCGTAGTCGAAGGACGTCTCCTCGTCACGCAGCGTGTAGAGCGCCTTCTTGGGCGCGTGCTCGAGCCAGCCGAGGATCGAGATCGATGCGCGCGGTGCGTCCGGGTGCGCGAGCCGCTCGCGGGCCTGATCGACGACGCTGAACGCGCCGACGTGGGCCTCCCCGGCGCGGCGGAACGTGTCGAGGTCGCCCGTCCAGTCGCTGCGCGTCGCGGTCGCGGCCGTGCTCGACACGAGGATCACGGGGACGAAGATCCCGGTGCGCGCCTCCACGTAGAGCCCGTGCGCGACGAGCGGCGCCGCGATCGCGAGCACGAGCACGAGCGCGCGCCGCCACGAGAGCCTCAGCCGCTCCAGCACGAACAGCGGCAGCATCACGAGGAGGCTCGCGCGCGCCAGCACCGATAGCGCGAGCAGCACACCGCCCTGTGCTTCCCGCTCTTCGACGAGACGTTCGATCGCACACAGGAGGAGCGTGAGGCCGACCGTCTCCGACAGCACCTTGCTCTGGTAGAAGAGCAGCGGCCCGTAGAGCAGCCAGGCGAGCATCGCGAACCATGCCGCGCGTGACGAGAACAGGCGCGTCGTGATGCGCTGGAGCAGCCACAGATCGACGACGCCGAGCACCACCTGCGCGACGAGCGGCGCCATGCCGTGCGCGAAGGCGCCGAACGCGGCGAGGAAGTAGCCGTAGAGCGGCGAAAACGCGAGCAGCGTCGGATCGACGTGCTGACCGAGCCGGATGCGTCGCGCCTGCTCGAGGTACACGAGCGAGTCGTAGAGCGGTCCGTCGACGAACGGCAGCGCCGCGTACTCGAGCAGGTACACGAGCCCGAGCGCGAGCGCGAGCACGAGCAGCGCTCGCGTTTGGCGCGTCCCCATCACCCCTCGACGGTGGACGTGGAGCCCCTTGCGAACGTCCAGCTCGCAAAGAGCCCGTGCCAGGCCGATCTGCGACGCGCTCCGTCGCGCGTCGCGCGGCTGCGGATGCGGCTCTCCGGCCGCTCGTCCCGACCGGTGCCGGTGCCGAGGCCAGCTACACTCCACTTTCCGTCGACGAGGCGTCCCATCGGTGTAGTCTCCTGGCCGCCCATGAAGCCCTGGCGACGAGCGGAGCGTACTCTCATCGAGCGTCTACGTACGCCCGAGGCCGTGCAGCGCCACCTGCGCGCGATGCCCTACAACCGCGAGCACGGCAAAGAGACGCTGCGGGGCTTTCGCGGCGTCGTGCAGCACCGCACCGCGCACTGCCTCGAGGCGGCGCTGTTCACCGCGACGGTGCTCGAGCAACACGGCTATCCTCCGATGGTGCTGAGCTTCGAGTCGCAGGACGGGCTCGACCACGTGATCTACGTCTTCCGTCGCGACGTCGATAAGGGCCCGTGGGGTGCCATCGCGCGCTCGCGTGACGACGGCCTGCACGGTCGCGCGCCGGTGTATCGCTCGGCGCGCGAGCTGGCGGCGAGCTACCTCGACCCGTACGTCGACAAGACGGGCCGCATCACGGGCTACGCGGTCGTCGACCTGCGCGGGCTCGGCGGGTACGACTGGCGCCAGGGTGAGAAGAACCTGTGGAAGGTGGAGCGCCACCTCATCGAGCAGCCGCACGAAAAGCTGACGATCTCGGACGCGCGCTACCAGACCCTGCATCGTCGTTACGTGGCCTGGAGAGAGCAGCACCCGACCGCGCCGCCCGACTACTACGACCGTACGACGCACTGGTGGTAGCCGTGACGTTTTGCGACCCCGTGGCATGCGCGCCCCAGGGGGCCACGAGAGCGGCGAGCCGAGGTGCCCGGAAACACGCGTGGCGCCTCGCTTGCACCAGCCCAGTCTCATGCGCAATTTACGTCTGTCGTTGTTTCTTGGAGCCGCTCTACTCGGAACCATCGCAGTGCCCGCGGTCGAGAACGTCGCGCACGCCCAGTTCGTCGTCATCGCGCCGCCCGAGCCGATCATCGAGCCCATCCCGGTCGCTCCGTACGAGGGCGCGGTGTGGGCGCCTGGCTATCACCGCTATCACCGTGGTCGCTACGTGTGGATCGGCGGTCGCTACCAGCACGGCCGGCCCGGCTACATCTGGGCGCCGCACCGCTGGGAGCACGAGGGTCGTGGCTGGCGTCATCACCCGGGTCGCTGGCAGCGCCACTAGTCGACATGACGTAGCAGGCGCCTCGTGAACGGACGGCTCGGCCGCAGGGCCGCGTGCACCACCTTGCTCGCGCTGGCCGCGCTGGCGGGCTGCCACGCCGAGCAGGCAAACGGGCGCCCGTGGATCCACGACATCCGGTTCATCGGCGTCCACAGCGTCAAGCCGAAGGACCTCAAGTCGAAGATCTCGGTCCAGAAGACGTCCTGGATCCCCTGGTCCCCGAAGAAGTACCTCGACCCGTACGCGGTCCCTGGCGACCGCGTGCGCGTAGAGGCGTTCTATCGCGACCAAGGCTACTACGGCGCGCACGTGACCAAGGCCGAGACGATCAAGCGCAAGTCGAAGAAGCCTTCCGTCGACATCGTCTTCACCGTCGACGAAGGCCAGCCGGTCCACATCACGCAGCTCGAGATCCACGGCCTCGAGGCGCTCGGCAAGAATCAGAAGAAGATCGAAAAGCTCTTGCCGCTCCGTCTCGGCCAGACGTTCGTCCACGACACGTACATGAACGAGAAGAGCCTGCTCGAGAACCGCCTCGAGCTGCTCGGGCATCCCTGGCCGAAGGTCACTGGCATCGTCGATGTCGACCGCGACTCGCACACCGCGGCGGTGACCATCGACTCGGTTCCTGGCCCCATCGCCCGCATCGGGACCATCCGCGTCGAGGGAGAGAAGCAGACCCGCGCCCTCGACATCTGGCGGACGGCCGACCTGTATCCGGGCCGGCTCTACTCGCCGAACGAGCTCGAGACCGCGCGCGGACGCGTGTACGCCGTCGGTGTGTACGGCAACGTACGGGTCACGCTCGAGCACTCGCCTTCGGATCCGCACATCGCGAACGTCGTCATCCACGTGCAGGAGGCGCAGTTCCACGAGCTCAAGCTCGGCGGCGGCGTCAGCATCGAGACGCAGCGCAACGACGTCCACCTGCTCGCGCAGTACACGAAGCGCAACTTCCTCGGCGGGATGCGCACGCTCACGCTCAAGCTCGAGCCGGGCTTCGCGGTCGTGCCCGCGATCTGGCGCATCGTGCGCTACGGTCCCACCGTCAGCGCGGAGGCGACCTTCCGCCAGCCGTTCGTGTTCGGGGTGCACCACCTCGATTTCCACTGGACCGTCGGCTACGACCTCAACATCGACTACGCGTTCCAGTACCACGGCCCGCGCTCCAGCCTCGGACTCAACTTCTCGACGTGGCGCGACCGCGTGAAGTTGGGGCTGTCGTACAACATCCAGTTCCTCGACTTCTTCAACACGAACTCATCGTTCTCGACGACCGACACCGCGCAGGCAGGGACGCTCTACGGCTACCTCGATCCGTATCGCGTCGCGTGGCTGCAGCAGGACATCAGCCTCGACCTCCGCGACAAGGTCCTCGACACGCACTACGGCGCCTACCTGCTCGCGTCCCTGGAAGAGGGCGGCGTCTACACCGGCTCCGCGTTCACGTACCAGAAGATCGTCCCCGACGCGCGCTTCTACGTGCCACTCGGTCATCGCCTCACGTTCGCGGCGCGCATCGAGTACGGCAAGATCTGGTCGCAGGGCGACGTCGGCTCGCCGATCACGCGGCGCCTCTACCTCGGCGGACCCGACTCGCACCGCGGCTTCAACTTCAACCGCCTCTCGTACCAGGTCCCCGCCGACTGCCCCATCGGCCTCAGATGCACCACGAACACGAGGCTTCCTCCGCTGCCCATCGGCGGCGATCAGATGTTCCTCGTGCAGGGCGAGCTGCGCCTCCACATCGTGAAGCTCTTCGGCAACTGGTTCGGCGCGGTCGCGTTCATCGATGGAGGGGACGTCAGCCTGCCATCGACGAACAAGCGCGAGCTGCCAGGCTCGCTCAAGGGCGCGAAGTCGAGCATCGACTACACGAACCTGCACTGGGCCGTCGGTGCGGGGCTGCGCTACGCGACCGTCATCGGCACGATCCGCTTCGACCTCGGCGTGCGCCTCAACCGCCTCGGCGCGTGCACCGGCGGCGGCACGTACGATCGCACCGACGGCTGCAGTGTCGGCGTCCCGAACCCGGACCCTGGCCTGCGCTTCGCGTATCACATCTCCGTCGGAGAGGCGTTCTGACCTCGCTCGCAGGCCGCATCGCCCGACGAGCCGGCAAGGTCGTAGGCTGGACGCTCTTCGGCGTCGTGATGCTCGTCGTGATCGTGCTCGCGACGGTGTTCATCGGCGTACGCACCGACCCCGGCGCGCGCCTCCTCGTGCGCGTGGGGCTGCACTTTGCCGACGAGGTGCTCGCCGCGAAGATCACCGTTGGCCGGCTGCACACGAACCTGTGGTCGGGGCTCGAGCTCGACGACGTGCTGATGCGCGACACGACGGGTGAAGAGGCCGCGAGCATCGAGAAGCTCGTCGTGAAGTTCTCGCTCATCCCGCTCACGCACTCGACGCTCCACGTCTCGTCGGTGAACATCATCGGCGGGCGCGCGCGCGTGCACAGCCTGCCCGATGGCACCGTGAACTTCGCTGGGCTGCTCAAGCCGTCCGTGCCGAGGCCACCGCGTCCCGACACGCCGGCGTCGAAATTTCGTGTCGAGATCGATCACGTGACCGCCGAGGTCATCGGACGCTACGAGGCACCCCCGAGCGTGGCGCTGCCGCCCATCGAGGGCCACGTCCAGGTGACGGGCCACGTCGGCATCGGCGGCGGCGACGTGAAGGTCGGCGTCGACGGGCTCAACGTGCGGCTCGACAAGCCCGGCGCCGTGGTCGTCGCGGCGCACGGTGGGCTGCTCGTGCGAAGAGGGCTCGTCACGTTCGACGAGACGGAGGCCTCCATCGACGCGCCGGGCTCGCTGCTGCACGCGTTCGTGCCGGAGCCCGAGCTGCGCGGTCGCTACCACATCGACGCCGCCGCGAAGGGTCCGCTCACCGCGTTCGATCTGAACGCGATCATCCACACGCCGTCCAGGCCCATCAAGGCGCGCGGGCAGCTGCGCATCGGTGGTGGCTTCGGCTGGAGCGGCCACATCTACACACGCAACCTCGATCCGGAGCTGATCATCGATGGTGCACCGCACGCGCTCGTGTGGCTCGACGTCGGCGGCAAGAGCGATGCCGAGGGGGCGACCCTCGCGGTCGCGCACGCGCAGGTCGAAGCCGCGCACAACAAGGTGCATGCGTCCGGCAGCGTGACGATCGGTAAGGGCATCACCGCCGATGGCAAACTCGAGATCGCCGCGACCGATCTCTCGAAGCTCAAGGGACGCGGCATCCCCAAGCTCGCCGGCAACGTCTCGGGCGTCGCGAGAGTGCACTACTCACCCGAGGGGCTCGTGCTCGACACCGATCTGACGGCGCAGAACCTCGTGGTGCCGGGGCTGCGCGTGAGGCAGGCGTCGATCCGCGCGAACACGAGGAACCTCTCGGGCAGCGTGGTCATCAAGGCGCGCGACGTGTACGCGGGGCCGCTCCAGCTCGTCGACACGCGCATCCAGTTCAAGGGCACGAGGAAGGACTTTCTCCTGCGCGTCGACTCGACGGGCAACGACGGCACGTCCCTCGACCTCGCGCTGCACGGCATCCCTCGCTACGAGGGCGGGCCGTTCCCGGTGGGCGTGAAGGCCGAGGTGAACGCGTTGGACCTCGATCGCAACGGCGAGCGCTGGCACGTGAATCGAAGCGCGGTGCTCGGCTACGACGGGGTCGTGCGGGTTCACAACTTCCACGCGCGCTCGGCTCGCCAGTCCATCTCCATCGACGGTACGCTCGATCCCGCGAACGAGACCGTGGATGCCGACGTGCACGCGGTCGGGCTCGACCTTCACCGCATCGTCGCGATCCTCACGAAGGCCGACAACGTCCCGCACTCGAAGCTCGACCTCTCCGTGCAGGCGAAGGGGCCGCTGTCGCACCCCATCGCGACGGTCGCACTCGCCGGGACGATCACGCGCAACGCGGCCAAGCCTGAGGAGCAGGTGCACACCCGCGTCGAAGCGCACCTCGACGCGAAGCGCCTCACTGCCAGGGTGGAGCTCGAGACCGCCGCGGGCGCGATCGATGTCGACGCGGCGGTGCCGTTCGTCACGAGCCTCGAGGGCCTGCTCGCGAGCACGGCGCCTTTGTCGCTCAAGGTGGACGCGCACGTGAAGTCGCTCGCCCAGCTGTACGACACCATCGGCTACAAGGCGCCCGCGTTGCTGCACCCGCTCGAGTCGAGCATCAAGCTGTCGCTCGCGCTGTCGGGCACGGGCCGTCGGCCGAAGCTCGGGCTCACGCTCGACGGGGATGGCATCCACTACGGCAGCATGCAGAACGGCCAGCTGCGCACCAAGCTCGCGTTCGAACAGAACCAGCTGAAGACGGACATCGTGCTGTCTCTCGGTACCGACACGTACATCAACGCCCAGGGCAAGGAGGTGCAACAGCCCTCGGGCGTCTTCGAGCTGAGTGGCACGCTGCCGGTGGTGCTCGCGCGCGTCATGCGGAAGGGCAGCCTGGCAGACAAGCTCGGACAAAATAGTCCGCTCTCGGCACAGGTGAAGGTGAAGGCGCTCGAGCTCGCGTCTCTGCCGCTCGCCCCCCTCGGCATACCGCCGCTGTTCGAGCACGGCCTCCTCGATGGGCAGCTCGACGTGAGCGGGACGGTGAGCGAGCCCGTTCTCTACGTCGGGCTCGGCGGCAAGAGGATCCGCCGCGGGAAGATCTCGCGCGTCGGCTTCAACTTCGGCCTGCGCGCGCAGAATCGCGAGACGAACACCGCGCTCGTCCTCTCCATCGACCACAGCACGCTCCTCGAAATGAAGGCGCACGCGACTGCAGGCCTGGCTGCCGTGCTCGCCGGCGCGGATCTCAAGCCGACGCAGCTCGACGCGAGCGTCGACTTCCCCGGCTTCGACATGGCCAAGCTCGCCAAGCTGATCCCCGGCATGTCGGGGACGCTCACGGGCAAGGCGGCGGCGAAGGGGACGTTCGGCGATCCGACCGCCTCCGCCGCGCTGAGCATCGACTCGTTCGCGCTCGGAAACACGACGATGAACCACTTCGCGGTGGACGTCGGTTACAGTAAAGGCAAGCTCGGCGCGTCGCTGCTCGCGCGCGAGCCGGCTGGCGGCTCCATCAACGGCGTCGTCGAGTACTTCGGCAAGAACCTCGACGCGAGCCTCGAGGCCAAGGCCTTCGCGCTCGACTTCGAATCGGAGGGCGACGCGATCCCGATCCGCAAGCTGAAGGGCATGCTCGCGATAAACCTGTCGGCGAAGGGCCCGATGCCGAACCCCGTCGTGAACGGCAAGTTCGTGCTCACGAAGTCGACGCTCGCGATCACCGCCGACCCGCGCGAGATCACCGACCTCGGGCTCACCATCTCGATCTGGCCGGGCCACCTCAAGCTCGACTCGCTCGAGGGCAAGCTCGGGCCGGGCCGCTTCACGGCGACCGGTGGCGCGAAGCTCGCGGGGCTCGTGCCGCAGGACCTCGACGTCCAGATCAAGACGCACCAGCTCCCCGTCTTGCAGAACCCGATCAACGTCGCGGTCGACAGCCAGATCGACATCCACGGCGAGAAGAAGGGCAAGGCCATCAACGGCACCGTGAAGGTCACGAAAGGGTCCGCGCGCCTGCCCACGCTCACGAACGTGCGCGCGCTGCAGGACACCGGCCCCCTCACGGACGTCGTCTACGTGGACACGAAGGCGCGTCGCAAGGCGGCGAAGATCGCCAAGCAGGAGGCCGCGGTCGAGGCCGGCACCGCGCTCGACATCGACATCGAGACCAAGATACCGGGGCCTTTCCACATCCGCTCCGAGGAGCTGCAGGTCGACATGAAGGGCGACCTCGCGATCCGCGTGCACGGGCCGGATGTCGCCATCTCGGGTCAGGTGGTGGCGCTGCCCGGCGGCCGCATGGAGATCCTCGGCAAGCGCTACACCATCGACAAGATCCGCGTCGGGTTCGACGGCAGCCCGCACATCGATCCCGAGCTCGACGTGAAGATCGCGCGCGAGCTCGACTACGCCGTCATCGCCATCGAGGTCACGGGATCGGCGTCGAACCCGGCCGTGCACCTCACGTCGGATCCGCCGATCTACAGCGACAGCCAGATCATCCTCGCGATCCTCGGCAGCGATCCCGGCGAGCAGGGCTCCGACGCGCCCCTTGGAGACAAGGTCGGCGGCGCGGTGTCCGGCCTCGTCGTCGGCCAGATCAAGAACCAGCTCGCACCGCACCTGCCGATCGACGTCATCAAGGTCGACGTCGGTGACTCGCCGACGTTCAACCAGACGCGCCTCGAGGTCGGCAAGTACATCAAGAACAACGTCTACGTGAGCTACGTGCACCAGTTCGGGCAGCTCCTCGTCGGCACGCGCCGCCTGTCGGGGAACATCGGCAACGTCGAGTATCGGTTCTTGCGGAACTTCGCGCTCGAGCTCTCCATCGGCGACGCCCCCGAGGGCAAGGCCGACCTCGTTTGGACGTTGCGGTATTAGAGGTGATAACGTTTCGCCCCGCATGGGCATGCTTGCGGAGCTGACAGGGACGGCCACGAGCACCGGGGGTTCCGCAGAGGCAGACCTGTTGCGCGATCTCGTCTCGGCCATGGTGACCGCCGATGGCTCCGTCGACGCGGCCGAGCACCTCACCGTCGAGGCGCTCTACGAGACGCTGCCGCAGCTCCGCGCAGCCCCCGCGTACGAGAGGCCGCCCATCGCGTCGCGCAAAACGCTGCTCGCGCGGTTAGCCGACGTAGAGAACGAGGCCTTCCGCAAGCAGCTCTTCGTCGTCGCCGTCGATCTCGCGCTGTCGTCGGAGGGCGCGAACACGCGCGAGGATGCCTTCGTCGACCAGCTACGCGCGGCCCTGCGCATCGACGATCCCTTCGCACACGCGGTCGTCGTCACGATCGCGCACAAGTACGCGCGGGCCGCCAAGTGAACAGCAAGGCCGGCCTCATCGATGACGTGAAGGCGCGCGTCGATCGTCTCGAGCTGCCCTTCGGCACGTCGGGCATCGACCCCTACGGCATCTCGAAGAAGGAGCTCGTGCGCTTCTTCACGCTGCTCGGCGCGATGTATCGCCACTACTTCCACGTCGAGCACCACGGCCTCCACAACGTGCCGACGCACGGCCGCGCGATGCTCATCGGCAACCACTCGGGTGGCGTCGCGCTCGACGCGGGCATCACGATCGCGTCGATGTTCTTCGAGCTCGAGCCGCCGCGCCTGTGCCACTCGATGGTCGAGAAGTTCCTCTCGCGCCTGCCGTTTGCCGGCATGTGGGGCTCGCGCTGCGGCCAGATGGTCGGCCTGCCCGAGCACGCCGTGCGCCTGCTCGAAGACGATCGCCTCGTGCTCGTGTTTCCCGAGGGCTCGCACGGCACCGAGAAGCTCTACACGGAGCGCCACAGCCTCGTTCACTTCGGCACCGGCTTCATGCGCCTCGCGCTGCAGACCGGCTCGCCGATCGTGCCGTTCGCGTTCCTCGGCGGCGGCGATGCGATCCCGACGATCTTCAACGCGTACAAGCTCGGGCGCCTGCTCGGCGCGCCGTACATCCCGTTCACGCCGTGGATCCTCCCCATCCCGCTCCCCACCCGGCTCGACGTCATCGTCGACGAGCCGATGATCTTCTCCGGCAACGGCTCCGAGGAGGACGACGTGATCGAAGGCTACGTGGAGCAGGTGAAGTCGAAGATCGCATCGCTCATCGAGCAGGGTCGCAGGATGCGAGGCGAGCTCCCCGCGCTCGGAGCCAGCACGTGAGGATCCTCGTCACCGGGATCACCGGTCAGCTCGGCCGCATCGTCGCCACGATGCTCGACGCCGCCGGCCACGAGGTCATCGGCATCGATCGTCGTCCGTGGTACGGCGCACCGAAGAAGGTGCAGCTCTACCAGGTCGACATCCGCAAGCGCGGCGCCGAGGACGTCTTCCGCAAGCACCGGCCCGAGGCCGTCGTGCACATGGCGACCGTCACGCACGTCTACACACAGAGCGATGATCGCTACCGCATCAACCTCGGCGGCACCCGCGCGGTCTTCGATCACAGCGTCGAGTACGGCGTGAAGCAGGTGCTCATCATCGGGCGTCACACGTTCTACGGCGCCGCCGCCGACTCGCCGCTCTACCACACCGAGGAAGAGCCGCCGATGGCCACGGCGAGCTTCCCCGAGCTCGCCGATCTCGTCGCCGCCGATCTCTACGCGGGCTCCGCGCTCTGGCGCTACCCGCAGCTCGACACCGCCGTGCTCCGCATCTGCTACACGCTCGGCCCCAGCAAGCACGGCACGCTGGCCACGTACCTCGATCCGCCCCGCGTCCCCACGCTGCTCGGCTTCGACCCGCTCTTCCAGTTCATGCACGAGGAAGACGTCGCCCGCGCCGTCGAGCTCGCGCTCGAGAAGAAGCTGCGTGGCGTCTTCAACGTCGCCGGTCTCCCGCCGCTACCGCTGTCGAACATCATTGCGCAGGCGCACCGCACCGCGCTCCCGCTCCCGGAGTTCGTCTTCACCTCGATGCTCGGCCGCTTCGGCCTGCCTCGGCTCACGCCCGGCGCCGTCGCTCACATCAAGTACCCTGTCGTCGTCGACGCCAGGCGGTTCGTCGAGGCCACCGGCTTCGCCGCCACGCACAGCACCGACGACACCATCGAGGAGTTCCGCCTCAGCCGCGTCGTCGTCCGCGGGGGCTAGGCACAGCGACCTCGCGGCGCTGACCGCGCGTCAGGCCAGCTAGGACGTGAGCTCGAACGCAGTCGTGTCGAGGAGCTCGGGGCTCGCAGCAACGAGGTTGCGCAGGATCGCGATGTGGGCGAGCTGCAGCTCGCGCTTCTGGGGGCCCTGCGCGTCGGCTTCCTCGAGACGGCAACGCGTGAGCGCGGCCTTGAGCAGCGGCACATCTCGCATGTCGGGACGCGTCGCGATCTCGCGCCAGCTCGACTGCGGCGCCTCGCGATACGAGCTGGTTGCGTGACGCGCGAGGTGACGATCGAGCTCCTCGATGGTGCGCAGCTTCAGCGGCTGGCGCTGGTCCTTGAGCAGCGCCACGTCGACGAAGTGACCCGCGAAGTCGGAGTACACGACGCGCGCGGCCTTCTGCTCGGCCGACAGCTTGCCGAGCCGGAACCACGCGAAGAACGCAGCCACCACGCACGCGGCGGTCATGAGTACCGTCGTCGCGATCGCGCCCGCGGCCATCAGTCCAATGGAAAACAGCGCCGGGATCGAGCCCAGCACCATCAGCAGCGTCGCGATGCGCGCCCACGCGAGCAGCACCGATCGACCCTGCATCGGCACCTGCGTGCCGATGAAACCGTCCTTGCCGTTGTCCTTGAGGACGAGCCAGCTCGAGAGCGGGATGAGCGGCACGTAGTAGATGTGGAAGAAGCGCGTGGCGACGTAGCTACCGGCGAAGCGGTCCACGCGCCCGTACATTCGCTGGCCCCAGATGATGAGCATGTGCTCAGCGTACGTGAGCGCGCGGTGATCCTTCCAGTGCGAAAGTGCGATCGAGGTACGCGGCGCTCGCGTGCGGCTTCGTCGCGACCTGCGAGATGACCGAGGACGGCCTGGATGAACGCAGCGATGATGGGTACGGGCGCACCCATGATGGGCATGGGCGCGATGGCGATGAACGCCGGCACCATGGCAACGTCACGCCGATGGCCAAGTAGCTCTCGCGTTCGCGCGCGTCGCTGCTAACGTGCCGTCGCTGCTAGCCGATCTTGTCGCTGTAGGTCATGACGAGGTACATGACGGCCTCGATGTCACCGCTGTTGCGGTAGACATGGGCGATGTCGGCCTCGAAGACGATGGCGTCATTCGGGGTGAGCGGGTGATGGACCGCGCCGATCTGGATATCGACGGTGCCCGCGTTGACGACGAGGTTCTCGATGGTGCCGGGTGCATGCGGCGCGGCCTCCTCGACTCCGCCGGGCGCGAGGCGGAGCTCGTAGAACTCGACGCGGCGCGGACCGTCGTACGGGAACAGCGCGCGCGATGAGAACGAGCCGTCCATCGACGAGAGCTTCTTCGTCGACGAGGCGGTGAGCACCTGCGTGCCGCCACGCTGCTGCTCGGCGAGCAGCGCGGAGAACGGGACATCGAGCGCCTGCGCGATCTTCCACAGCACGTTGATGGTCGGAGCGGATTGACCGAGCTCGATCTGGCCGAGCATCGAGCGTGACACACCGGAAACCGTGGCCAGCCGCTCGAGCGACAGGCCACGTCCGGTGCGAAGTCGACGGAGGTTCTGTCCCACGGTGAGCGTGAGGATCCCGCCCATCTCGGTGGGCTCGGCCCGCACGCTGCGCAGAGTCGCGGCCGGCTTCGCGCGTCGCGGCTTCTTCCCGATCACGCGACGTACCAGGCGTACATCGGCATCCAGCCGTAGGGCCACGGCGCGCTCATCGCATCGTTGCTCGGACCCACGGCCCGCGCGGGAACTTGGGCTGCTGCTGCGCGGCGTGCGCGACGTTCTCCGAGGTCGATGATCTGTGCGAGGGCCATACCGTCTCTCCTGGATACAAGACGACTATCCGTGACCACGGATCCCTGGTCAAGACACGATCCGCGATCACGGAAACCATCCCGTCACCACGGAAATGGCGTCAGTGGCTCACCGCGGACGAGACGAGCTTCATCATCTGGTCCTGGTCGAGATCGCTGGCGATCGCGTAGCCGACGCCGTGGTCCCGGTAGAGGGCGACGTTGTAGCCGCGCTCCGCGTCGAAGTAGACCTCGCGGTTGCCGATGACCTGGTGGTGACGAGCCTCCATCGGCAGCTCGCCCGCGTCGAAGATGAAGACGCTGACCTTGTTGCCGTCGACCTCGTAGAAGAGATATGCGGCCTGGTGATCGCGCACGTTCGCGAGGCGCCCACCGCGCAGCGCGCCGGGGTGCGCACCGACGAAGACCGGCGGGCGCACCGGGAAGTCGACCTTGTCCGCGTACCAGCGACGGACGTTATCGCTGCCGCCGGAGATCTCGATGGGCAGGTTACGCTGGTGCTTCGCGATGAGATCCGCGGTGACGCCCGCGTGCGGACCGCGCGTGACGAGCAGCGCGAGCGCGATGCAACCACACGCCGCGTACGGCCACGCGCGCGACACGAACGAGCGCGGAGGCACGGTCGCGACCTCGCCGAGGGCTGCGTCGACCTGGGCCTTCAAGGCCTCCTTCGAGGCGACTTCCCTGGCGAGCTGAGCGTCGAGCCGCGCGCGAAAGACATCCGGCGCCTTCTCGCGCGGCGCCGCAGCGCGCACGGCCTGCTTCCACGTCGCCTGCGCGCGCACGATCGCCTGACAGTCGTGACAGCCCTCGAGGTGCGACTCGAACTCCGCACGCTCGACGTCACCGAACTCGCCGTCGACGAACGCGTCGCAGAAGCGCCAGACGCCTTCGCAGTGAACGGCGCTCTTCATGAGCCGCTCTTCTTCACGAAGGGAACGACGTTGTCGTGCACCGCCTCGGCGGGAACGGAGTGCAGCCCGATGCCCTGCTCGACGGCGTACTCGCGCAGCGACCGCTGCAGCAGGCGACGCCCGCGATGCAGCCGGCTCATCACGGTACCAACGGGGCAGTCCATGATCTCGGCGATCTCCTTGTAGGAGAAGTCCTCGAGATCGCAGAGCACGACGGCCATGCGGTAGTCGGTGGGCACGGCGTCGAGCGCGCGCTTGACGTCCTCCGAGAGCAGGTTCGACGATGGCAGAAAGCGCTCGGGGTTGCGCGAGGCCTCACGCGCCTCCTCGCTGATGAGCGACGGCGCCTCCTCCTCGACGAGCTGGGTCTGCACCTCGCGCTCGCGCACGCGGCGACGGTACTTGTTGATGAACGTGTTCGTGAGGATCTTGAAGAGCCAGGCCTTGCAGTTCGAGCCCGCCTCGAAGCGATCGAAGAAGCGATATGCCGCCACCATCGTGTCCTGCACGAGGTCCTCTGCATCGCGCGGATCACGCGTGTAGCGCATCGCGGCGCCGTAGAGGACGTCGAGGTGGACGAGGGCTTCCTGGTCGAAGCGAGAGGGCGCGGCCTGGGCCATGATGCCTACAACGTGTGCACGACCTGGCTTATTCCAACGCTCTATGACTTAAACGGCTGATATTCCTTGCCGAGTGCGTGGGCGACCGCGTCGTGCGGGACGGTGCCCTTGTACGTGTTGAGGCCGCGGGCGATGACCGGGTCCTTCATGGCGCCAGCGAGGCCGAGGTCGGCGATGCGAACGCCGTAGGAGAGCGTCGCGTTGTTGAGCGCGAACGTGGAGGTGCGCGCCACGGCGCCCGGCATGTTGGCGACGCAGTAGTGGACGACGCCGTGGACCGTGTACGTCGGATCGTCGTGCGTGGTGGGGCGGCACGTCTCGATGCAGCCCCCCTGGTCGACGGCGACATCGACGATGACGGAGCCAGGCTCCATCTTCTTGATCATCGCGTCCGTGACGAGGCGCGGGGCACGAGCGCCCGCCACGAGCACGGCACCGACGACGACGTCGGCGCGCGACACGGACTCCTCGATCGACACCGGGTCGGAGTACAGCGTGTTCATGCGGCCCTCGTACACGTCGTCGATGTACGCGAGCGTGTCGTTGTTGACGTCGAGGACCGTGACCTCGGCGCCCAGGCCGATGGCCATGCGCGCCGCATTCTGACCGACGACACCACCGCCGATGATGACGACGCGACCGCGCCGCACGCCGGGCACGCCGCCGAGGAGGATGCCCTTGCCGCCCTTCTCCTTCTCGAGGTACGTGGCCGCCACCTGGATCGACATGCGACCTGCGACGGCCGACATCGGCTGCAGCAAGGGGAGCTTGCCGCCGGGCAGCTCGATGGTCTCGTACGCGATGCCGGTGACGCCGCGCTTCAGCATCTCGTCGGCGAGCTTCGGCGCCGCGGCAAGGTGCAGATACGTGTAGACGATCTGACCCTCGCGCATGCGGGGGTACTCCTCGGGGAGCGGCTCCTTGACCTTGAAGATCATCTCGGCGCGCTTCCACACCTCGTCGGCGGCATTCGGACCGTCGACGATCTCGGCGCCGGCGACACGATACTCGTCGTCCGAGATGCCGGAGCCGAGGCCCGCGCCGGCCTGCACGAAGACCTTGTGACCGCGGCTCGACAGCATGCGGACACCGGCCGGGATCATGCCGATGCGGTACTCGCGGGTCTTCACCTCGGTGGGGACGCCGATGATCATTGCTGCTCCTTCGTGACCTGGGAGCCCGCACGCTATCGCCTGCGGTGGAGAAGTCAACATCGCGAAATCTAGCGCGCTGCGTCGTATTTTTTCGGCTCTCACACCACGCTCGGAAGAAAGGAGCGTGGGCTTGCTTGCCCTTTATGCGATGCTAGATGCGCCTTGCGCCCGTCCTTTCACGCCAGGGTTCGTACATGAGCGACGCCCTCACCGTGGAGCGCATCCTCCAGGGCGACGTGCTGTGCCTGCGGCTCGCCGGTGTCATCGACGAGCGCTTCGAGCCCGCCACGGTGTTCGGCGAGCTCCCGCCTTTCGTGCTGATCGATCTCGCGGGCATCAAGCGGATCACGTCGTTCGGCGTGCGGCAGTGGTCGGACGCGATGAAGGCGGTCCCCCCGAGCGTCCAGCACCTCTACGTGCTGCGTGCGCCGGCATGCTTCGTCGATCAGCTCAACATGGTGCTGAACTTCGGCGGCCGGCTGGAGGTCGTGAGTGCGACCGCGCTCTACTTCTGTGAGCGCTGCCAGGAGGAGCGCGCGGTCGCGATCGACGTGCTCGAGGAGCATGCGCTGCTCGCGTCCGGTGCCGCGCCGACGACGCCGTGTCCCACCTGCGGCACGCCGATGGCGCTGGAGGACGATCCGCAGCAGGCCTTCCGCTACGTCGGCTCGTACGGCGCCAAGTCGCTCGCGCCCGAGACCACCCTGCTGCTCGCACAGGAGAGCCTCTACCATCCGCGTCGCATCGGGCCGCCGCCGGAGGAGACCAAGCTCGTCCACGGCGACGTCACGCTGCTCGTGCTGTCGGGCACGCTCGATCAGCGCTTCCGTCCGCGGCGGCTGTCGTCGGGCGTCGAGGGCGACGTGGTGCTCGACCTCGGCGGTGTCGCGTCGATGGACGCGACGGGCGTCGAGCGCTTCCGGCAGCTGCTCACGGCGCTCGAGTCGGCGCGCTCGCTCACGATCGTGGATGCAACGGAGCCTCTGCTGCGCCACATCGCGTCAGGCGGCTTGCCGCTCGGGCGCGCGACGCTGTACTCGACGCGGCTCACGTTTCAGTGCGCGGCCTGCGGTGCGGACTCGCGCGTCTCGTTGTCGCGCTCGCTCGGCCCGAGCCACCGCCCACCGTGTCGGAGCTGCGGGGAGCAGACGCTGCTCGCTGGTGCGGGGCCTTGGCTCGATCGCGTGTTCCGCGGCGATCCGGGGGCGCCGCCGAGTGACGCCGTCGTCGCGCTCATCGGCAAGCGCGAGGAGCTCGTGTCGCGTGCGCGCGCCGAGTCGCACACGCGCAGCGACGCGCCAGCGGGCACGCTCGGTCGCTATCGCGTGCTGCGTCCGCTGAGCCGCGGCGGCATGGCGGAGATCCTGCTCGCCGTCCACGAGGGCATCGGCGGCTTCGAGAAGCTGATCGCGCTCAAGAAGATCCGGCGTCAGCTGCTCGAGCGTCGCAAGGTCGCGGTCGAGCTGTTCCTCAACGAGGCGAAGATCGTCGCCAACCTCAACCATCCGAACATCGTGCAGACGTTCGAGGTCGGCGAGCATGCCGGCGACCTGTTCATCGCGATGGAGTACGTGCACGGCGTCGACGCGCGCACCGTCGTGAAGCGCCGGGCCACGCAGACCGAGGAGGTGCTCTCGCTCGCGCACGTGCTCTACATCGGCACGCAGGTGGCCGCCGCGCTCGATCACGCGCACACCGCGCTTGACCTCACGGGACGACCGCTCCAGATCGTGCACCGCGACGTGTCGCTGTCGAACGTCGTGCTCGGCTTCGATGGTCAGGTCAAGCTCGTCGACTTCGGCATCGCGACCGCAGCATCGGTGGAGGCGCCGGGCGAGACGAAGGACAGCCTCGTCGGCAAGTTCTCGTACATGTCACCCGAGCAGATCCGCCAGGAGCCGCTCGACGGTCGGTCCGATGTGTTCTCGCTCGGCATCGCCCTGTACGAGCTCATCACGGGGCGGCCCCTGTTCCGCCGCGGTACCGATCAGGAGACGCTGGAAGCGGTCGCGAGCGCTGCGGTTCCCTCGCTCGCCGCCCACGGGGTGGAACGAGAAGTCGAGGACGTGCTGCTCCACGCGCTGACCAAGGACCGCGGCGCGCGCTACGCCGACGCGCGCGCGTTCGAGCTCGCGCTCCACGGGGCGCTGCAGTCGCTCGGCGGCATGAGCGCGCACCAGCTCTCGGTGCGGATGCGCGAGCTGTTTCCCGTCGAGAGCGCGGCTGCGCCGACGGCCGTGCGAAGCGACGCCATCGTCGGCGCGCAGGCCCCACCAGACGGCTCGGGTCCGTCGATCAGCGCCCACAGCCGCTCCTCGACCTTCCCCGGTCAGATGCAACAGGCTGCCGCGACGCCGAGTGTCAGCGCCGACAGCACGAAGACACCGCCGTCGGGCACGCCGGTGCTCGATCGCGCCGCGCTCGCGGTGTTCGACCCGCCGCCCGCCGATCGATCGGACCGCCGCGGTGAAGGCGTCCACTTCAACCGCGGCGCCGCGCCGCTGCCGCTCGAGGTCGCACCCCAGGCAGCGCCCCAGCCCGACGGGCCGAAGGTCCTTCCGTCTGGCACGCTGCTCCTCGTCGTGCTGCTGATCCTCCTCGTCGGAGGTGCGGTGCTCTGGGCGTTCCAGTGAGCTCGCTCATCGTCGAGCGCGTGAACGGCCGCGGGGCGACCTTCCTGCGCCTCTCGGGTCGCATCGACGAGACCTTCGCGGCCGAGCAGCTCGGAGCACTCGACGCCCCTTTGGCGTTCGATGTCTCCGGGGTCACGGCCATCACGTCGTTCGGCGTGCGCGGCTTCTCGAAGGTGCTCGCTGGCCTCGCCGAGCCCACGTACTTCCTCGACTGCCCGCCGTGCCTCGTCGACCAGATCAACCTCATCGCTGGATTCCTCGGGCCGGCGGAGGTCATCTCGGCGCGCGCGTACTTCGCGTGCGCATGCGGCGAGGAACTGCTGTGTCGCATCGATCTGCTCGAGGAGGGCGCGCGCATGCGCTCGGGTCGACCGCCCGACGCGCTGTGCGTGCAGTGCGGCTCGACGATGCGGCTCATCGAGGACGACACCTTCCGCTTCGCCTCGACCAAGGCCGCCCGCAAGCTCGATCCCCGCGTCGGCGCGATGCTCGCCAAGCTCGGGCTCTACGACCCGACCGCGCTCGAAGATCGTCCGCTGTCCGTGCGCAAGGTCGTCGACGGCGCAGACGTCGCGCTCCGGCTCGACGGCGCGTTCGCCGAGTGGACCCGTCTCGAGCGCGCGGCCGACGACGATGGCATCGTGGTGCTGCAGGTCGCTGGCCTCATCGTGCGCGCCGACGGTGCCGAGCCGTTCCAGCGGCTCCTCTCCGCGCTCGGGCGTCGCGCTCGCGAGCTCGTGCTGCTCGATCTTCCGCCGCAGCTCGCGGGTCTGCTCGCAGCGAAGATGATCGACCTCGGCCGCGGCAAGGTCGCGTCTCTGCTCGTACCCGTGCGCTGCGACGCCTGCCAGGAGCTCTCCCTCGCATCGCTGCCGCTGCACACGTCGGATCACGTGCTGCGCTGTCCGCGCTGCGGCGAGTCGGCGAGGTCGCTCGCGGCGAACACGTCGCTCGCGGCGCTGCGCGTGAACGGTGCGCCGAGCGCCGAGGCCGCGACGCTCGCGGAGAAGCTCGACGGGCTGTTTTCGCAGGCCGCGGTGGAGGCCAAGCTCGTCTCGCAGCCTCGCGTCGACGGGCTGGACATGGAGCTTCCCGCGACGATCGGCGGCTATCGCATCGTTCGTCCGCTGTCGGCCGGCGGCATGGCGGAGGTGCTCGTGGCCACGCGTCCGAGCTTCGGTGGCGTCGAGAAGGTCGTGGCGCTCAAGCGCTTTCGCCGCGAGCTCTTCCAGGCTGCGCCAGCGGCGATCGCGATGTTCCTCGCGGAGGCGCGGCTCGCGGCGCAGCTCAGCCACCCGAACGTGGTGCAGATCTTCGACGTCGGCGAGTCGGACGGCGATCTGTACATGGCGATGGAGATGATCGACGGTCGCGACCTGCGTGACGTCGTCGATGTCGGCGATCCCGTCCCACCGCACATCGTCGCGCACCTCGGGCTCGACATCGCGCGCGCGCTCGCGTACCTGCACTCGGCGCACGACCTGCGCGGACGCGAGCTCAAGATCGTTCACCGCGACGTGTCTCCTCAGAACGTGCTCGTCGATCGCAACGGCCGCGTGGTGCTCATCGACTTCGGCGTCGCGCTCGCCGGTGAAGGCGAGCTGCAGAAGCGTCGGCGCAAGGTCGCCGGCAACATCGCGTACATGTCGCCCGAGCAGTGTTATGGCGAGCCGCTCGACGGCCGCTCCGACCTGTTCTCGCTCGGTGTCGTGATGTGGGAGCTGCTCGCCGCGGCGCCGCTGTTCCGGCGCTACCAGGCCGCGGAGACCCGCGCCGCGCTGCTCGCCGGCGTCGTTCCCGACCTGCCGCTCGGCACGCCGCCCGAGCTCGACGCGCTGGTGCGCAAGCTGCTCTCGCTCGAGCGCCAGCACCGTCCGCGCTCCGCCGACGAGGTCGTGCGCACGCTCGACGCGATGATGCCGGACATCGGCGGACGCATCTCCGCGCTCGAGGTCGGGACGTTCGTGCTCACGGCCAGCACGTTGCGGGGCGAGCGGCGCCCGGAGCACCTCGGACGCGCGTCCGCGCGCCTCGAGCCGTCAGCGAAGCCCCAGGTGAAAGCGGGGAAGTGGCGCTACGCGCTCGCTGCCGCGGCCGCGATCTGCGGCTTCGCGGTGGTTTGGCTCGCGACGCACTGAAGCACTCCACGTGAGCACCCGGGAGCCAGAGCGGCGCTCGACCGAGGCATGGCACTCCTCATGCAGCGGAGTACGGCCGAGGTGACACCATGACGATGAATCAACGCCCGGAGAAGCTCCCGCGCGACCTGTGCGATCCGAACGAGATGCCGCAAGAGCCGCGTGGCATCGAGCAGACCACGCTGCAGACGGGCCACCAGGCCGAGACCGGCGCGCCAAAGGGTCGCGGTCCCGACGGCAAGCTCATCACGCCGAGCGATCAAAAGTAGGCACATAAGCCCGGGCCAGCTCGGCACTTCCGCTGGAACGCTCGCGCGCTCGAGAGCGACGGAACCCGCATCGTCTGACGCGCTACCGACCGCAGGATGTGCGGACCACGGCTCGTCATGCGGTCACTCGTCGGTACGACGACGTGATCGCGCGCGCCATCACGACGAGCACGATCGCAAGCGCCGCCCCCCACGCCGTGATGCCGAGCGCGCGATCGACGCCCATTCGATAGGCGCCGATCGCGGCGAGGCCCCACGCGACGACCAGGCCGAACGCGTAGTTGCGACGCGCGACGACGAGGACCGAGGCGAGCAAAAGCGCGAGCACGACGACGATCTGCGACCACACGATCGGGCCGAGCGGCGCGCCCTTCCAGCCGACGACGTCGTACAGGAAGAGGCTCGTGTCGAGGAGCGTGGCGACGGTGATCCAGCCGAGGTTCGCTCCGAAGGTGATGCGCACGAGCCAGAGCGAAGCACCGTGCCTCGCGTCATCCCGCAGGCGTATGTCGATGGCGACGAGGTTTGCGAGCAGCCCCAGCATCATCAGCCACGACAGCGTCAGCAACTCCTGACAGAACACGATCGTCCACAGTCCGGCGAGCACGCCGTTCAGCGCGGTGAGCCAGCCGATGCGACGCAGCACGTCGTCGCTGCGATGAGACGGCAGTGCCTGGTAGACGGCGTACGCGATCTGCGCGACGAAGAGGAGCCCCCAGATCGCAAAGGCCCATCCCGCAGCGGCGAGCATCGGCTCGTGCGCCCGCGATACCGTTGCAGGGGTATTGCCACTGGCAATCGGGATGTAGTTGAGCGCGATGCCGAGCGGAACGAGCACGACGTTGGCGACCTGGCGCGCGACGTCCTTACCGACGTGAGTATGGGTGCGCGACGGGTTGATCATGGCGGCTACAATACGATGCGGTCGACCGCGAAAGAGAGGCACTCATGACCGGCTCCGACTACGTCACCCTCGTCAACACGCTCCCCGGCTGGGCCCGCGAGATGGGCATCACCATCGTCAGCATTGCCGAGGACGAGGTCGTGGCCGAGTGGACCGTCGAGCAGAAGCACCACCAGGGCTATGGCATCGTGCACGGCGGCGTGCACTGCGGCGTCATCGAGACGGTCGCGTCCATCGGCGCCGCCTTCGTCGCGCTCGGGCGCAAGCAGCACGTCGTCGGCCTCGAGAACACGACTTCGTTCATCCGCGCGGTGCGTGGAGGTCGCCTGCGCGCGGTCGCAAGGCCCGTGACACGCGGTCGTACCACGCAGGTGTGGGCCGTCGAGATCGTCGATGCGGACCAGAAGCTCGTCGCCAAGGGCCAGGTGCGCCTGCTCTGCCTCGACGAAGAGCGAGCGCTCGGCTGACCCCGGCACATCGCTTGCTGTGGATCCGTCCTCGAGGACGGGGTGGCACTGTGAGCACGCAGCACGCGATGAAGAACGAACAAGGCTACAAGCTCTATCCGTACGGTCCCATCGAGGCGCTCGCGCCCGGGCTCTGGCGCGTCGTCGGAGAGCTGCAGCTGCCGATGAAGCGCAGCATGTACGTTTACCGTCTTCCCGACGGAGACCTGCTGCTCGACAGCGTCGTGGCGATGAGCGAGGCCGACATGGCCAGGCTCGACGCGCTCGGTCGTCCGACGGTGATGACCATCCCGCACCCGAAGCACCTCATGGACGCCGGCTTCTACAAGCAGCGCTACCCACAGCTGAAGATCTACGGCCAGGCCGACGCACAGGCGAAGATCGAGCTGCCCTTCGACGGCACGCTCGAAGACGGCATGCCGCCCCTCGGCATCACGCCGCACCCGGTGCCGGGCATGAAGATGGCCGAGGTCGCGCTCGAGCTACCGCTCGAGGGCGGCTCGCGCGCGCTGCTGTTCTGCGATCTCGTGAACCGCACCAACGAGACCGGCTCCGGGATCATCGGAGCGCTCATGAAGGTGTTCGGCCCGTCGGGGGATGGGGGCGTCGCGCCGATCCTCAAGCTCACGCAGATCGACGACAAGTACCAGGTGCGCGCGTACCTCAGAAAGCTGTCGACGCTGCCTTCGATCGCGATCCTCGGCGGGTGTCACGGCGGCGTGGTGACGCAGCACTGTGCGCAGTGGCTCGCGGAGGCCGCCGACAAGCTGTGAGCGGGGCACAAAGCAACACTGAGGCCGATCGGTTCCAGAAGAGCTCGCGCGATCCCCCGTTTTGTCGGCCCGCTGCGTGCAGCGGACCCGGACGCATGGGAACCTACGACGCTCGCAATATCGAAAAGACCAACCTCGCGGAAGAGAAGCCATTTGATCAGCGCGCGCACGTCCACGCGATGCTCGAGGAGCTCTCCGACGTCATGCTCACGTCGTTCGAGAGGACTGGGGACGCACCCATCGCTCGCGCGCGACCGATGCACGTCACGCACCTCGATCAGGACGACTCGCTCTGGTTCATGACGTCGATCGACGCCGAGGGCACCGTGGAGCTGCAGAGGACGCCGACCTCGAGCGTCATCGCGCAGTCCTCGTCGAGCTACGTGTCGCTGCAGGGCAAATCGACCATCGTCACCGATCGCACGCGCATCAAGGCGATGTGGAAGAAGATGCACGAGGTGTGGTTCCCCGACGGCCCGGAGGATCCGAAGGTCTGCCTCGTCCACTTCGTACCAACGGAGGCCGACTTCTGGGACGTGTCGACCACGCTCGGCGTGAAGTACCTCTTCCAGGTGGCCAAGGCGCTCATCACCGGCGAGCCGCCGAAGAGCGATCCGAAGCAGCACGGCAGCATGAAGCTGTAGCGATCATCCGCCCTCCGCACCACGGCGCCGCTGCGATCTTTGTGATCGCCGCGGCGTCGTGCGTTCCAGCCTCGACCTCGGCGACGCTGTTTCGAGACAAAAAGCCTCGATGTGCCTAAAACGCGGCCGCGGATCCGTCGCGAATCGGGTGCGCAGTCCTGATCCCGGGCGCTTACCGTTTGGCCCCGCTCGTGCTCAAGCAACGATGCGTAGCGCGAACGTGGAACGGAGAATGCTCATGGCGCACCCAGCGATGACGGACATGGGAATCACCAGACGGCGACGTGAGCCTACGTGGTGGAACGACCAGCACAGTCGCTCATGGGACCGAGTGAAGGAAGCCTTCGCACGTGACTGGTCGCAGACGCAGGCGGACTTCTCTAAGAAGCACGGCCGCGAGCTGGACCAGAACGTCGGCGATACGGTGAAGCAGGCCGTCGGCAACGAACGCATCCCGCCGCGCGGCATCCCGAACGACAAGGGCGCGCTGTCCTATGGCTCCGCGGAACCCGCGCTTCGCTACGGCTACGGGGCCTCGGCGTATTACTTCGATCACGACGTCTGGGACGCCTCGCTCGAGGCGAAGCTCCGCGACGACTGGTCGGAGGTCGACTCGGAAGAAGACTGGCAAGCCGTCCGCGCTCATGTCCGACGCGGATGGGAGCACGCACGCGGGACCCGAAGCTGACCCTCGTCAGCTGCACACCTCAGCTACACATCAAGGAGATTCAAATGAACAACGAACTCGACAAGAAGGCAGTCGCAAAGGACCTCGACGCCTCTGCACACACCGTTGCACAGCGCGCGGCAGCCGCAGCCGGCCACCTCATGGAGCAGGCCGGCGCGAAGATCGAGCAGGCCGGCGAGGCCGTCGGTGAGGCCGCGCTGAACGTCGGTGTGAAGGTGGAAGAAGCTGGCCAGAAGCTGAAGGCCGCCGGCAAGAAGCTCGGTACTCCGTAACTCATCCGGCGGCCACGGCCGTCATTGGAGATCGATCATGATCCTTACGATTCTTATCATCCTGCTTGTGCTCTCCCTCCTCGGTGGTGGCTTCGGCTATTCGCGCTTCGGTGGCGCAGGCATGGGCCCGGCCGGCATCCTGCTCATCATCGTCCTGGTGCTGCTCTTCACCGGTCACCGGTTCAGCTGGTGATCGAATGACGACGAGATCGGCCCTGCTTGCGCTCGTCGCCGGCGGTCTGCTCGCGGCCGCGCCTGCGTACGCGCGGGTCGGCGGCGCCGCGGCGGGTGCAGGTACGGGCGGGACGGGCATGGGCGGCACAGGCTCCGCCGCAGGCATGCCGACGGGCGGCGCGGGCGGTCCCGGGGGAAACGGCACCGGCACCGCCGGCAGCGGTTCGACCACGGGCACCGGCACCACGACCGGCTCGGGAACCATGAAGTCGAAGAAGGCCAGGAAGGGCCGAGGTACGGCAGGCACGACGAGCAACAGCAACACGTCGACCGGCAGCATCGGCGGAACCACGAACACGACGCCGTGAGCTACGTCTCGCTCAATCCACAGGGCCCGCGGCGATCATCGCTGCGGGCCCTTCTTCTTTTCGGGGAGTCTCGGGCGTCACAATCTCCTCTCGCGAGATGACGCGCCACCACGGATCGACACGCTCAATCTGAATGGGCTCGATCGGCGCACCGAGTCGCGGCATGACGAGCGGCGCGTCGCCCGGTGCAAACCGGAGCAGCTCCTCGGCGGGCGCGTCCCACGCGTGAAGCCCCAGGTTGAACGTACCCCAGTGGACGGGCAGGAACGCGCCGCCGCCGAGGAGCGCCAGCGCCCTGAGCGCGTTCTCCGGGCCGAGGTGGATCTCCCCCCAGCTCGGGTGGAACGCGCCAACCTCGAGCATCACGAGATCGAACGGGCCGAGCCGTTCCTTGATCTGCGCATACTCATCGGTGAGCCCGGTGTCGCCGCTGAAGAACACGGCGTGCTTCGGTCCTCTGACGACGAACGAGGACCACAGCGTGGCGTTGCGGTCCGAGACGCCTCGCCCCGAGAAGTGCTGCGACGGCGCGGCCGTGAGCGTGAGCGCGCCGAGGCGTAGCTCCTCCCACCAGTCGAGCTCGACGATGCGGTCGGGGTTCACGCCGAACTTCTCGAGCCGGGCGCCCACGCCGAGCGAGGTGACGAAGGTGACGTCCGTCTTCGCGAGCCGGGCGACGCTTTGCGCGCACAGATGATCGTAGTGGTCGTGCGAGATCACCACGGCGTCGAGCGGAGGCAGCTGCTCGATGGCGACCGGCACGGGCTGGAAGCGCTTGGGCCCCATGATGCTCGAGGGCGAGGCGCGCAGGCCCCACACCGGGTCGGTGAGCACGCGCAGGCCGTCGACCTCGAGCAGCACCGTCGAGTGGCCGAGCCACGTGGCGCGCAGGCCACTGTCCGGCTTCGACTGCCAGCACTCGCGCGGGTCTTGCGACGGCAGGGGTGCGTGCGGCACGCGCCGCTTCTCGCCGCCGAACGCGAACTCGACCATCGTCGAGATCATCGAGCCCTTTCGCATCATCGGACCGACGGGCCGCGTGTTGACGAAGACCCCGTCGCGATAGCGCGGCGACGCCTTCAGGCGCTCGGTACGACGCGGATCGTGGGCCATCCCCAGAGGCTAAGGAGCGTCCCTCCGTGTCGCAACCACCGACGCGCTTCTTTACGCGGCGCGGTTGCTGCGGCCGGGCTGCACGGCGGCGATGAACTTGAGCTGGGGGTTGTCGGCCTCGGCGCGCGCGAGCAGCCACGGGCTCTCGAAGAGCACGAGCGGCCGGCCCTCGACGTCGAGGATGCACGTGCTTGTCGAGCCGCGCTCGAACTTGGCGAGGTCCTCCTCCGTCGCATTCTCGACCCAGCGCGCGTGCGAGTACGGCAGGCGATCGAACGCGACCGGCGCGCCGTACTCGGCCTTCAATCGATACTGCGTGACCTCGAACTGCAGCATGCCGACCGCGCCGAGGATCGGGTCGCGCTCCATGCGCTTGCGATCGAAGAAGAGCTGCACGGCGCCCTCCTCCGAGAGCTGGTCGAGGCCCTTCTTGAGCTGCTTGCGCTTGCCCGCGTCGGTCGAGCGCACGCGGACGAAGTGCTCCGGCGAGAACCGCGGGATGCCCTCGAACTCGAAGATTTCTCCGTCGGTGAGCGTGTCGCCGATGCGCAGGACGCCGGGATCCCACAGCCCGACGATGTCGCCCGAGAACGCCTCGTCCACCTGCACGCGCTCGTGCGCGAGGAAGTTGAGCGAGCGCGCGAGCGTGATCTTCTTCCCGGTGCGCGCCTGCGTGACATCCATGCCGCGATAGAAGCGACCCGAGCAGATGCGCGCGAACGCGACGCGATCGCGGTGACGCGGATCCATGTTCGCCTGGATCTTGAAGATGAACGCCGAGAAGTGCGGATCCGTCGCCTCGATGTAGCCGTGGTTCGTGGCGCGCGGGCGCGGCGGCGGCGCGAGGTCAACGAACGCGTCGAGGAACGGGCCGAGGCCGAAGTTGGTCATCGCCGAGCCGAAGAACACGGGCGTGACCTCGCCGCGGAGGATCTTGTCTCGGTCGAGCTCCGCGGATGCACCATCGAGCAGCGAGATCTCCTCGACGAGCCGCGCGTGCAGCTTCTCGCCGATGCGCTCGACGATCGCGGGATCGCCGAGCTCGCCCTGCACGGTCTCGGCGATGCTCGCACCGCCGCGCGACGAGCGCTCGAAGCAGAACAGCTGGCGCTGCACGCGATCGTAGACGCCGGCGAAGTCGGGGCCCGAGCCCACGGGCCAGTTCACCGGCGCGCACGGGATGCCGAGGATGCGCTCGATCTCGTCGAGCAGGTCGAGCGGATCGCGACCGGGCCGGTCGAGCTTGTTGATGAACGTGACGATCGGGATGTTGCGCATGCGGCAGACGTTGAAGAGCTTGATGGTCTGCGGCTCGACGCCCTTGACGCTGTCGATGAGCATGACCGCCGTGTCGGCGGCCGCGAGCGTGCGAAACGTATCCTCGGAGAAGTCGTTGTGGCCGGGGGTATCGAGCAGGTTGATGCGGCAGCCTGCGTAGTCGAACTGCAGCACCGACGTGGAGACGGAGATGCCGCGCTGCTTCTCGATGTCCATCCAGTCGGACGTCGTCTGCTTGCCGGACGCCTTCGCGCGCACCGAGCCGGCGGTGTGGATCGCGCCGCCGTAGAGGAGCAGCTTCTCGGTGAGCGTGGTCTTA
>JBDTCO010000223.1:0-2784 GCA_039923495.1 Polyangia bacterium
ATCCCGCCGCAACGAGCGGCAGTTCGTCGAGGCAGCTCGCGGACCTCGACATCGAGTGGTTGAAGGCCCACAAGGACGCGCCCTTCTTTTTATGGTCGCACTTCTACGACACGCACTTCCGCTTCGAGCCACACCCCGATCTGCCGGAGACCAACTTCGGCACCGACGAGCAGGCGCTCTACGATGGCGAGATCCGCTACGCGGATCACCACATCGGCCGCGTGCTCGACACGCTGCGCGAGCTCGGGCTGTGGGACAAGACGATCGTCATCGTCACCTCCGATCACGGCGACGGCTTCGGCGAGCACGGCATCCCGCAGTCGAAGCGGCACGGCTATCACCTCTATCGCACCGAGACGAAGGTGCCCGTCCTGATGCACGTGCCCGGGCTCGCGCCGCGCGTGGTGATGACGCCGATTGGCCACGTCGATCTGATCCCGACCCTGCTCAACCTCTTGCGCCGCAGCGTCGGCGATGAGCCTCAGCTCGCCGGTGAGAGCCTGCTCGCGGCGATGCTCGGTGACGACAGCCGCGCCGACGCGCGCTCGATCTACCAGGAGGTCTGGTACGAAGGTCCGACGTCGAAGCAGGCGCTCGTCACGAAGGGCGCGCACCTCATCCGCAACCTCGTGCCCGAGGACACCACGGAGCTCTACGACTTCTCGAACGACATCGCGGAGGAGCACGACCTCGCGGGATCGGGCCTGCCGCTCGAGACGCAGCTGTCCGGCCGCCTCGCCGCCATCACCGACGAGATCGCGATCCCGCGCGACTTCGCGACGCGGCTCAAGGACGCGCGTGTGCCGAAGACGCCGCAGCAACCGCTCGGCGACACCCTCGGCGACTACGCGCACGTCGTCGGGGTCGACGTCGATCACCCGACGGTCACGAGCACGGACACGGCCGTCGTCACGGTGCACTTCCGGATCGATCGGGCCATCCCCGAGGGCTGGCTCCTCTTCACCCACGTCGTCGCGCCGAATGGCCGCACCACCAACCTCGATCACGCGCCGCTCGAGAACCTCATGCCGCTGCAGACGCTAGGGCCGGGCACCTACCTGCGCGATCCCATCTCCATCGCGCTGCCCGCCGACTGGCCGCCCGGTCCGTCGCACGTCGAGCTCGGGCTCTATCGTCGCGGTCAGCGCGCGCGCGCGGTCGGCAAGCACAGCGTTGGTGATGCCGTGACCGTCGCGACGATCCAGGTGACGCGGTGAAGCCCGTTCGCACCATCGTCACCGTGCTCTGCGCGCTCGTCATCGCGACGCTCGTGTACGCGCTCGCACGCCGCGTCGCGTATCCGTACGACCTCGAGTGGATGGAGGGCGGCATGCTGTGCCACGCGCTGCGCATCGCGCGCGGGCAGCCGCTCTACGGTCCGCCATCGGTCGACTTCATCCCGTTCCTCTACACGCCGCTGTATCCGTGGCTGCTCGCGAAGCTCGGTGGTGTCGCGGGCATCGGCTATGGCCTCGGACGCGCGGTCTCGCTCGTCAGCCTGCTCGGCGCGCTGCTGCTCGCGTACGTCTACGGCCGACGTGCGGGCGGCTCGCGGGCGATGGCGCTCATCGCTCCGGCCATGATGGCCGCGGCCTACGTGCCGACGGGCGCGTGGTACGACCTCGCCAGGCCCGACACGCTGTTCCTGTTCCTCGTCACGGCCGGGATGATGTGCGGCTTCTGGGGTCGCAAGCGCCCCGCGGCGCTGGTGGCGTCCGCGCTCTTGCTCGTGCTCGCGTTCTTCACGAAACAGACCGCGTCACCTTTCATGATCGGCCTCGGCATCGTGCTGCTCATCGTCTCCTGGCGCGCCGCGCTGCTGTGGGGCGTGACGCTCGCGGTCTTCGGCCTGCCGGCGCTGTATCTCGCCAACCGCGGCACGGACGGCTGGTTCTGGACCTACGTCTTCAAGCTGCACCAGGGCCACGACTTCTACGCGCTGCGTGCGTTCGTCGGCTCGCCGCTCAGGCTCGTGCTCATGCTCGGGCCCGCGCTTTTGCTCGTGCCCTGGGCGCTGTGGCGACGGCGAAGCCCCGAGCTGATCTTCTCGATCGCGCTCGGCGCGCTCGGCGTCGCGACGGCCTGCGTCGGCTTCGGCACCCAGTGGGCGTTCACCAACGCGTTCATCCCCGGCATCTTCTTTCCGGCCATCGCGATCGCGACGGCCGCGGGTCGCCTCACCATGGAGCGCGAGGCTGCGCGTCCGCCGCGCCTGCGTCCCTGGGTCGTGCTGCTCCTCGTCATCGGCAGCCTCGTGACGTCGACTGGCATCGCGCTGCCGTGGGCCACGCGGCGCTTTCCGAAGTCGATCGGGCTGCCCGCCGACGAGCCCACCGCGTTCCAGCTCCCCGCGTTCCTGCCGACCGCTGCCGATCGCGCGGCGGGTGATGCCCTCGTGAAGAAGCTCGCGTCGACGCCGGGCGAGGTGCTCGTGCCCTACCACCCGTTCTACGCGCAGCTCGCGGGCAAGCGCAGCTACCTGCACCGCATGGGCGTGATGGACGTGGAGCGCGCGGGCCTCGGTGTCCCGCGCGGCCTCGTCGAGGCCATCCGAGAGCAGCGCTTCTCGCTCATCGTGATGGACGAGCGCTTCCTGCCGTTCCAGTGGCCGGGGCTGTTCCAGCACTATCGCGCGGCCGGCTACCAGAACGGGCCGCGCAGCTTCTCCGGTGCACAGACTCGAGCGCGGGATCTATTCGAGCCGATCCCGGCCCCCGTGGTAGAGCATCCCCCGATGGAGCTGCCGTGAAGCGCACGCCCTTCTTCACCTCCGTCGTGGCGATC
>JBDTCO010000224.1:0-43271 GCA_039923495.1 Polyangia bacterium
GACGACCGACCAGTAAAGCATGTGCGTGCTCCATCCTTCGGGCCTGCGAGGTCGACGCTCGCACTCCGATCTTTCTTGAACCGTGGGCTGGCCGCTGCGATGTGGATGCAGCCGCAGAGCAGGGCAAAAACGACCAGGGAGCGCACGTCACGCGCGCGAGACGTCCTTATACGGCCTTGCCGCCGCGAGCCAGCGTCATGATGCCGGTGATGGCGAAGAGGACGACGAACACGAAGAAGAGGATCTTGGCGATGCCCGCAGCGCTGGCAGCGATGCCACCGAAGCCGAACAGGGCAGCGACGAGAGCGATGACGAGAAAGACGACCGACCAGTAAAGCATGTGCGTGCTCCATCCTTCGGGCCTGCGAGGTCGACGACGAGTAGGGCCCGAAAGGTGTCGTCCAGCGCATGGCGCGGGCTCGTCGACGGTTGATTCGATAACGCCTGCCGGTGCAGGCCGGTGACTACGCTGCGACGGAGAAGTCGCGACGGATGCTGGGAACGTCGAAGCCCCGGTGGCTCGACAGGTTGGAGCGGAGCAGGTCGTGGAGCTGGCACGGCAGCTCGGGCTTAGCGAGGAGGCGCATGTACTCGCGCTCGAGGCGCTCGAGGAGGTCCGCGTGCGTGCCCTGGAACATCAGCGCCGAGCGCATGCAGCGCGCGTAGCTGATGGAGTCCTCGCCCAGGTCGCGCAGCGCCGTGCCGAGGTCGAAGAGATGAACCTGAGCCGTCCCTGCTCGGGCTGCGAAGCGAGCCTGCTCATCGTCGGACGCGCTCGGTGCTTCCGAGTGGCAGGCCTCGATGAGCGCGTACTCCAGCGAGGCGATGCGATAGAGCGGCTCGAGCCAGAACTTCGGGTTGTTGTTCGTCGTCATCGTGATCCTCGGAGCGGGTGCGGCGATGATCCGAGCTTCAGCACGCGGCATGCCAGGGCTGATCTGCCGCGAGATCAGCGACTTTGCGGTGTGTCGTGGGCTCGTGCTCCCGCGAAATCGTCACAGCGGGGCGAAAGGTCTCGAACGAGCGCGCAGATCCGGCATCCAAGCTCGTGCTCTCGCTACGCGCAGGTGCGGAACACTGCGTGCACCGCACGAGGGCTCAACCGGAGGACCGAGGATCATGGACAAAGCCCAAGCGAAGCAGCCCGAGAAGCCGTTCGAGCTCGACCTGAAGAAGATCCGTGCGCAGGCACGCGCGCATATGAAGGACGGCGCCGTCACCAAGGCGAACACCGCCGATCACTCCCGCGTGGTGAAGGTGCTCAACGAGGCGCTCGCCACGGAGCTCGTGTGCGTCGCGCGCTACAAGGCCCACTATTACGCGGCGCAGGGACCGCGCGGCAAAGTCATCGCCGCGGAGTTCCTCGAGCACGCCGGCGAGGAGCAGGCGCACGCCGACGCCATCGCCGAGCGCCTCGATCAGCTCGGTGGTCCGATCAACCTCAACCCCGAGGGCATGGTCGGCCGCAGCCACACCGAGTACTCGCCAGGCAGCGATGACCTCAAGGCCATGCTCATCGAGAACCTCGTCGCAGAGCGCGTCGCCATCGAGACGTACACCGAGATCGTCCGCTGGCTCGGCGACCACGACGTCACGACGCGCCGCCTCATGGAGGACATCCTCGCGAAGGAAGAGGAGCACGCCGACGATCTGGCGAAGCTGCTCGAAGGCATGTAGCCCACGGCTCGACCTGCACGAAATGAAAACGGCCCCGATCGGGGCCGTTCTCGTTTCGCATCGGTGGGGGAGCTGCTACGGGTACTCGACGAGCTGCCAGTAGCGGTTGAGCGTGACCATCAGCTCGACGAAGCTGAGGAACGTCACGGGTTTCAGTAAATAGCCGGCGACGTGGAGACCGTACGCGTCCATTCGATCGCGCTCCTCGTTCGACGTGGTCAGCACGACGACGGGCGTGGCGTGGTGCTCTGCGTCGCGACGCAGCTCGCGCAGCATCTCGATGCCGTTCATCCGGGGCATGTTGAGGTCGAGCAGGATGAGGCGACGTCCGATGGGGATCGAGCCGTCGCGGAGCATCTTCAGCCCCTCGATGCCGTCGCGCGCGACGTACAGCGGGTTCGAGATGTTGCCTTTCTCGAAGGCACGACGGACGTTCATGACGTCGATATCGTCGTCGTCTACGAGCAAGACGTGGATGGGTTCTTTCATCTACACAACCTCTGCGGGCCACACGAAGCCAAAGCGGGCACCCTGGCCTGTGGTCGAGTGGACCTCGACCTTGCCGCCACGACTTTCCACCAACTTCTTCACGACCGCCAATCCGATGCCCGTTCCCTCGACCTTGTCGCGTGGTGCGAGCGTTTGGAAGATGCCAAAAACCTTTTCGTGATGGTGGGGTGCAATGCCGGGCCCCGCGTCTTTTATATAGAACGTTGGACGACCGGCCAGTTTTTCGTAGCCAATCTCGATCGATCCCTTTGCATCCGGGCAGCCGTGCTTGATGGCGTTCTGCACGAGGTTCATGAGCACCTGCTGCAGCGGCACGCGCTCGGTGAGGAGCGTGGGCAAGCTCTGAGCGATGGTGATCGCGCAGCCCGACGGCGCCGCGATGAGGTCGACGACGTCGCGCGCGAGCTGAGCGGTGTCGACGCGCTCGACGTGGCTGCGGATGCGGCCGGCGCGCGAGTACGCGAGGATGCCTTCGATCAGCGCCTCGAGGCGAACCGCGCGCCCGCGGAGCAGCTTGAGGTTGTCGCTGATGCTGGGCGCGACGTCGGCACCGAGGTCCTCCTCGATGAACGTCGCGAGGTTCATGATGCCGCGCAGAGGCGCCTTGAGATCGTGCGACGTGGCGTACGCGAACTGATCGAGCTCCTCGTTGGTGCGCTGCAGCGCCTGCGACAGCTCCTGCTGTCGGCCGAGCTGCTCGCCGAGCTGCTTCTCGTGCTCGAGCAAGGACTCGGTCTGCTGGCCGAGCTTCACCGACTGCGCCTCCATGATCCGTTGCGCCGCCTCGCGTGCACGCACCGCGCTCATGAGGCTGAGGTTGACGAGCACCGCGAGCGCGAACGCGATGAGCGTGCCGGACAGCACCACCGCTCGCGAGAACCGGACGTGTTGCTCCACGCGCGCGGAGTATTCGTCCCTGAGCGACTTCTCGCGACGCATCACCTCGTCGAGATCGAAGCGGATCGCCTCCGTGAGGCGCTGCCCCTTGCCGTCGGCAATCAGGCGGCGCGCCGTATCGACGCCTTCGTGGTCGGCGATCTCGATCGCGTGGGCCATCTCGGCGAGCTTCTCGTCATATGTGGTGGCGAGCCGCTGGAAGACCGGCTGCAGATCCTCCTTGCCGCCGAACGCGATCCGCAGCGCCTCCACCGGATCGGGGCGAGCGAGCGCGGCCTGGTATGCGCCGAGGTACGCCTTGTCCATGGTCAGCAAGTATCCGCGCTGCGCGGTCTCGGCCTGGAGGACATCGATGCGAACCTCGTCGGCGGCCTCCCTGATGTGGCGCGAACGAAGGGCCTGGTCGCGCAGACCCAGCGCGCTCGTCAGCGCGGCAGCCGACACCCAGCCGGTGGCGATCACGAGAAGGGCCACACCGAAGCTGGCCAGGATACGAAGCTGGATGCGTGTCAGTTGCATCGTGTCAGGGTGCCACGTACGGGTTCTTCGCCCCGCGCGTGTGAGGGTCGATGCAGCGAGGGTGCCACACGACGGTGGCACAGGGATCGCACACAGTGCCGAGGACTTACATGATTCTGCGGAGAAGACACGAATGGACATCGAATCAGTCAGGACATCTCGCCACGCTGAGGCATTCGGCCACGGCCAGCCCGTATCGCGCTATCGTCCTGCCATGAGCGACAAGGCCAAAGGTACCGCGCGCGTCCTGATCGTGGACGACGTGCGTGAGGAGGCGGAGCTCGCACAGATGCTCCTGCAGCGACAGGGCCTCTCCGTGGAGGTCATCATCTCCGCGAAGGCTGCGCTCGATCTCGTTGCTGCCGAGGACTTCGACCTCGTGCTCACCGACGTGAACATGGATGAGATGTCGGGAATCGAGCTGTGCGAGCGCCTGCTCGGCACGCGCCCGGACCTCATCGTCATCGTGATGACCGGCAACGCGTCGATGGACGTCGCGGTCTCGGCCATGCGCAACGGCGCGTTCGACTTCCTCGTGAAGCCGTTCGACCCGAAGATGCTCGGCCTCAGCGTCGCGCGTGCCCTCAAGCACCGTGGGCTGCAGGAAGAGGTCAAGCGGCTCCGCACCGAGGTCGCGCCATCGCGCGGCGGGCTCGTTGGTGACAGCCCGGCGATGCGCAAGGTGTACGACCTCGTCGAGCGCGTCGGCCCGACCGATCCGTCGGTGCTCATCGCCGGCGAGTCGGGCACGGGCAAGGAGCTCGTCGCGCGCGCCATCCACGCCGCGAGCCCGAGGCGCAATGGACCGTTCGTCGCCATCAACTGCGCCGCGGTCCCGCCCACGCTCATCGAGAGCGAGCTCTTCGGCCACGCGCGCGGCGCTTTCACCGACGCGAAGACCTCGCGCGACGGTCTCTTCGTGCAGGCCAACAGCGGCACGCTGTTCCTCGACGAGATCGGCGAGATGCCGCTCGACATGCAGGCCAAGCTGCTGCGCGCCATCCAGGAACGCAAGGTCCGTCCCGTCGGTGGCAACGCGGAGATCCCGTTCGATGCCCGCATCCTCGCCGCGACCAACCGAGACCTCGAGGCCGAGGTGTTCGAGAAGCGCTTCCGCGAAGATCTGTTCTATCGCATCAACGTCGTCTCGATCGCGCTGCCGCCGCTCCGAGAGCGTGGCGGCGACGTGCTCCTGCTGGCGCAGGCGTTCCTCGATCGCTTCTCGCGGAAGCTCAGCCGTCCCGATCTCCGCATGTCGCGCGCGGTCGCCGAGAAGCTCGTCGCGTATCACTGGCCCGGCAACGTTCGCGAGCTCGAGAACTGCGTCGAGCGCATGGCGTCGCTCGCGCGTTTCGAGGAGCTCACCATCGAGGATCTGCCCGAGCGCATCCGTGCGTACCGATCGGACCGCTTCATCCTCGCTGCCGACCACGCCGAGGAGATCCTCACCATCGAAGAGCTCGAGCGTCGCTATATCCAGCGCGTGCTGAAGATCGTCGAGGGCAACAAGTCGCGCGCGGCCGAGCTGCTCGGGCTCGATCGACGCACGCTGTACCGCAAGCTGGACCGCTGGGAGGCCGAAATCGCGAGCGGCAAGGCCAGCGCCCGTCCGCTGTAAAACCACGCCCAACTCATAAACGCCCGGCGGGTTCCTTTCCCCCCCGGGCGTGTTACATACACGCACGATCATGGGCTCTTCCGACACGATTCTCCGCGTTCTGCTGGTAGATGACGATGACGTCGATCGCGCGAACGTGCGACGCGTGCTCTCGCAACGGCACGCCAAGCTGATCCTTACCGAGGTCGCGAGCGCGGAGGCGGCCATCCAGATCGCGAGCAAGGAGAAGTTTGCGTGTCTCCTGCTCGACTATCTCCTGCCGGGCACCAATGCGCTCGAGCTCCTGCCCGTGCTGCGGCAGCACCTGGGCAACGTCCCGTGCATCGTCCTCACCGGCTACGGTGATGAGCAGGTCGCCGTCGAGCTCATGAAGGCCGGCGCCAACGACTACATGGCGAAGGATCGCCTCGATGGCCGAGCGCTCGAGCGCTCCATCGTCCAGGCAGTCTCGCTCGCCGGCGCACGCCATCGCTTCGAGGCGTCCGAGCGCGCGCAAGGCGTGTACCTCGAGCGGCTGCGCGCGCTCGTCGCGTCCACGTCAGCCCTCTTTGCCGGTCGCAACGTCGAGGACAGGCTGGAGGTCGCCGCGAACACCGCGCAGAGCCTCTTCGAGGCCACCGAGCTCTTCGTCGGCATGGCCACCGAGAACGGCGACACCGTGCTCGTGCAGCGCGGCGGCAACCCGGCCGAGCAGGGTGCGGTCGACGCACGGTGGAGCGAGGTCTTCGCGGCCGCGCTCGCTGCAGATCCCGCCAGCGCCAAGCTCGCGCACAAGGCGAGCAGCGACGGCCTGCTCCTCTACACATACCCACTCGTGTCGGCGTCGCGCGAGTGGCGAGGCGTGCTCGGCGTGCGTCTCCCCACGCCCCCGGCCGCGTTCGCGGAGCTCAACGAGTCGTTGCTCGCGCAGCTCGGCGAGAACATCGCGGTCGCTGTCGAGAACGTCCGGCTCTATCAGGCCACGGCCAAGGCCGTGTCTGCGCGCGACGCCGTCATGGCGTTCGTCTCGCACGATCTGAGATCGCCGCTGTCGAGCTTCAGCCTCGGCCTCGAGCTCCTCCGCGAGAGCGAGATCGGCGACAGCTCCAACAAGATCGTGCTCGACCGCATGCAGAGCGCGGTGCGGCACATGAACCGCCTCATCGAAGATCTGCTCGACGTCTCGCGCATCGAGCGCCAGGCGCTGCAGGTCACGCCGGCGCCGCTTTCGGTGCGCGCGGTCGTCGAAGAGGTGGCATCGCTGACGAGCCCTCAGGCCGAGGCCGGGCAGATCAAGCTGCGCATGCCGCCGGTGCGTGAGGGTGGCGACACCGTCATTCCCGCCGATCGTCACCGCGTCGTGCAGCTGCTCTCCAACCTCGTGTCCAACGCGTTCAAGTTCTCGCCGAAGGGCTCGACCGTCGCGATCGACGTCGTACATGTCGATGATGCGGTGCGCTTCTCTGTCGTCGACGAGGGCGCGGGGATCGGCCCCGAGCAGCTGCCGCGCGTGTTCGAGCGCTTCTATCGTCAGGGCGGCAAGGGTCTCGGTCTCGGGCTCTACATCGCGAAGGCGATCGTCGATGCCCACGGTGGCGACATCTGGGTGGAGAGCGAGCTCGGCAAGGGCACGAGCTTCCACTTCACGCTGCCGCGAACGGCTCAGTCCAGGTCGAGCGTCGGCGTGAGCGACGCGAAGTAGTCGTTCAGCAGCAGCAGTTGGTCGACGTCCATGCCGCTGAAGCGCACGCCCATGCCCGGCTGATCGGGCTCGGGGTGACCGAGCCAGCGGACCTCGCCGCGAACCTCGAGCGGTCCACCCGTCGGCATCTCGACGACGAGCCGGAGCTGCGTGCCCACCGGCGGTGCGAACGGCGTCACGACGAAGGCGCCGCCGACCCCGATGTTGCGCGTGTACGCGCTGCGCTCCTGTGTACCGGGCGCCTGGAAGACGATCCGCACGCGGCGTCCCGGGCGAGGTTTGCCCCGGAAGTGTCCCCGCCGCTCGCCTTTGTCCACGCCGCAATGCTCTCGTGAGCGCTGGGGCCGGTCAACAAGGGTGACGAGGGCGCGCGTTCGTTGACACGTCGAAACAGTCCGCATACAAAGACGCCGCGTGAAGATTCACCTAATCGGAATCTGCGGCACGGGCATGGGCGCGCTGGCTGGCCTGCTCAAGGCGCAGGGGCACGACGTTCGCGGCTCCGACACCGACGTGTACCCGCCGATGTCGACGCAGCTCGCAGAGCAGAGCATCCCGGTCATGACCGGCTTCTCGGCGGCCAACGTCGAGTGGGGTCCGGACGTCGTCGTCGTTGGCAACGTGTGCTCGAAGGATCACGTCGAGGTCGTCGCAGCGCAGCGCAAGGGTCTGCGGCTCACGTCGTTCCCGGCGCTGCTCGAGGAACTGTTTCTCCACGATCACCCGGCCGTCGTCATCGCCGGCACGCACGGCAAGACCACCACGTCGTCGATGGCCTCGTTCGTCTATGCCGACGCGGGCCTGGATCCGTCGTTCCTCGTCGGCGGCATCCCCGTCAACACCGGCCGCAGCTGGCGTTATGGCAAGCCCGGTGGACCGTTCGTCATCGAGGGTGACGAGTACGACACCGCGTTCTTCGACAAGGGCGGCAAGTTCCTGCACTACCGTCCGCGCTACGCGGTGCTCACGAGCGTCGAGCTCGATCACGTGGACATCTTCGATTCGCTCGACGAGGTGAAGGACGCGTTCAAGAAGTTCGTCGCGCTCATCCCCGAGGACGGCCTCCTCATCGTCGCCGCCGATTCACCGGGCGCACTCGACGTCGCGTCCACGGCGCGCTGTCGCGTCGAGCGCTATGTCGTCGAGAAGCCCGGTCAGCCCGCCATCGAGGCCGAGTGGCACGCGCGTCCGCTCGCGAGCCGTGGCGTGCGCTCGATCTTCGAGGTGCTGCACAACGGCAAGCCGTTCGGCGTGTTCGATCTCGGCCTGCCCGGCTCGTACAACATGGCCAACGCGCTCTCGATCATCGCGGTGGGCAAGTCGCTCGGGCTGTCGGCCGACGCGATGTCGCGCGGACTGCGTCGCTTCGCCGGCGTGCGTCGTCGTCAGGAGACGCGCGGTGTCGCGCAAGGCGTCCGCGTCATCGACGACTTCGCGCATCACCCGACCGCCGTGCGCGAGACCCTCGAGGGCCTGCGTCAGCGGTTCCCGGGTGGCCGTCTGATCGCCATCTTCGAGCCCCGCTCGGCGACGAGCCGTCGCGCCGTGTTCCAGAAGGAGTACGCCGAGGCGTTCGCGCCTGCCGACGAGATCATCATCGGCGCCGTGCACCTGCCGGAGAAAGCGCCTCAGACCGATCGCTTCGATCCGGAGCGCCTCGCCGCCGACCTGCGCGGCAAGGGCCTCGCGGCGCGCCACATCGTCGACGTGAGCACCATCATCGATCAGGTCGTCGCGAACGCCGGCGCGGGCGACACCGTGGTCGTCATGACGTCGGGAGGCTTCGAGGGCATCCACGATCGGCTGCTGCAGCGGCTCGGTGACGCCGTCGTGCAGGCGCGCACCACCGACCTCCCTGGCGTCGAGGCGCTGCTCGCGCGCACGCAGCTCAAGTACCCCGCCGTCGCCGAGCACGTCGGCGATCTGCTCGTCATGCGAGACGCGAACAACCTCGTCGTCGGTTGCGTCGCGATGGAGCTCTACGACGAGGCAGGCTTGCTGCGCGCTCTCGCCGTATCGCCGGACCGTCGCGGCATGGGCTTCGGCTGGATGCTCGCTGACAACGCGCTCATCCGCGCGCGCTCGCGCGGCTGCCGTCGAGTCTTCCTCGTCACGGAGAACGCGAGCGACTTCTTCGCCGAGAAGCTCGGCTTCAGGAAGGTCGAGCGCGCGATGGTGGATGCGAGCGTCCTCGATTCGAGCCAGTTCGGGGTCGACATCGAGAAGGCGACCACCATGGTCCGCGACCTCGACTAGCTCGTGCCGCTGCAACAGGCGCTCGACGTCGCGCTCGCGTGTGCCGCAGACGGCGCGCGCATCGCACGCTCGGGACTCGGCAGGGCGCGCGATATCGTGCGCAAGCAGAGCCCCGGCGATCTCGTCACGGAGTTCGACATCGCCGTCGAGCGCGTGATCGTGGAGCGGCTGCGTGCCGCGTTTCCCGACGACGCGATCATCGGAGAAGAAGGCACCCAGGTCGATGGCGCTCGTCGCTGGTACGTCGACCCGATCGACGGGACCACCAACTTCGCGCACGGCTTGCCGTTCTTCGGCATCTCGATCGGCCTGGTCGATGAGGCTGGGCCGGCCGTCGGGGTCGTCGTCGCGCCCGCGCTCGGCTGGCGCTTCTTCGCGCAGCGCGGCGGCGGCGCGTGGCTGTCGGAGCACGACGCGGAGCCACGTCGGCTCGAGGTGAGTCGCACCGCCGTATTGCTGGATGCGCTGCTCGCGACGGGCTTCCCCTACGATCTCCGCACGAGCCCCGATGACAACGTCGCGCAGTTCACGGCGTTGCAGCGCGACGCGCAGGCCGTGCGCCGGGTCGGCGCCGCATCGCTGGATCTCGCGATGGTCGCGGCCGGCTGGTTCGACGGCTACTGGGAGCGCAAGCTCAAGCCGTGGGACGTGGCGGCGGGGCTGCTCCTCGTCACCGAGAGTGGCGGACGTGTCTCGGGCTTCACGGACGAGCCCGTCGACCTGCACTCCGGTCGCATCGTGGCCACGAACGGGCGCATCCACAAAGCCCTCGTCGCGGCACTCGGTCGCTGCAATCCGCCGGTTTGAAACGCCCGCATGGAAGCGTTTTATGCGCCCCGTTTGAGCGGGATCCGCTTGTCAGGAGCGCCGCGGGTCAGTACCGTGCCCCTCCTGATGATGCTCCGTATCTGCGCATTCACCGTCGCGACGCTCACGCTCGCCGCTCCGTTTTCTTCCTATGCCGACGACGCAGCTCCAGCTGCGAACGTGGCGACGCAGGCCGATGATGTGCCTCGTCCGAGCTACAAGCTCGCCATCGGCCTCGGCGCGGGCGCCGTCGCGTCGCTGGTCACGGGCATCACGCTCGGTGCGTTCGCCAAGCAACGTGAGAACGAGCAGAACGGCAGCACGTCGAACCCTCCTGTCTACACGCCGAAGTTGAACTCGCGTGGCAAGCAGGGCGAGACGTTCGCCGACATCGGCTACGCGTTCATCGGCATCGGTTGCGTGCTCGCGATCTCCGACATCGTGCTGTGGGTCGAGCGTCTGCGCCCTCACAAGAAGGCGCCCACGGCGTCGCTCCTGTCCCCCGTGCCCGGCGTGCTCATCACGCCGGCCGCCCTCCAGGTGAGCTTCTAAGATGCGCGCTGCTCTCGTTTCCTCCACCCTCGGGGCGTCTGGCCTCCGCCTTGGCCTCGGGCTCGGCCTCGGGCTCGGGCTCGGCCTCCTGACCATGGCGGGCTGCTATCAGCCGAAGCCGTCGGACGGCTCCTTCAGTTGCTCGCCCGACTTCGGCAACGCGTGCCCGCCCGGCTACACGTGCAAGTCGATGCTGTGCGTGAAGCCCGGCGAGTCGGACATGAGTCAGAACGGCCTGGATCTCGCGTCGAACGCAGATCTCGCCATCGGGCCACGCACCTGCGACCAGCGCTTGCAGGAGGGGGCGTTCTCCAACCTGACGGCGCTCAAGATGCTCAACACCGCCGGCGACGAGTCGCACCTCGCGTACGACGGCAAGAACAAGCGGCTCCTGTTCCAGCGCGGCAACACGCTCTACGGCGCGTCGCTCTCGGGCGGCCTCAAGTCCCCTGCGGCACCCGTCGCGCTCGCCATCACCGGTGGTCCGACGACGCTCACGGGCGGCTCGGTCACCACCGACGGGAACTACTGGTTCACGGGTACCGAGGCGGGCGTCACGTCGCTGTACAAGGGCACGCCGACCGGCACGACGGGCTTCACCGCCGTCGCGCAGACGCGTCCCACCACGAGCGACTGCGCGTTCTCCGATCCCACGTTCGAGCAAGGCCTCGCCACCGGCGGCCTGTTCGCCTCGTACGCGCTCGCCGGCTGCAGCGGCGACAGCTACATCGTGCGCGGCTCCAACGGCCTCGAGAGCGGTACGTTCTACTCGGCGTTCAGTGACTCGGGTTATGTCTCGCCGTCGCTCAGCCCGTCGGGGCTCACCATCTTCGCCTCGCTGGTGAAGGGCTCGCCGCGTCTCTACGTCTCGGGCCGCAGCGACCTCGTCTACCAGTTCGGCAGCACGGGCACGCTGCCGCTCCCCGGCATCGGTCAGGGCACCGAGGATCGTCAGATCATCGTCTCGTCCGACTGCTCCACCGTGTACCTCGTCTCGGTCCGCTCCGGCGGCACCGGCCTCGGCGACATCTACGCGGCGGACGTCGCTGCCGAGTAAGGCAGACCGGGTAGGCCACACCTGCCGGACAGATCGGCTCGTTCCGCGCGTACACTCCGGCGCGAGGTGCGCGTCATGAGCAAGTTGCGGAGTCGATCCTGGTTCCTGGGAGTCGCTGTGCTGGGTGTGCTGTGCGCCACCGCGCAGGCTGCGCCCGGGCAAGAGGTCGATGTCTCCGGAACGATCGATCCCGCGCTGTCCTCGTACCTCGAGCGCGTCCTGAACGCCGCCACCCCCGAGGACCACATCGTCCTCCGCGTGAACACGTTCGGCGGTCGCGTCGATGCGGCGGTGCGCATCCGCGACGCGATGCTGCGCTGCAAGGGCCAGACGCTCGCGTTCGTCGAGGGCCGCGCGATCTCCGCAGGGGCGCTCATCAGCCTCGCCGCAGATCGCATCTACATGAGCCCGGCGGCCACGATGGGCGCCGCGACGCCCATCCAGCTCCGCGGCGGCGAGATGAAGCCGGTCGAGGCGAAGGTCGTCTCGTACTTCCGCGCCGAGATGAAGGCGACCGCGGAGGCGAAGCACCGTCGAGGTGACATCGCCGAGGCCATGGTCGACCCGGCCGTCGTCATCCCGGAGCTCGCCGATACCAGCGAGCACACCGTCACGCTCACCACGTCGCAGGCGCTAAAGACCCACATGATCGATGGCCAGGCCGCGACGGTCGCCGACGCGCTCGCGCAGGCGGGCTGGGCGCAGCCGACGACCACCGTCTCGATGAGCTGGGCCGAGAAGCTCGCACGCTTTCTCGCCGATGACTCCATCTCGTCGCTGCTGATGGCGCTCGGCCTGCTCGGCGTGCTCATCGAGCTGTGGGCGCCCGGGCATCTGATGGCCGGTGCGTTCGGTGCGACGTGCCTCGTGCTGTTCTTCTTCGGCCACTGGGTCGTGCACCTCGCGGGGCTCGGCGAGGTGACGTTGTTCGCGCTCGGCTTCGTGGCGGTGCTCGTCGAGATCTTGCTCATCCCCGGTCACGGCGTGCTGCTCGTCTGCGGCTCGCTCGCGGTCATGGCGTCGCTGGTGCTCGCGCTCGTGGGTCGCACCACGCTGCCGTTCGACGTGAGCTGGGCGCTCGGCTCGGTCACGCATGCGCTCGTGATGGTGTCGGGTGCGCTCATCGCGTCGGTCGCGGGCTTGGTCATCGTCGCGCGCTGGCTGCCGCAGTCGCGCCTCGGTCGCGCGCTCGTGCTCGGCGACGCGATCCACGCCAGCGCCGCAGTCGACGAGCTGCTCTCCGTCGGTGAAGAAGGACGCACCGTCACCGCGCTGCGGCCGGCAGGCACCGTCATCATCGGTTCTCGCCGCATCGACGTCGTCTCCGATGGTGCCTTCATCGAACCCGACGTCGCCGTACGCATCTCGTCCGTCGATGGAGCGCGCGTGGTTGTCGTCCAGACGTCCGTCGTCAAAACCTCCGTCGTCAAAACCTGAGAAGAGGATCAAATGGATTCTGGAAATGTGGGGCAGGGCGTCATCGTGCTGGGTGGGATCGCGGCGTTCATGTTCGCGATGACCGTGCTGTGGCTCGTGCCCGTCGGGCTGTGGATCACCGCCAAGACCGCCGGCGCGTCGATCTCGATGATGTCGCTCGTGGCGATGCGCCTGCGGAAGGTTCCGCCGCCCCTCATCGTGAACGCGCGCATCACGTCTTTGAAGGCCGGTCTGCACGTCACCACCAACCAGCTCGAGGCGCACTACCTCGCAGGTGGCCACGTCGAGCTCGTCGTCACCGCGCTCATCTCGGCGGCGAAGGCCGGCATCCCGCTCGACTTCGACCGCGCCGCCGCCATCGACCTCGCCGGTCGTCACGTCCTCGAGGCCGTGCAGATGAGCGTCAACCCGCGCGTCGTCACCACGCCGAAGATCCCCGGCGTCGCGAAGGACGGCATCCAGCTCCTCGCCGTCGCCCGCATCACGCTGCGCACCAACCTCGATCGCATCGTCGGTGGCGCGGGTGAGGAGACCATCCTCGCGCGCGTCGGTGAAGGTGTCGTCGCGACCATCGGCGCGGCGCACGACTACAAGATCGTCCTCGAGAACCCCGACTCGATCTCGAAGACCGTGCTCAACAAGTCGCTGGACGCAGGCACGGCGTTCGAGATCCTCTCCATCGACATCGCCGACGTCGAGGTCGGGTCCAACATCGGCGCCAAGCTGCAGGCGGAGCAGGCCGAGGCCAACAAGCTCGTGGCGCAGGCGCAGGCCGAGAGCCGTCGCAGCCTCGGTGTGGCGCAGGAGCAGGAGATGAAGGCGAAGGTGCAGGAGATGCGCGCCAAGCTGGTCGAGTCCGAGGCGCAGGTGCCGCTCGCGATGGCCGAGGCGCTGCGCTCCGGCAAGCTCGGCGTGATGGACTACTACAACATCAAGAACCTCAACGCCGACACCGACATGCGCGCGTCCTTCTCCGGCGCCGGCGGCAAGAAGCCGGGTAGCGACGAGGGCTGATGGCCACGACGAAGCAGCCTCCCCCTACGACGCCGACCACGGCGCTGCTCGAAGACCGAGAAAAGCTGCGGCAGAGGTACCTCCTGTCGCTGCTGCTCGAGCCGCCCAGGTCGAAGACCCGTACGCGTCGCTAGACGACGCGGTCGACCAGCGTCGAGTCCGCCTCGAATCGCTGCAGGTTGGCGAGGAAGTGCTGCACGAGGCTCGACAGCTCGGGGCCGTGTCCGCCGGCGATGTGCGGCGTGATGTAGAGTCGCGGCGTGGACCACAGCGGATCATCGCAGGGGAGCGGCTCGGGAGTCGTCACGTCGAGGTACGCGGCGTCGAGCTGTCCCGAGCGCAGCGCGGCGACGAGCGCGGGCTGGTTCACCGTCGAGCCCCGCCCCACGTTGTAGAGGCGCGCACCCCGCTTTCCGCGCGCGAGGCGGGCGGCATCGATGAAGTCGTGCGTCGCTCCGCCCTCGGGCAAGAGGTTCACGATGTGGTCGGCGCGCGCCCACGCCGCATCGAGGCCCGCCGCATCGACGGTGGGCATCGCCTCGTCGCCGCGCACGGCGCGCCGGTAGCCGACGAGCTCGCAGCCGAAACCCGCGAGGCGCTCTGCCAGGGCGTGGGCAACCGCGCCGTAGCCGAGGACGAGGACCACCTGACCTCGCAGCGTGCGCGCGCCGGCCCGCAGCCCCTTCGAGTCCCAGCTGCGCGCGCCGCGCTGCTCGTCGAGCGAGACCGGCAGCTGACGCGCGAGCGCCAGCATCATCGCGATCGCGTGCTCTGCCACCGGCACCGCGAACACCGACGACGCGTTGCACAGCATCGTGCCCTGGGCACGCAGCGCGGCCTTGAGCGCGGGCTCGTCGTAGCGTGCCCAGCCTGCCGACGTGAGCTGCACCCACCGGAGTCCCGGGGCGTGCGCGATGGCCGATGGCGCGGGCTGACCGAACGCGATGTCACAGCCCTGCAGATCATCGCCGTCGCTCACGTGCAGCAGCGACTTCGTGGCCTCACCACGCACGAGCTCGTGCCCACGCGTACCGTCGAGGAGCAGCGCCTCTGCTGGTGCATCGAGCGCGGCGTTCACGTAGACCTTCACGCCGAGAACACCGCGACGCATGGCGTGTGATCGCTGGGTCCTTCGCCCGCGCGCTCGCTGCGATCGATCGAGGCCTCGACGAGACGCTCGGCGAGCGAGGCCGAGGCGTAGAGCTGATCGATGCGCAGACCGTCGTCACGCTGATAGCCGCCCGCGCGATAGTCCCACCAGGAGTAGCGACCGGCCTCGTCGTGCAGCATGCGAAACGTGTCGTAGAGACCCACGGACCGCATCTTCTCGAGCGCCGCGCGCGCCTCGGGGTGGAACAGCACCGTGGGCTCCCACTCGGAGACCTTGTGCACGTCGCGTGCGTCGGGTGCGACGTTGAAGTCGCCGGCGAGCAAAAGCGGCTGCGTGAGGTCGCAGCGCGTGCGGAGGTAGCGCTCGAGTCTGTCGTAGAAGCGCAGCTTGTAGGCCCACTTCTCGGAGCCGACCGCCTGCCCGTTCGGCACGTACACCGAGATGCAGCGCACCCCGTTCACGGTCGCTGCGACCAGGCGCGCCTGCGGATCGTCCTCGCCGTCGTCGAGCCCGAGCGAGACCTCGGTGAGCGGATGGCGAGAGAGGATGGCGACGCCGTTGTACGTCTTCTGGAACGCGGCGGCGTACGAGTACCCGATGGCCGCGAGCTCGGCCACCGGCATGTCCTTCTCCTCGACCTTGAGCTCCTGCAGGCACATCACGTCGGGCTGGTTGCGCCCGAGCCACGACAGCAGGCGCTCCTTGCGAGCGCGGATCGAGTTGACGTTGAAGCTGACGATCTTCATCGGCCGCGAGGGTAGCGCGAGCCGCGTGCGGAGGGGACTGTAAGCCGGGTTCTGTCCCATCGCCCTTCATCTGGCGACGGTGGCGACCATTCATCTAGGCCTCGCGTCACCGCGAGGCTCGAGCGACCGTACCCGGAGGCGACGACGCGGGCCACGTCGGCCCCTCTTTCGAGGAGCGCCCCCTGCTCGGTCTTGCTTCGGGTGGGGTTTACCATGCGACCTTCGTTACCGACGGTCCGGTGCGCTCTTACCGCACCTTTTCACCCTTACCGCGATGGTCCGCGGCGGTTTCGTTTCTGTGGCACTGTCCTCCGGGTCGCCCCGACCGGTGATTACCCGGCACCCTGCCCTGTGAAGCCCGGACTTTCCTCCCGTGACTCATTTTCCGAGTCACCAGCGGCCGCCTCGTCTCCTCCGCACACGTTTCGCGCGGCTCTTATGGCATGGGCGTGCCGGGAAGTCACACCGATCGGAAGGTCAGTTCGACTCGGCGCTCGAGTCGTCGTCGTCGGACCCGCCGTCCAGCGGCGGGGCGGTCGAGCCCGTCGCCGTGTCGGGAGACGACGTGGTCGACGAGCGACGGAGCTCCGCCGGATTCTGAACACCTGCACCGGGCTCGCTACCCGCAGGAGCTGCCAGTCGCGGCGCAGGACCCTTTGGTGCCGCGACGCGCGGTGCCGCCCCCATCGATGACGACGACGCCATGCTCACCGAAGCTGCCGGTGCCGACTTCGTGGCGCGCGCCTTCGTCGTCCTGGTTGGTTTCTTCTCGATGAGCTTCGCGTCTGCCTCGCGCTTCTCTGCGGCGAGGCCGTCGGCGTCCATGAGGAGCTTGTCCCAGTAGATGATGCGATTGCAGTTGGGGCACGTCTCGAGGGTGGTGGCGCGTTGCAGCACATTGAAGAGCTGCGGGGGGATCGCCATCCGGCAGCCGAGGCAGGTACCAGCCTTCACGGGCGCGAGCGCCATCCCGCGACGCATGCGGATCGTGGAGTAGCGCTTGAGCGCCTGCGGATCGACGGCTGCAGCGGCGGTGTCGCGATCCGTGCGGACCGCGGCGATGCGCTGCTCGATCTCGGTCATCTCGGCGCGTGCAGCGTCGACCTCGCCCGAGACGTGCTTGCGCATCGTCTCGAGGTCGCTCTCGTGCTGTGCGAACGAGGTGCGTGCGGTCTCGACGGCGCCTGCGAGACGAGCGACCTCTTCCTCGCGAGCAGCCGCACTCTTGCGGTTGGTCTCGAGGTCGCGCTCGGACGCCATGTGCTCCTTGACGTTCTTGACCATCCCGGCGCGCTGCTTCGCCTTGATGAGCGCGTCTTCCTGATCGCGCGCTTCCTGCTCCTGACGCTTGCGCCACGACTCCGTCTCGGTGAGCTGGCTGCGCTCCTTCTCGAGCATGGTTTCGACGCGCTTCACGTCGGTCTGCATCGACTCGAACTTGGCCGGGAACGCATTGAGTGCGCCCTCGAGCTCCTGGATCTTCGCGTCGTGAACTTGGAGCTCGATGAGTAGTTTAAGCTGTTCCTTCAACGTCTGTTCTCCCGCGTGGTGTTGCTACGTGTACTTGGTGGGCCCACCTGGACTTGAACCAGGGACCAGCCGGTTATGAGCCGGCCGCTCTAACCAGCTGAGCTATAGGCCCGGCGAAAGAGGTGTAGCGCTTGCCGAGTCGCGCCGCAAGCTCGTCGGGAGAGAGAGTTACTCGAGGCGGAGATCGCTCCCCGCGAGCACGATCTTCTCGCCGCGGATGAGCCGCGTGATCGGCATGCGATACGCGCGCGTCGAGTCGGAAGGTTCGCCCGGCGCGATTCGTCACGAGCCGCGGTAGGCCGGACGAAAAACGCCCCCCGATTGCTCGAGGGGCGTCGTGTATGGGCGGCGAAGAAGCCGGCGCGTCTAGTTCTCGCCCACCAGTGGGCCCCGGAAGGGAAAGCCGCTGGCTAGTTCTCGACGAAGCTCTTGAGGCGCTTCGAGCGCGACGGGTGGCGCAGCTTGCGGAGCGCCTTCGCCTCGATCTGACGGATGCGCTCGCGCGTGACCTCGAAGTCCTGACCGACCTCCTCGAGCGTGTGGTCCGACTTCTCGCCGATGCCGAAGCGCATGCGGAGGACCTTCTCCTCACGCGGCGTGAGCGTGGCCAGGACCTTTCGGGTCTGCTCGGCGAGGTTCATCGAGATGACGGCATCGGACGGGGAGATGACGCCCTTGTCCTCGATGAAGTCACCGAGGTGGCTGTCCTCTTCCTCGCCGATCGGCGTCTCGAGCGAGATGGGCTCCTTGGCGATCTTGAGGACCTTGCGGACCTTGTCGAGCGGCAGCTCCATCTTCTCGGCGATCTCCTCCGGCGTGGGCTCGCGACCGAGCTCCTGCACGAGGTAGCGCGAGGTGCGGATGAGCTTGTTGATCGTCTCGATCATGTGCACCGGGATGCGGATGGTGCGTGCCTGATCGGCGATGGCGCGCGTGATGGCCTGACGGATCCACCATGTTGCGTACGTCGAGAACTTGTAGCCGCGCTTGTACTCGAACTTGTCGACGGCCTTCATGAGGCCGATGTTGCCCTCCTGGATGAGGTCCAGGAACTGGAGGCCGCGGTTCGTGTACTTCTTCGCGATGGAGACGACGAGCCGGAGGTTGGCCTCGACGAGCTCGCTCTTGGCGCGCTCCGCCATCCGCTCGCCTTCGTGGATGTCCTTGTAGGTGGTGCGCAGCGAATCCTCGTCGAGCTTGGCCTCCTCCTCGACGCGCTTCACCTTCTTCTCGCCGACCTGGATGTTGCGGTTGGCCTCTTCCATCTCCTCGGCGGTGAGGCCGAGCTTCTTCACCAGCGACTTCTGCTTCGCGGGTGACAGCTTCACCTCGCGGATCGTCTTGCGCAGCTCCTTGCGAGAGAGGCCGATCTTCGCCTCGATCTCGTTGATCTCCTGCTCGCCCTTCTCGATGCGGACGACGAGGCCCTTGAGCTTCTGGACGATCTTCTCGATCTGCTTCTTGTTGATGCGAAGCTCGGAGAGCTGATCGAACATCTCCTGCTTGTTCTCTTCGATCTTCTCCTTGTTCTTCTTGCGCTTCGGCTCGGGCGCCTTGTCCATCTCGAGGACGAGCTGCTCGTTGTCACGCTGGCTCTTGCGCACCTTGTCGATGAGCTTGCAGACGCGCTCGGTGTGCCACTCCTCGTCGAACTCCGCGTCCTCCTCGTCGACGTCGCGGATGACTTCCTTCACGCGGATCTTCTGCGCCCTCAGCTTCGTGCCGAGCTCGAGGATCTCCTCGACGGCGATGGACGAGTTGAGGACGACCTGGAGCACGCGACGCTCGCCCTCTTCGATGCGCTTGGCGATCTCGACCTCGCCCTCGCGGGTGAGCAGCGAGACGGAGCCCATCTTGCGCAGGTACATGCGCACGGGGTCGTTGGTCTTCGAGTAGCCACCGTCGAAGTCCTCGTCCTCCTCCTTCTCTTCCTTCTCCTCTTTTTCGTCGTCGTCGGAGTCGGCCTTGGCCTCCTCGTCGTCCTCGAGCGCGGGGACCTCGGCGGGCGCCTTGCCACCGGCAGCGGCGCGACCCGCAGCCTTGGCGACGGCCGCGACGGCCTTGCCCTTCTCGCTCTTCGGAGCACCGGAGCCATCGACCACCTCGATGCCCGCGTCACCGAGCGCACCCAGCCAGTCGTCGATCTGATCGGACGACACCACGTCCTCGGGCATGTGGTCGTTGACCTCGTCGTAGGTCACGTACCCCTTCTGCTTGCCCATGGTGATGAGCTTCTGCATCTGCTTGTCGGTGTCGCGCTCTCGGTTCATTGAAAACTCTTCTCCCTGTACTTCTCGACCTGGTGACTTCTCGGACGGACTTCTTCGGACGGTGCTCGCGAGCCGGTAGGCCCACGTTGTGACATCAGGCGCGCGTGCTCGCCAGTATCCGGGCATTGAGGACTTGGACCATTTCACGGTCCCCCCGCAAGAGGGCTGCCTTGCGAGCCTCGTTCAGCGCCTCTCGATCCCGTGGGATCGAGAGCTGCTGGACGATGCTGTCGAGCGCTTTTTCGGGTTGCTGGACACCCGCGAACTCGTCGGAGAGCAGGGCGCGTGCGGCCGCCTGCTTGATCTCGGGGGCTGCTTCCTCGACGGCACGACCGCCGAGCGCCCGGTGCGCGATGCCCTCCTCGAGGAGGGCTCGCACGGCTGGATCGGTGAGCTTGGCGAGCAGCTCGGGCTGGATCTTGGCGAGCAGCACCGGGTGCTGCGCGAGGAGCGACAGCAGCTTTTGCACCGCGGGCTCGAGATCGCGCGGCACCATCTCCGGCTCGCTGGACAGCTCCGGGTCGACGGCCTCGTAGTGCTCCGCGTGCTCGGGGACCGCCGACTGGCGCGGCTGTGGCCTCGCCTGCGTGTCGCGGACGGTCTGCACGACCTGCGCTGTGGAGACGTGGAGCAGCTGCGCGAGGCGCTCGCAGTAGAGGTCGCGCGCGAGCCGATCCGAGACGGAGCGGATGAGCGGCACGCACTCGTGGATGGCGCGCACGCGACCGGGCACCGTCGGCTCGGCCGCGGAGGTGACCTCCGTGAAGAAGTGCTCGACGGCGTCCGGCGCCGACTCGATGAGCGCCTTCATGCGTGGCAGATCGCGGCGCGCGAGCTCGTCGGGATCGACCTTCCTCGGCGTGCCGTCGGCCCGCAGCTCGGGACGCAGGCTCGCGATGCGGCAGGGAAGCCCGGCCTCCACGAACAGGTGGATGACCTTCAGCGTCGCCGCGCGACCCGCGGGATCGGCGTCGAGCATGAGCACGACCTCGCGTGCGAAGCGCGACAGCAGCTTCACCTGCTCTGTGGTGATGGCGGTGCCCTGCGGCGCGACCGCGTAGCCGAGGCCGACGGCGTGCAGCGTCATCACGTCGAAGTTGCCCTCGACGACGAGCGCCATGCCGGAGCGCCGGATCTGGTGCCGCGCGGCGTGCAGGCCGAAGAGGTTCTCCCCCTTCTTGTAAAGGACGGTCTCCGGCGAGTTCTTGTACTTGGGTTGGCCGTCGGCATCCACGAGCACGCGCCCGCCGAAGCCGATGATCTCGCCGACGGGCGAGGTGAGCGCGTAGACGACGCGATCGACGAAGACGTCGAAGTGCGTGGCCTTGGTCGGCGGCGCGCCGCGCTGGGGACGCGCGGAGTCGGGGATGCGATCGCGCTGCCGGACGAGGCCTGCGCGCTCCGCCAGCTCGTGCGGGACCTGCTTCTCCTCGAGGAAGCGCGTGAGACCGTCCCAGCCCGCGGGCGCGTAGCCGACGTGGAAGACGTCCGTGACGAGGGTCTCTTCGGCGCCTTCCTTGCGACGCGCTCCGGCGATGCCGCGGCCCACGAGGTACTCGCGCGCGGCCGCACCGCCGGGACCCGCGAGCTCACGCGCGTAGAAGCCGGCTACGAGCTCGTTGAGACGCAGCAGCTTCTCGCGCTCGCTCTGCAACCGCTGCGCGCGCTGATCGGCCTCGGGGGAGCGCGTCGGCTCGGGGAGATCCACGCCCGCACGCTTGGCGAGGTCGCGCGCCACGTCGAGGAAGCTCTTGCCCTCGAGCTCCCGGATGAACGTGAACACGTCGCCGGACTTGCCGCACCCGAAGCAGTGGAAGAACTGCCGCACGGGCTGGACGTTGAACGACGGGCTCTTCTCGTTGTGGAACGGGCACAGGCCCTTCCAGTTCGTCCCGGCCCGCTTGAGGCTGACGTACTCGCCGATCACCGCGACGATGTCGGTGCGGTCGCGGACCTCGGCGATCTTGTCGGGGGGGATCAACGCCATGCGGAGATCACCACACGTGATCGCACGTGCGCGGCCTCTGCCGCACCCGCCATGATCCAAGTTCCCGTGTCCTTTGCGGTTTTCATCGCTCTACTGATGGGCCGAAGGGCGGATCCTATGGGTCAGCCCCGTCGAGTCAAGGAAAAAGGAACCGGCAGCCTCCGACGAGGATCCATTCGAAAAGATGGTCGCGGTCCAGCGACGGGTCAAATCGCGGCGTGACGGAAGACGAGTGAGGCGGATCACCTTCCGCCCCCGATTACGGCGCGGAAAATTGACAGCGCGCGAGGCGGGGTCGACCGTCAACGTCGGAACAGGAGCGCTGATGCAGCCCATGCCTCGAAACGATGTCCCGCCGCACCGGCGCCTGCGGGATCGCCTCGGATCCCACGAGACGGACAACCCCAGCCTCGCGCGCGGAGACGCCACGAACCTGCTGCTGCTCATCGACGACGACCTGCACGAGACCGCGCAGGCGATGTCGGTGATCGACGGCTTCCTCTCGTCGGCGCTCACGCTCCTGTCGTCGACCGACGTGAACCCGCAGAAGCTTATCGCGCTGTGCGCCAGCGATGATGTGATGGAGTGCATGGACACGCTCTCGGAGACGCTCGTGCTGCTCCGCCGTCGCATGGGCGCGCTCGCAGCGACGATTCGTTAGTCGAAGTCCACGCGCGTGTGACGCTCGGCGTCCCACGTCATCGTGCCGTGCGCATATCGCTGCTCGAAGTGCCCCGGTTGCACCTCGCGCTCGTCCTCGAGTGGGGGACCGAGGCGCTCGTACGTGGGGTGGCCCTCGCGTACGGCACGATACGCCGAGAGAAAGCCGTGCTTCACGACGAACGCGGCCTTCGCGTCGACGTTTGCCACGACCCACGCATCGCCGAACTTGAGGTCACCGCCCTGGACGCGCCACGCGATGGAGTTGCCGACGTGAAACGGACCACGCTTCTTGTCCACGTCGAAGCCGGGCTTCGAGGCGACCTTGTCGTTGAGGAGGCGTGCCCACCACCCGCCCGCGGGATCGAACAGGCTCGCTGCGCGGCCGTCCGGGTGGAAGAAGATGTTTCCATCGTTCGCGTCGATCTCGACGCCGGGTAGCGCGGCCATGGCCGCCGTCTTCACGCGCTCGAGCTCGCCGCGCGCACGAACCTGAGCGTCCGCAGGGAGGTCGCCGATGGGGATCCCTCGTGCGCGTTCCTGCAAGATGCCGAAGCGACCGCTCGCGCGCGTGGTCGGCAAGAGGTGCGCGAAGGCGCGAAACGACGGCGCATCGCGGAGACTGTCGACGACCCAGAGCGTCTGATCACGGAACATCGTGCGCATCGACGGGTCAGGCGTGGGCATGAGCCCCTCGCGGATCGTGGGCTTCGTCCGCTTGTAGACCCAGCGCGAAGGTGCGCCGCCGGGCTCTTTGAGCAGGTAGGCGTCGGCCGTCCAGCCCGAGCGCTTCCACTCGTAGCCGCGACGCTTGCTCAGCGTCGCGTCGATGCGCGTCGGCTCGGCATGAGCCGACACGCCAATGGAGAGGAGGACCGCTACGAGAAGCCGCACACGCTACGATTCAGCAAGTCGCATGCCACCGGCTGTCCATGGATTTCAAGTCGCTGTCGTTGTCTGGGGTCAATCGACCCTGCCTGCGCGCTGCAGGAGCCTCGGCACGCTCGGCGCGCAGGTCCTCGTCGCGCTGCTCACGGCGAGCCTTCTTCTTGGCCGGTGGGCATCGCGGCTACGCTATAAGGAACGTCGATGTCGGAGGACTCCCACCCGGCGGGGCGTGTGCCCACGCCGAGAGCGCGGCCCGCGATCGTCGAGGTGCTGCTCGTCTTCTTGCTCGCGTCGGCGCTGGCGGCGGTGCTGACCCGGCTCTCGTTCATCGGGTTCATCCGCGACAACCTGCATGCGTTCGTCGCGGCCGGGTTCCTGTTCCTGCCGCAGCTCATGCTGAGGAAGCGCGGTGACCTCGAGGCGTATGGCCTGCGCGCCGACCCGGTGAAGCTCGGCCTTCAGCTCGCGGGCGGACTCATCTTCGTCGTGCTGCCGCTGTTCGTCGTCGGCTTCTGGGTGTGGAACCGCTGGGCCTGCGCGCATGTGCCGAGCCTCGTGCCGGGGAGCTGCTGGCATCTCTTGCACCCGCACCTCGTGTTCCCGCCGAGCTTCGGGATGCTCGCGGTCGCGCAGCTCGTCGTCGTCGCGTTCCCCGAGGAGCTCTTCTTTCGCGGCTACATCATGGGTCGGCTCGAGGACGCGCTGCCGCCGACGCGCATGCTGCTCGGCGCGCCGGTCGGCTGGGCGCTGGTGGTGCAGGCGATCCTGTTCGGCCTCGGGCACGTGCTCGTCACGTTCGACCCGATGATGTTCACGCGCGCGATCCCCGGCCTGCTCTTTGGCTGGCTCTTTTCGCGCACACGCTCGGTCCTCGCGGGGACGATCTTCCATGCGGCTTGCAACCTGCTCATAGAAGTCCTAGCGATGAGCCTGCTGTGATTGCTGCTTTCTTCGACATGGACAAAACGCTCCTCCACGTGAACTCGGGGCGGGAGTGGGTGACGTACCTGCGCAAGCGTGGCGAGATCTCGCTCTACGCCATGCTCCGCGCGATCGGCTGGCTCACGCAGTACAAGCTCTCGATCCTCGACACCGAGGCCGTCGGCAAGAAGGTCGTCGGCGACATGGCGGGGCAGTCCGAGGCGGAGCTGCGCGACAAGAGCCGCGAGTTCTACGCGGAGTATGTCGCGGGCACGATCGCCGACGATGGACGTCGCGCGATCGCGCACCATCGTGGCCTCGGTCACGTGATCGTGCTGCTCACGTCGTCCACGCCGTACGTCGCCCAGCCGCTCGCTGCCGACCTCGGCATCGAGCACGTCCTGTGCACGCGTCTCGGCGTGAAGGACGGGCGCTTCGACGGCACGATCATCGAGCCCGCCTGCTACGGCGTGGGCAAGGTCGTGCTCGCCGAGCGCTTCTGCAAGGAGCACGACCTCGATCTCGAGAGCAGCTACTTCTACACGGACAGCTTCAGCGATCTGCCGATGCTGGAGCGCGTTGGCAGTGCGCGCGTGGTGAATCCAGACGCTCGCCTGCGGCTGTTCGCGCGCAAGGTGGGCTGGGAGACGATGAGATGGTGACCGGCTGGATGACGCCTGCGGTCGAGGCCCTCGTGAGCCTCGCGATCGAAGAAGACCTGGGCCGCGGTGACGTGACCGCCGAGGCGATCTTCCCCGACGACGACGAGCGAGGCTCGGGTCGCATCCTCGCGAAGGAGCCGCTCGTGCTCTGTGGACTCGCGCTCGTCGAGGCCGTCGCCGCGCGCGTCGATCCGCGCATCGTCGTGCGTCGCGTCGCCGCCGACGGCGACAGGCTCGAGCGCGGCCAGGTCGCGTGCGAGCTCGAGGGTCCTGTGCGCTCCGTGCTGTCGGCCGAGCGCACCGCGCTCAACTTCCTGCAGCGACTCTCCGGGGTGTCCACGCTGACGCGCAGGTTCGTCGACGCGGTGGCAGGCACGCGCGCGACCATCGTGGACACGCGCAAGACCACGCCGGGCTGGCGCCTCCTCGACAAGCGCGCGGTGGTCTGCGGCGGCGGTCGCAACCATCGCGCCGATCTCGGCTCTGGCGTGCTCATCAAGGACAACCACATCGCAGCGGCAGGCGGCGTGCGGCAGGCCATCTCGCGAGCGCGAGCGCGAGCGCCTCACCCGCTCCGCATCGAGGTCGAGGTCGACACGCTCGAGCAGCTCGACGAGGCGCTCGCCGAGCGCGCCGAGATCATCCTCCTCGACAACATGACGCCTGCCCAGATCCGCGAGGCCGTGGAGCGCATCGCCGGTCGCGCCGTGAGCGAGGTGTCCGGTGGCGTGAACCTCGAGACCGTGCGCGCGTACGCCGAGGCCGGCTGCGACTTCATCTCCGTCGGCGCACTCACGCACTCCGCGCGCGCGGTCGATCTCTCGCTCGACTTCTAGTGCTGGTCGAAGACGCTCTGCGCGAGCACCGCGGCATCATCGGCGCGACGCATCGCGCGCTCGACGAGGTCGGCTCCACCAACGACGAGGCCACCGCGTGGGCGCGGCAAGGCGCACCGCACGGCGCGGTCGTCACGGCCGAGCGCCAGACGAAGGGACGAGGTCGACTCGGTCGCGCGTGGAGCTCGCCACGCGGAGACAACCTCTATCTGTCCGTCGTGCTGCGTCCGCGCGTCTTGCCCGCCGCCGCGCCGCCGCTCACGCTCGCCGTCGGGCTCGCGCTGCTCGACGCTGCTCGTTCGTGCGGCGCCGCCGCGCACCTCAAGTGGCCCAACGATCTGCTCGTCGAAGATCGCGGCGTGCGTCGCAAGGTCGCCGGTGTGCTGACGGAGATGGCGACGAGCGGCTCGCGCATCGAGCACGTCGTCGTCGGCATCGGCCTCAACGTCGGCACGCTCGGGTTTCCGCCCGACCTCGAGGACATCGCCACGTCGCTACGCCTCGCGACCGGCCGCGCGCTCGATCGCGGCGAGGTGCTCGCGACCTTGCTCGACGCGCTCGATCGCCGCTACGCGGACTTCATTGCACACGGCACCGCGGCGACGGTGCGCACGTGGAAGCGCGAGGTCGATTTCCTCGGACGTGTCGTCACCGTCAGCGCAGGCAGCGAAAAAGTGACCGGCGTCGCGGAAGATCTCGATGACGAGGGGGCGCTCCTCGTCGTGGAGGAGAACGGCACGCGTCACCGGCTCTGGGCCGGCGACGTGACAGAGGCTACTGCCCGATGATGCCGTAGTAGTACGTCTCGGAGCCGCCGCCGACGGGCGTGGTCGCGAGGGCGAAGGGCTCGAAGGGACCGCCGAGATCTTTCAAGTCCTGCGCCTTCACGGTCACCTGGATCTGTACGTCGGTGCCGGCGAGGAACGGGCCCGGTGGCACCACGAAGCCCAGCAGCGCCGCGCCGCCCGTGAACTCGGCGTAGACGTCGTCCACGCGCAGCGTGACGGAGCCGCCCGGTACGTCGGAGAACACGCGCACCGTCATCGACCCCGTGGTGCCGACGGCGATGTTCAGGCTCTTCACCTTCTCGCCTTGACCGATGTCGACCGTGTCCGGGAGGTACGGGATCGCCTCGAAGTACGGCGTCGCGCCATCGCCGACGCAGGGGTCGTGACCGGCGGCCGCTGCGAGGTTCGACCAGGTGCGCTGGATCGTGTAGTCCATGTCGGTCGGCTTCCACTCTGCGGTGGTCGCGAACTCGCACATGTCCGCGACCTCGCCCTCCGTGACGAGCGAGAAGCCGAAGAAGTCGTCGCTCGGGTTCGTGTAGCCGGGCGTGCCGGAGAACGGATCCGTCACGGCCTCGACGAGCTCGTGGTTGCTGGTGGTGGTGATGTCCTGCAACGGTGTCGTCGGACCGCCGTTCGGGCCACACTCGCAGATGATGGCGTACGAGATGTCGACGCCGTTCACGCGCGTGTCCGAGTGATAACCGCCGTATGACGCGCAGCACGCGTTGCCCTGCTGGTGCGCGTTGCCGTTGCCGTCGTCGAACTTGACCGACTGCGGGATGAAGAACTGGTAGGCGACGTTCGAGTCGGCCGCGCCCCATGGTGCCGTTGCGCTCGCGAGGTTCATCCGGAGGAGCTCCTGCACGGCGCCATCGGAGAGCGAGGCCGGCGCGTCGCCCGCGAGGTGCTGCGGCGTGCCGACGGTGAGCGGTCCCACGCCGTACTCGGCCGTCTGCGTGGCCCACGCGGTCGACGCGGCATACTGGGTGAAGAAGGTCTCGGCGTCCGCGCGATACGTGTCGTTGTCGTAGGTGACGGCGACGACGGTCGGCGTCGCCATGACGCCCTCCTTGTTCTGGCGGATGACCTGGGGCTGGAGCTGGCCGAGCGTGACGTGCGCGGGGAACGTGCCCTCGTCCGGCGTGGTCGGCCCGGACAGGTCGACCGCTTCTGCCATGTCGACGGGCTGGGCCGCATCGAAGCTGGAGTCGAGCCCTTCGCTGTGACAGCCGAGCGCCGTGAAGAGGAAGAGCAGCGAGGCCACGGAGCGTATCTTCATGTCCGCGCAGCTTAGTCGCCGCGATCGGACTGCAAAGGCAATTCGCTCAGCGCGGAATGAACAGGTCGTTTCCCAGCGGGACATTCCGCGCGACCTTCGAGAAGACGATGGTCTTCTCGTCTCCGCTCCTCTCGGTCAGCACGATCTGCTTCACGATGAGCTTGTCGTCGAACGAAAGCTCGATTCGAGAGAACACCTTGCCTGCGGGGGCATCGGGGTTCGGGACGAGCGTGATCACGGGTGCGCGATCGCTGCCGCCGATCGCGACGGCGTAGCTCTGCTCCGCCCGCGCCATCGAGCCGCCACCGACGAACGTGAGCAGCTGCTCGAACACGGCGCTCATCGTCGCGTCGCGGTCGAGGTCGAACACCTGGGGTGCGGCGCCGGGCGAGGTCATGGTGGCCTTCATCCCGTCGAGCACGAGCAGCGACGGGTCCGGCGAGAGGTACTGCCAGCGGATCTGGCGCGGTGCCTTGAACGCGAGCCGCCCCTTCTGCACGAGCTCCTGCTTGAAGAGCTTCACCTTGCTCCGCTGCGTGAACTCAGCGGACAGCGTGTGCGTCTCGTGTGCAACGAGATCGATACGCGCGAGCGTGTCGGCACCATGGCCACGCAGGAGCGTGTCCGGCGCTGCGAACGCCGCGCTGCCCACCAGCATCAGCAGCAGCGCGAGGCGCTTCACGACCCGCGGTGTTCCGCGACGTAGGCCGCGAGCGTCTTCACGGACGAGAAGACCTGCTTGCCCACGGCCTCGTCGGGGATGGTCACCTTGTACGTGCGCTCGATCGCGACGGCGAGCTCGAGCGCGTCGATCGAGTCGAGCCCGAGGCCACTGGCGAACAGCGGATCATCGTCGCCAATCTCCTCCGGGGTCGTGCCCTCGAGGTTGAGGCTGTTGATGATGAGCTCTTTGATCTCGTGTACCAGGTCGGCCATGTCTCCCCTTTGCGTGAAGCCTAACGTGTTCAGGTGATGCCGCCATCGACGGAGATCACCTGCCCTGTGATGTAGCTCGCGCGATCGCTCGCTAGGAAGCTCACCACGGCGGCCACCTCCTCGGGACGGCCCGCGCGACCGAGCGGGATGCTGCGCAGGATCTCCGCGCGCGCCGCCTCGGACAGCGTCTCGGTGAGCCCCGTCTCGACGAGCCCCGCCGACACGCAGTTCACGGTGATCTCGAAGCGCGCCACCTCGCGAGCGAGCGAGCGAGCGAGGCCGATGAGCCCCGCCTTGGCCGCGCCGTAGCTCGTCTGCCCGGGCCTGCCGACGAGCGCCGTCGGCGAGACGATGAAGACGATGCGACCGCGGCGCTTTGCGATCATGCCCTTCATCGCCTGCTTGGCAACGAGGAAGCCACCGACGAGGTGCACGCCCAGGACCGCGGCGAAGTCGGCCTCGGGCATCATCATCATGAGCTTGTCCCGCGTGAAGCCGGCGGCATGTACGAGCAGATCGAAGTCGCCCGCCGTCGCGAAGAACGCCTGCACGGCCTCGCCGGACGCCGCGTCGCAGCGGACCGCGCGGATGCCTCGGCTGCGCGCGTCCTCTGCAGCGGCCTCGTTGCTCACGTACGTGGCCACGACCTCGTACCCATCGGCCAGCAGCGCTTCGGCCATGGCGCGGCCGAGGCCTCGGGTACCGCCGGTGACGAGCGCGCGCATGGGGTCGATATCCTATCCGTCGTCCGTCGATTGGCAAACCGCCTCGCGGTCGCGCTATGACTCCTTCGTGGCGACACCCGTGCGCGCATTTCCGTGGGCCAGGCTCGTGCTCGGCGCGGCGCTTCTCGGCGTGGTGACGCTCGTCGCTGCGAGCGCGCTGGGACGTGTGCCAAGCGCGTGGTGGGCCGTGCTGCTGGCCGTCACGATCCTCGGTACCGTTGGGCTCGGCGTGTTCTTCGCGCAGCTCGGCCTGTTCGCGCGCCCGATCGTCGCGGCGCGGGGGTGCGAGGGGACGCTCGCGCTGACCTTCGACGATGGGCCCGATGCCACCTCGACGCGGCGTGTGCTCGATCTCCTCGAGTCGCGCGGTCACCGCGGCACGTTCTTCGTGATCGCGAAGAAGGGCGTCGCGCAGCCCGAGCTGCTGCGCGAGATCGCGGCGCGCGGTCATGGCCTCGCCAACCACTCGCACGACCACGCGCGGACCACCGCGTTCCTGCCGCCCGCTGAGCTTGCCGACGAGCTCATGCGCGCAGAGACGATCCTCGCCGAGGCGCGTGGCACGAACGTCCGCGGTCGATGGTTCCGCGCGCCCGTCGGGATCGTCTCGCCGCGGGTCGCACAGGCCGCAAAGCGCGCGAAGCTCGAGCTCGTCTCGTGGACCCGCTCGGCCCGTGACGGCACGCGCGGCGCCACGGTGGAGTCTGCGCTCTCGCGCTTGCGGCCCGCGCTCAGAGCCGGCGCGATCCTCGTCCTCCACGACGGGGCGGAGCGGGACGACCGCGTGCCCATCGCCCCCGCCGTGCTCGAGGCGCTGCTGGTGGAGCTCGATCGGAGTGCGCTCCGCTCCGTGACGCTCGACGAGCTCCTCGCGTGATCGACCACTACGCGCTCCCGCCCGACAAGCTGCAGAAGGCGATCGCGCTCGACCACACCTACAAGATCATCGGGCTCGGCGACCTCGCGTTCATGCTGCTGCTGCTCGTGCTGATGCTCGAGCTCGGGGGCTGGCGCTGGCTGCGCGATCGCCTGCCCGCGCGCTTCCAGGGGCTCGTGTTCTTCACGACGATTGTTTCTGCGCTCACGCTCTCGTCGCTGCCGTTCGGGATCTGGGCGCACCACGTGTCGCTCGCCTACGGCCTGTCCGTACAGGGGTGGGCGAGCTGGTTCGGTGATCGCGGCAAGTCACTGTTGCTCGTACTGGTCGTCGCGGTGCCGCTGCTGCTCGGCGTGCGCGAGCTGCTGCGTCGGACCCCGAGGCGCGCGTGGCTCTGGATCGCCGTGGCCGCGGTGCCCGTGCAGCTCGTGCTCGTGTTCGCTTCGCCGTACGTCATCGACCCGCTGTTCGAGCGCTTCGAGCCGCTCGCGACCGGTCACGCCGCGCTGGTCGCCAAGCTGTCGCGCGTGATCGACAAGAGCGGTGAGTCCATCCCGCCGTCGCGCATGTTCCTCATGAAGGCGAGCGACAAGCACACGACGCTCAACGCCTACGTGACGGGCTTCGGTGCGTCCAAGCGCGTCGTGGTGTGGGACACCACGGCGGACCAGCGGCCCGACGACGAGGTGCTCTTCGTGTTCGGTCACGAGCTCGGTCACTACGCGCTCGGTCACGTTGTCCGTGGGATCGTCATCGGCTGCCTTGGTGGCTTCGTGCTGCTCTTCATCGTGCAGCGCCTCGTGCTCCTCCTCGCGCGCCGCTATCGCATCGAGCGGCTGGACGACCTCGCTGCGTTCGGCCTCTACGCACTGGTGCTCGCGGTGCTTGGTCTCGCGGGGGAGCCCATCGGCAACGCGCTGTCGCGCGCGCAGGAGCACGACGCCGATATCTACGGGCAGGAGGTCATTCATGGCCTCGTGTCCGATCCGCAGCAGACGGCCGCGCACGCATTTCAGGCGCTCGGCGAGCAGTCGCTCGATCGGCCCGACCCCTCTGCGCTGTGGGTGTGGTGGAGCTACAGCCACCCGTCGATCAGCGAGCGCGTTCGCTTCGCCGCGCAGTACGACCCCTGGGCGCGCGGGACGCCACGCTACTTTCAGGCGCGCTCAGCCGACGACCACGGCGGTCGCGGTCCCTGACGGATCGATCGCGACGAACAGGGACCTGCCTCGCGCCTGGCGAAGCGCGGCGAGCGGCGCGGCGGCCAGCAGGCTCTCGTCGAGGTCGTGGTGCGTACCGGGGAGCGCGAGGCCGCGCGGACCCCAGCTCTCGTCGATGCCGCCGAGCTCGAGCGCCTCCAGGCACCGCCGTGCCGCGAGCATGGGGTCGTTCGCGACGAAGCGCGCGCTGCTCACCATGGGCAGCGTACCGTCGAGGAACAGCGCGCAGGCTGCGTCGTGCTGCGGGAGCGCGACGCTGGTGAGCCGTGCGACGGTCGGCGTCATCACATCGGCGGCGACGACGAGCATGCGGTCGGCGCGGCCGGCGTCGAGGTGACGCCTCGCCTCGCGGAGCGCGTCGAGGCCCGCGGTCAGGCCGCTCACCATCGTCGAGGCGGGCCCTGTCAGCTCCGCATGGATCGAGATCTCTCCGACGGCGGAGGACGGTAGTGTGTACGCGAACACGCGTGGGCTTGGTGCGCCCTGGCGCGCACCGGCATCGTAGGCCTCGTTGGTGGCGTGACAGCCGAACGCGGTGCCGAGCACGACCCCGACGCGAGCGAGCGCGTGCGATGGAACGGTCACCCCTGCGTCGAGCAACGCACCATCGGCCGCGACGAGCGCGACGGCGCACAGGCGATCCATGCGAGCGAGCCGGGCGGGCCGACCGGCCCAGCGCTCGACGTGGAGGTCGCGCGAGCTGGGCGCGTCGAGCGAGGCCAGGCTCGGCGCCGTGACGAGCGCGCTGCCGAGAAGCCTCATGTGGCCCGCGACAGCACGATGGCTGCGTTGGTGCCGCCGAAGCCGGACGACGTGGAGATCGCGTGCTGGAGCGCGAGGGGGCGTGGTGCTCCAGCGACGACATCGAGTGAGATCTCGGCATCGCGGTGCTCGTAGCCTGCCGTCGGTGGCACGAGGCCGGTCTCGAGCGCGAGCACGGTGACGATGGCCTCGAGCGCCGCCGAGCCGCCGAGCGTGTGACCGATGGCACCCTTGATGGAGTGTAGCGGGATGGCGCGTGCGCCGAACGTGAGGGCGATGGCCTTGTCCTCCATGAGGTCGTTGAACACGGTGCCGGTGCCGTGTGCGGAGATGAAGTCGATCTGCTCGGGACGAAGGTGCGCCTCCGCGAGCGCGGCCGTCATCGCGCGGGCGGCGCCGCGGCCCTGGCGGTCGGGACCGGTCATGTGCACTGCATCGGCGGAGAGGCCGTAGCCTTCGAGCCAGGCACGTACGCGCGCGCCGCGGGCACGCGCGGTGTCCTCGCGCTCGAGCACGAGGAACGCGGCACCCTCGCCGAGGTTGAGGCCGCGACGCGCGCCATCGAACGGACGGCTCGGCGCAGGGTCGAGGGCCTTGAGCGACGCGAACCCCGAGATGACGAAGTCGGAGAGGGCATCGCCGCCACCCGCCAGGACACACGTCGCTTCGCCGCTGCGCAGCAGATCGAGCGCGGTGCCGAGCGCGACGTTGGACGAGACGCACGCGGCCGATGCGACCTCGACGTGACGGACGCCCAGCGCGGTCGCGAGCGCGAGCGCAGGGCCCGCGTAGGTCGCGCGAGCCGGCGGATCGAACGGGAGATGCGCAGCGTCGCGCACCAGCTCGAGGAACGGCGCGATGCCGCCCTTGGTCGTGCCGTAGCAGAGCGAGGTGGAAGCACCTTCGACGCCGGCGTCGGCGAGCGCTTCCTCGGCGGCCCAGCGCGAGATCGTCTCCGCGCGCGCGGCGGTCGCCTCGCCCCACACGAGCTCGGGCACGAGCGCGACGGGGCCGACGTGCGCGAGCGACCCGAGCTCGGGTCGGATCGCCGTGGCGCGACGTCCATCGACGAGGCCGCGCCACAGCACATCGACGCCACGACCGAACCCCGTGACGGCGCCGAGCCCGGTGACGGCGATGCGCATCCTCACCGGCGCACCTGGGCTGCGACTCGCGGCGGCGCCCAGAAGTCGAAGAAGTTGAACCACTGATCCGGGTGGCGTGCGACGAAGCTCTCGTAGATCGCCACCAGCTTGCGTGTGGCATCGGCGATGTCCGCATCACGGTTGCGCGTGTGCGCGACCTCGATGGGGTTCTCGACGAAGAACTCGCAGTGCCTTCGATCGCGCTGCGCGAGGATGAAGACCGGGATGAGCGGCACGCGCGTGGCGCGCGCGAGCGTGGCGGGCGCGGTGGGAAACGGCGCCGCCTTGCCGAAGAAGTCGACCATGATGTGCGCCGCGCCCAGCGTCCGATCCATCTGCATGCCAACGAGCTCGCCCTGACCAACGAGCCGCGCGAGCTCGACGAGCGCGAGCGGGCTGCGCGTCGTGTAGACGATCCGCAACCGCGCACGGAAGCGCGCCTCGAACTCGCCTGTCTGCTGGTTGGGCTCTTCGGCCATCGCCATCGTCATCGGCGCGTAGGCCTTTTCGGCCATCAGGAACGGGGCGATCTGCCAGTAGCCCATGTGACCGGTCGCGAGGACCGCGCCACGCTTCTCGCGATGCAGCGCCTCGAGCAGCTCGCCGTGATGGGTGAGGACGTCGACGCCGAGCGGCAGGTCGTGATAGAGCGCGAAGAGGTTGGCGACGGACTGGGCGTAGTTCGTGAAGAGCCGGAATGCAGCGCGGTGCAGGTCGAGCCTCGACGCCGTCGGCATCACACGCCTGAGGTTGTGCTCTGCAGCGCGACGGGCAGCCGGCACGAGCGCGTGGAAGATATTGCCCCACAGCGGCATCGTCGCGAACTTGAGCGAGAGCGGGATGTGACGCACGCCTCCGATTGCGAGCCGTCGGAAGAACGGCCCATCGTAGGCATGGCGCAGGGCGCGCCCGTCGGCAGGGGAGGTCACGCGCGACGGTATAGTTCAAACCGGGCCGAGCGTCACGCGACCCGCAGCCAGCGACCGCGGAGGCCGGGCAAGCCCACCCCCCGATAGCTGCCGCACGAGCGTCTGCTGTGGCATAACCACCGCCGATGCACGAGCACGCGCCACCGTCCGATCACGGCCTCAACCCGGCGCAGGCCGCGGCCGTGATGCACGGGGATGGCCCGCTCCTCATCCTCGCCGGCGCAGGCTCGGGCAAGACCCGCGTCATCACGCAGCGCATTCACGAGCTGCTGCATCGTGGCGTGCCGCCGTGGCGCATCCTCGCCGTCACGTTCACGAACAAGGCAGCCGGCGAGATGCGCGAGCGCCTCGAGCGCCTCGCGCCGGGGCGCTTGAAGGGCATGTGGGTCGGTACCTTCCACGCGACGTGCGCGCGCATGCTGCGGCAGAACGCCGAGGCCGCGAAGCTGCCGCGCGACTTCAACATCTTCGACGACGACGACCAGAAGAAGCTCGTCGGTCGCGTGATGAAGGAGCTCGGCATCGTCGACCGCTACGCGACACCGCGGCAGATGCTCTCCGCCATCGACGGCGCGAAGAACAAGGGGGTCGCCGCCGAGGAGTACCAGGGCGAGGACTACTTCACCGACCTCGTGGCGCGCGTGTATCCGCTGTACCAGTCGCGGCTCGAGCAGTCCGGCGGTGTCGACTTCGGTGATCTCCTGCTGAAGACCGAGCGGCTCGCGCGCGATCCCGTCGTCGGCAAGCACCTCGCGGGCCTGTTCGATCACGTGCTCGTCGACGAGTTCCAGGACACCAACCGCGTGCAGTACGATCTCGTGCGGCACCTCTCGCACGTGCGCGGGAACCTGTGCGTCGTCGGTGACGATGACCAGAGCATCTACGCGTGGCGTGGCGCCGACGTGCGCAACATCCTCGACTTCGAGCGCGACCACCCGCAGGCGCATGTCGTGAAGCTCGAGCAGAACTATCGCTCGACCCAGACGATCCTCGACGCGGCGTACGGCGTCATCAGCAAGAACCACGATCGCAAGGACAAGCGCCTCTTCACCGAGCAGCAGGGCGGCGAGCAGATCCTCTACTTCACCGCCGAGGACGAGCGGAGGGAAGCGGAGTGGGTCGTGCGCGCGATCCGTCGGCTCGAGAGCGACGAGAACCGCCTGCCCGACGACTTCGCCGTCTTCTACCGCACGCATGCGCAGTCGCGCGTGCTGGAAGAGGCGCTGCGGTCCGAGGACCTGGCCTACACCATCGTGGGTGGCGTGCGCTTCTACGACCGTGCCGAGGTGAAGGACCTGCTCTCGTACATGCGGGTGATCGCCAACCCCGCCGACGAGATCTCGCTGGGGCGCATCATCAACAGGCCGGCGCGCGGCATCGGTGAGACCACCTTCGAGAAGGTCGTCGACCTGGCGCGCGCCCACGGCACCACCGTGTGGGACGCGATGCGCGCCGCGACGCAGGGCGCGTTCCTCGGCGCGGGGCCGCGCAAGAAGCTCTGGCAGTTCGTCACGATGATCGAAGAGCTCCGCAAGGCCGACCTCCCGTTCCACGCGCTCGCCGACGTCGTGCTCGAGAAGTCCGGCTACCTCGAGTCGCTCGCGGGCTCTGGCGATCACGAAGACGAGGCTCGCGTCGAGAACCTCATGGAGCTCGTCGGCTCGATGAAGGACTTCGCCGCCGATCGCGAGAGCAAGGGCGAGCCGCACGCGCTGGTCGACTACCTCGAGCTCGTGTCGCTCGAGTCGCCCACGGACAAGACGGTCAAGGGTGTCACGCTCATGACCGTGCATGCAGCGAAGGGTCTCGAGTTCCCCGTCGTCTTCGTCACCGGCCTCGAGGACGGCGTGTTCCCGTCGCTGCGAAACGGAGAGGACGAGGCCGCCATCGCCGAGGAGCGCCGGCTCGCATACGTTTCGATCACGCGTGCTCGCGAGCGGCTGTTCCTGTCGAACGCGCGCTACCGTCGGCTCTTCGGGCGCGACGCGGCGCCGTTCCGGGAGAGCCGCTTCCTCGGGGACATCCCCGATGCGTGCATCGCACGCCCCGTGCAGGCGCCGCGCAAGACCGCGTGGACCTCCCCCTATGAGAGCAGCGGCAACCGCTACAGCACCGCAGCCCCGCCGAAGCCGCGCACGGTCACGCGCGATCGTGGCATCGCGGTCGAGTACGATGCGGAGCACACGCCGCGCTACGACGACGAGGACGGCAAGAGCCTCCACCTCGGCCAGAAGGTGAAGCACGGCAAGTTCGGCGAGGGCGAGGTTCGTGCGCTCTCGGGATCGGGCGAGAACCTCAAGGCCACGGTGTACTTCTCGAGCTTCGGCGTCATGACCGTCGTCGCGCGGTTCCTGGAAGGTCTCTGATCGTGAAGGGGCTGCGGGCGCGGATCCACGCGCTGTGGCTCGTGCTCGTGTCGGAGCATCGCGCGCCGGGACGTGTCGCGGCGGCCGTGCTCGTCGGTGCGATGGTCGGCTGCACGCCGCTGTTCGGCTTCCACATCCTCGTGTGCCTCGTGCTCGCGTGGGCGCTTCGCCTGAACAAGGTGATCGTCTACGCGGCTGCGAATCTCTCGATCCCGCCGCTCGTGCCCTTCATCGGCTTCGCCTCCGTGCAGCTCGGCGAGCGCATTCGCAACCACCACTTTCTGCCTGCGAACCTCGCGCTGTTCCGCGTCGAGCCGGCGCGGGTGCTCGCGGCGCGCTTCTTCTGGTCGTGGATGGTGGGTGGCACGGTGCTCGGCGCGACGCTCGGTGCGATCGGCGGGGCCACCGCGTACGTGTTTCTCCGTCGCCGGCACGAGCTCGTCGTCGATCCGATCCGCGATGCAATCGAGCTCGCGCGCCATCGCTACGATCGAGAGCCCGGTCGCTTCAAGTGGTATGCGCGCATGAAGTACATGATGGACCCGTGCTACCGCGCCATCGCGGCGCACGTGCGCCCCGGCACGTTCACCGTCGACCTCGGCACGGGGCTCGGCATGCTGCCGGTGCTGCTCGGTCTGCTCGGCGAGAGACAGGCGCTCGGCATCGAGTGGGACGCGGCCAAGGCCGAGGCAGGGCAGCGTGCCGCGGCGGGCCTTGCCGGCATCGGTATCGTCACGGGGGACGCGCGCGAGTATCCGCTACCTCCGTGCGACGTCGTCACCGTGGTCGACGTGCTGCACTACTACGACGACGACACCCAGCGTCGAGTGCTCGCGCGCTGTCGTGCGGCGCTGCGGCCGGGGGGCGTCCTGCTCGTGCGCGAGGGCGACGGGGCGCGTGTTGGTGGCTCGCGCTTCACGCGCGCCGTCGAGCAGACCGTGACGAAGCTCGGCTGGAACCGCGGCCCCGCGGTGCGCTTCCGTCCGATCACGGAGCTCGAGACTGAGCTCCGCGAGCTCGGCTTCACCGTCGAGCGCGACGAGGTCGCAGGTACGCTGCACCCAGGCAACGTCCTCCTGGTGGCAAGGGTGCCGTGATAAAGTAAACGCGTGAACGTATTTCGATCCCTCGCGACGACCGCCATCGGCGCCTGCGCGCTGTTCGCGACGGGGTGCTTCGACTTCGATGTGCTGCGCGTCGCGCGGGATGGCGGTTCGCTCACCGACATGGATCGAGGCGACGCGTCCACGAGCACCTCGTGCGCCGGCAACTCGGCGCCGGACGTGACCAACCTGTACGTGAATCCGGGCGCCACCGCGCAGGGCGCCACGGGCTCGCAGCTCTTGCCCTACACGACGCTCGGTGCCGCGCTCACCGCGGCCACGCAAGGCGGCGAGGTCGACATATGGCTCGCGAGTGGCGCCTACCCCGGCGCCACAAAGTGGGCCGCGAAGGACGCGTCGAAGGACTCGCTGCACCTCTTGGGTGGCTACGATCCGAAGACGTGGTGTCGCGCCACGAGTGGCGACGCGCGTTCGGTGGTGTCGGCGACCAGCTCGATCGATCCCGTGATGACGGTGCGTGGCGCGCTCGCAATGACCAGCGTCGATCTCAGCAGCACCGGCTCGACGGCGGGCCTCCGCGTCATGGTCGCGGCCACCGAGACCGGGACCGCGCTCGCGCTCTCCGACGTACGCATCGTGATGAGCAACAACGGCGGCCTGCGCGGCATCGACATCGAGAGCGACGATCACAGCATGCACCGTCCCGCTAATCTCGACGTGAAGCTGATGGATACGTCGGTCGGGCTCACGGAGGATCAAGGCGCCGTTGTCGGGCTCACCTACGGCTGCGACCTGCGGCTCGAGCTCGCTCGCGTGACCATCTCGGTGCGCGCGAGCGGCGGTGGCGCGGACGTGTACGGCATCCGCGCAGCCGAATGTCCCGAGACCGACACGACCAACGGCGTCTCCACCATGGCCGAGACGCAGGTCGTTGCCACCGGTCACGGCGTGAGCGTTGCCATCTCGAGCTATCCCTTCCGTTCGGACCCCGCTACTACCCCACCTCCTGGCTATCCCATCGGCGGCGTGGCGACGGGGCTCGTGACACGCAACCTCGTGGCGCTCGCGACCGGCGCCGGCGATTACGGCCGCGCCGTCGAGTGGAACACGGGAAATGCGGTCGCCACGATTGTGCATTCGACGCTCAGCTACGTCCCGGTCGCAGGCGAGACATCGCACGCCAAGCGGTTCGCGCTGGCGCTGAGCGGATCGAAGGCCGTGTTCGCAGGTGATCTCTTCATCGCACCGAACGCCGTCTGGGTCGGCGACCTCGAAAACGCGACGATGACGCCGCCATCCGTCGCGACCTGCTTGCTGCAGGCGAGTGATGTGATGAATGCATACCTCGTCGGGGCGGCGCAGTCTCCAGTGCCAAATATCCCCGGGCCGAAGAAGCCGCTGCTGCTCACCTCGACCGGACGATTACAGGTTGGCCAGGACGCGGTCGTCGCGATGCCGAAAAACGCGTGCGCGAGCGATCCCTTGGGGACCGGCGTCGTCGTCATCGACACCGACCAGCAGGGGCGGCCACAGGGCATGGCGTGCGACATCGGAGCCGACGAGCAGTGATCGCGCGGTTTTTGTTCGCGATGCTGCTGCTCATCGGTCTCTCCGCAAACGCCGACGAGCCGCACAACGAGGCCCGTACGCTGTTTCACGAGGGTGCGGCGGCGTACGACGCGGGAGATTTCCAGCCCGCGCTCGAGAAGTTCCAGGTCGCGGCGAAGCTCGCGCCGCTGCCGGAGCTCGACTACAACATCGCGCGCTGTCTCGATCGGCTCGAGCGCTGGCCCGAGGCCGTCGTGTTCTACGAGCGCTACCTCGACGCGCGCCCCACGGACCCCATCGCCCCGAGCATCCGCGAGCGCATCCAGCTCCTGCGCGCGCGCAGCGCCGGCGAGGCGAGCATCAAGTCCGACGTGATGGCACCGCCGATGGCAGCGCCTCGCGCCTCACGCGGGAGCTGGACCCCTGCCATCGCGGTTGCCGGCACCGCGCTCGGCGCCGCAGTGATCGGCACTGGGCTGCTCGCGCGTACCCGCGTCGAGTACGACGGCTGCATACGCCCTTGCAGCGACGCGCGGATCGATCACCTGCGCGGTCTCGCCATTGGCGGCTACGTCATGTTCGGGGTCGCTGGCGTGGCTGCGGTCGTCGACCTGGCGCTGATCGCGACGCAGGCACGACGTCGTCGGTAGCTCATTCCCCGTCGTCCTCGGGTCCCGGGCCCGCCTTGTACGCGAGGCGGGCGACGACGAAGAGTGCGGCGAACGACACCGCGACGAAGAACCAGATCATTCGGGCTGGAGCACCGTCGTCAGCGTGACGACGCTCTCGTTCGCGCCGCGTCGGACGAGCAGCTTCACGGCCTTGCCGACGCCGGCGTTGGCCTGGAGCCATCGGAGGCGCTCCGCGTCGTCGATGACCACGTCGTCGAGCTTCTCGACGAGGTCGCCCTGCTGCAGGCCGGCCCTGTGCGCGGGGCTGCCGCGGTAGACCCCTGCGACGATCGCGCCCGACGCGATCTCGACGCCGACATCACGCGGATCGACCGTCTTCATGCCGAGCCAGCCGCGCTGCACGCGACCGTACGCCCTGAGATCGGCGAGCACGCGCTTGGCCATGTCGATGGGCACGGCGAAAGCGAGGCCCTGCGCCTGCGCCTTGATGGCCGTGTTGATGCCGACGACCTCGCCGCGCATGTTGATGAGCGGTCCGCCGGAGTTGCCAGGGTTGATGGCGGCGTCCGTCTGGATGAAGTCCCAGTAGCCCTGGTTCATGCGCCCGAGATCGTCGCCGCGACGACCCTTGGCGCTCACGATGCCGGCGGTGACCGTGGATTGCAGGCCGTACGGCTCGCCGATCGCGACCACCCACTCGCCGACCTCCAGCGTGTCCGAGCTGCCGAGCGGCGCGTACGGGAGCCCATGCGCGTCGATGTGCAGCAGCGCGACCTCGGTGGCAGCGTCGCGTGCGACGACACGCGCCTTGAACTGACGCTTGTCCTCGAGCTGCACGACGATCTCATCAGCCAGGCGTCCGCCGAGCTCCTCGGGCGCGACGACGTGGTTGTTCGTGACGATGTCGCCGTCGGCGTCGATGATGAAGCCGGTGCCCAGCGACTGCGCTCGCTGATCGGGCGGCTGCACGAGGCGATAGAACGGGCTGTCCTCACCGTACTCGAGCACGCGCACCGGCCTCTGCCTGACGAGCGCGGTGGTGTGGATGTTGACGACGGCCGGGCGTGCGCGACGCACGAGCTCGACGAACGAGCTTGGCGCTCCCGTGACGGGGACCACGGGAGGTGGCGGAGGTGCTGCTTCCGCGTGTACGACGGGCGCGCTCGTGCCGGGCCGACAGCCCGCGCAGAGCAGGAGCGCCCAGCCGAGGCGCGCTCCGAGATCAGCCGCGCGCCGCCACATACTTCAGCCGAAGCTCGTAGAGGAGCTGCTCGAGCAGCTTCTGCTCGTCGTCGGTGAGGTTGCCGCGCGTCTTTTCCTGTAGCAGGCCGAGGATGTCGAGGCTCTGCTTCGCGAGCGCGAGGTTCTCGCTCGTGTTCGCGTGCTCGGGGTGCTCGAGCTCACCGAGGTGAACGAGCGCGGACGACGCGAGCGACAGCATGAACGCACTGAAATCCAGCTCTTCGTCAGCCTGGGGCGCGTCGTGGTCGTGCTCGCTCATGGACGACAGGCTAGGCCTCGTCCTCGGCATCGTCCTCTTCGCGCGGCGCGACGCGACCGGCGGAGTCCTCGAGGCCCTTCACGTGCTGGGCGATCTCCTTCTTGGTGACGATGCCCTTGCGCACGCGGCGCTCGAGCGTACGGATGTCCCAGAACTTCGGATCTTCGCGCGTCATGGTCATGGCGCCCCGTGTACATGGCGGAAGGCCGCCGTGTCAACGTTACAGGCCGTCGCGGCGGATGGCGTGGTAGCTCGAGGAGAGCGTGCGCATGTCGTGCACGACGCCCGTCGCGCAACCGCGGGCCTCGTACAGCCAGATGGCGCCGTACGGGTCATCGGCGGACTCGACGAGGGCGATGTGACCTTCCGAGCCCGAGCGATAGACCATCGCGTCGCCGGTCGCGACGCTGGCGCGGCTGATGTGTGTCCAGTTGGCGCTGCCATCGTAGAAGTCGGCGGTGGAGTAGGGGTGCGCGTCCGTCGCCAGCGCGCTCGCGCTCGGCACCTGCCACACCTTTGCGATGAAGCCGGAGCAGTCGGCGCCATACGAGCCGCCGTGCGTGCAGCTTGGGCAACTGCCCGAGCAGCTGCCGTGGTTGATGCCGTCGGAGCGCCACGCGCCGTGGCCCCACCAGTACGAGTAGCCGACCGCGAGCTTGGCGCGCGCGAGGATGTCGTCCACGGCAGAAGGCGTGGCGGGCGGCGTGGTGCCACCATCGTTGGTGCTCATGGTACCGCCGGCATCCACGCCCAGGTCGGGCGTCGTCCCGCCGTCGTCGACGCTCGCGATGTTGGAGCCGCATGTGCCAAAGACGTAGGCCTCGGGGAGTGCCATGTACTTGCCCGACGCCCAGCCCGACCATGCGTAGCCATCGGAGTCGATGTACTGCACGTTCCACCAGCCGTCCGGGTTGCTCGACGGCCCATCGACGACAGCAACGGTGGAGCCGCACGGCATCGCGAGAAGCACCTTCGCGCTGGTGCCTGCGGCGCTACGCAGGTTCAGGAAGTCGGCGACGACGACTGCGTCCTGCCCGACGGTGAGCGGCGCCGAGGGACCGGTCTCCGTGGTGGGGATCGACGGGACGCCGGCACCGCCACTGTCCCCGTCGGCGACGCGGGGACCACAGCCGATGCCGCTGGCGGCCAGCAAGCAGGCCACGGCGAATCCTCGAGCGAGCCGGGGAAACATGATCCGATCCTATCATGACGTTCACCCACGTGTGCGACGAAGTGGCGACCCGGCTCGCGCGGTGGTATCGAATGGGCGCATATGGCGTACGACGTCAAGATCATCAACGAGCTGGTCCAGCGCGAGTCGGCCTTCACCGAGCGGCTTACGAACGAGATGGGCAAGGTCATCGTCGGCCAGCGGTACATGATCGAGCGCATCATGATCGGCCTCCTCACGGGTGGACACGTGCTGCTCGAGGGCGTGCCCGGGCTCGCGAAGACCCTCACGGTCAAGACGCTCGCGGACTGCATCAGCCTCAAGTTCCAGCGCATCCAGTTCACGCCGGATCTGCTGCCCGCCGACATCATCGGCACCACGATCTACAATCCCGCGACGCAGGAGTTCCGCTCGAAGCGCGGCCCGGTGTTCGCGAACCTCGTCCTCGCCGACGAGATCAACCGCGCGCCGGCCAAGGTGCAGTCGGCGCTGCTCGAGGCGATGCAGGAGCGCCAGGTCACCATTGGTGACGAGACGCACAAGCTGCCGTCGCCGTTCCTCGTCCTCGCCACGCAGAACCCGATCGAGCAGGAGGGGACGTACGCCCTGCCCGAAGCGCAGCAAGACCGCTTCATGTTTAAAGTCTTCGTTAATTACCCCAGCTTCCGCGAAGAATTCGAGATTGCGAA